>DAIMKN010000009.1:0-3253 GCA_036721725.1 Actinomycetota bacterium
CTGGTGAAGGGCGAACGCATCGCCCAGGCCCAGGGCATCCCGCTGAAGTTCCTGCTGAACATCCTGACGGACCTCCGCCACGCGCGATTGGTGCGAAGCCACCGCGGCTCGGACGGAGGGTTCCAGCTGACCCTGGCGCCGGAGGACATCACGGTGGCCGATGTCATCGAGGCGGTGGAAGGTTCGCTGTCCACGGTCCAGGACGTCCGGGCCGAGGACCTGTCCTACCCCGGGCCGGCCGAGGGCTGCGCGACGTGTGGATGGCGGTGGCTTCGACGCTCCGTTCGGTCCTCGGCTCGGTGACGCTCGCCGACCTCGCCTCAGGCGATCTCCCCGCGAGTGTTCGGCTTCTCCTGGAGGAGCCGCTCCCCGCCTGAGACGTTGTCGTAGGCTGGCCGTAACGTTCGCGGGGTGGTCGAACTCGAACGAGGAGGCGGTGGATGGCGAGGCAGCCGGGCGGGCGAACGGGACTCACCTACGACGATCTGGTGGAGATGTTCGCCGGGGAGCCGGACAACGTCATCCGCGAGCTCATCGACGGCGAGCTCGTCGTGAGCCCCTCACCCGGCAAACGACATCAGCGGGCCGTGGTCGAGATCGCCGCGGCTCTGCACGCGTTCGCTGTGCAGAGTGGTGGTCAGGCGTATCCGGCTCCGATGGACGTGCGCTTCTCCGACCGTGACGTCCTGGAGCCGGACGTCATCTACGTCGGGCCGAACCGGGACGACCTCTCCGAGGACCGGTTCCTCAAGGCGGTCGATCTGGTGGTCGAGGTCTCCTCGCCCAGCACCATCCGCCATGACCTGGTGCGCAAACGCCGGGTCTTCGAGCAGTTCGGCGTCCCCGAGTTCTGGTTCGTGAACCTGGACGCCGAACGCATCGAGATCTACCGACTCGTCGGCGAGTCCTTCGCCGACCCGGTGTTCGTCATGCGAGGCGAACGCCTGACCTCACCGCTCCTCCCCGGCTTCGAACTGAACGTCGACCAGATCCTCGGTCCGCCGCCCCCCGCGTAGCGTCGAATGTTCAAGGTACGGGCTGCCAGGCCGGGTCGCTATAGGTGCCGGGAGCCTTGGTGATGCGCTGAGGGGCGGAGCCGTCCGCGTTCGCCCGGAACAACGCCTCGCGCTGGAGGCCGAACTGGCGGGAGAAGACGATCTCCGTTCCATCCGGCGACGACGCGCCGTACCACGATGAGGCTGCGGAGCCCTGCAACCGCCGCAGGCCCGTTCCGTCCAGCCTGATCTCGTAGGCGCTTCTTCCTGCGGAGGTGAACCAGGAGAACGCCAGCCAGCTGCCCGGGAGCCACCTGGCCGCCTCCATGGAGCCCGGGAGGTTCGCCAGGCGTCGCAGGTTCGATCCGTCCGGAGCCATCAGATAGATGGCGGCGCCGCCGGGGAGGTCATCGGAGAAGGCGATGGTGGAGCCGTCCGGTGACCAGCTCGGCTCGAAGCCTCCTCCGTTCCGGTTGGGCTGCGTGAGCTGATGAGGCGTTCCGCCGCTGACCGGCATGACGAAGATGGCCTGTCCGCCCCCGACGCCGCCGGAGAAGACGATCTGACGCCCGTCGGGAGCCCATCTCGCTGGCCCAGCCCCTTCGGAGAAGTCGGTCAACGCTCGCTGATCCGAGCCGGCGGCGTTCATGACGAACACGTTCGTGTTCTTGACGCCCGGCCGGTCACTTTGGAACAGGATCATGGTCCCGTCGGGGGACCACACGGGGTTGCCGTCGAACCCCGTCGTATCCGTCAGGCGGGTGAGGTGCGAGCCGTCGGTCCGGATGGTGTAGATGTCCATCGCCATGTCCTCGTTCGGGCTGGCCCGGTCCCAGGCGAACGCGATCAGTCCCGGCTCCGGGCCCAGAGATGGCGAGGCTGTCGGTGGCGGCGCGGGGGGCGAGCCGACCACGACACCGGAGGTTGCGGGGAGCCACGCCAGGCAGCATCGAACATCAGCCGCCACCCGGTGCAGGCCGGACCCGTCGAGGCGCAGGACGTAGACAGATGGCGGAACCGCGTTCTCCAGGAAGGCCAGTTGTCTGCCGTCGGGGGACCACACCGGCGCCGTGGGGCGCACGCATCCCTGCGTCCCGCACGTCTTGAGGGTGACCCGTCCCGAACCGTCCAGTTTCACGAGCTGGATCCAGGAGTTGTAGGCCCCGGCGTAGGCGATGCGCTTCCCATCCGGCGACCAGGCCAGAGCATCCTCGCCGGCGCACCCATCGCTGTTGAGACAGGTATCGAGGGTCCGCAGGCTCGTGCCGTCGGGCCGGACGATCTCGAGCAACGATCCACGCGGACCCAAACGATCGGCGGCTCCAGGACCGATCCGGCTGAACGCGACCCAGGCGCCGTCCGGGGACCAAGCCGGCGAGCTGTCGAAGAACGAACAGCCCTTCGCGTCCCTGGAACCGAGGCGACAGTTCTGTTCGGTCAGCTTCCGCAGACCCGTGCCGTCCGCCCGGATCACGGAGATCCAACTCTGGGGGAGCCCGATCCCAAGGAACCGGCTCACGCCCTGGTTGGAGAATGCGATGCGCGTGCCATCGGGCGACCAGGCCGGAGCGGCGATCCCCTGAGCGTGGTCGCATCGGTCGTACGTGCACAGGACCCGGCGCCCGCTCCCGTCCGAGTTCATCACTTCCAGGGCCGAAGCGGGGAAGACGCCGCCGTCGCTGTTCTTCGATGCATCAGCGATGAAGGCGATCCTTGCGGCGTCCGGCGACCACGCCAGGTCGGAGATCCGGCAGGGCGCCGCCGGGCACCGCAGGATCTCGCGCAGGTTCGAGCCATCAGCGCTCATCGTGAACACCCCCGCCGAGATCGACGCCGAGCCGCTGCCTGGCTCGAGCCCGGCGGACTGTCTGAGGAAGGCGACGCGGGTGCCGTCCGCCGACCACGCCGGCGCGTCCTCCGCCGCTGCGGTTCGCGTCAGGTTCGTGACGCCGATGCCGTTCGAGGACGCAGCCTCGATCTCGGTGTTGTCCACGCCCAGCTGACTGGACGACGTTGACCGAACGAACATGAGCGGGCCGTTGGATCCAGAGACAAGGGGAGTGGGGAGGGGCGGATGAGGAGTGGGGAGCGGAGGGTGGCCGTAGAACGCCACTCCGGCCAGACCGAGGCCGCCCGCGGTGAGCGCCAGCGCCACGGTGACCACGCCGATCGTCTTGCGGCCCCGAGCCACACGGCTCTGCCGTGCGATGCGTTCGTGGACCGCGGCCCAGGCCGCGTCGTCGGGCGGAGCGCCCGTA
>DAIMKN010000009.1:3353-31700 GCA_036721725.1 Actinomycetota bacterium
TCCTGCTTTCAGGCGGTGCCGCTGCTCCACACGGAGACGGCGCCACCGGTTCTTCCACACGTTCACCGCCGTCCTCCGCAGGTAGGGTTCGACTGCTTCGGGCGGGAGCGATGCCAGTCGTGTGGGATCTCGAGCCAGCCGGGCGAACGCCTCTTGCACGATCTCCTCTCCATCCTCTCGCCGGCCCGCCAGGAGCGAACACAGCCGAACCAGGCCCTCGTAGTGAGCCTCGAATGCGGCTCGAAGCGGGTCCGCGGCCTGTGCGGCCGCGGGGGATGCGGCGTCCTCGGCCTCGTTCGCCGCTGTCCCCTCCCCCTGCATACACCCATCAGAACACGCGCCTCTGGCCGGAGGTTGCCCGGTGCAACGGCTCGACGGAGCTACGGGTCTTGTTCTTTGATGGCCTTGGATACGGCGAAGGCCACCAACACCCATTCAGCTTCCGCCGCTGCCCCGGTCCCTCGACCACCTGAGGCATGGATCGACAGGGCTGACCCGGGAGCTGGCGAGCCGTTACTCCTTCACGCCGGCGAGCTCGCCGTGGTGTTCGAGTTCGGCTTCGGCGTGCTGCGCCTCCTGAGACTCGACGCGGATCTGGGGGAGCCACTGCAGCCACCGGGGCAGGTACCAGTTTCGGTCGCCCAGGAGTTCCATGGTCGCCGGCACCAGGACCGAACGGACGATGGTGGCGTCCAGTAACACCGCCACCGCCAGGCCAAAGCCCATCTCTTGCAGCGACACCAGATGGCCCGCGGCGAAGCCGGCGAACACCGCCACCATGATCAGGGCGGCGCCGGTGATGATGCCGCCGGTCGAACGGAGCCCGAACGCCACCGCGCCGGCGTTGTCGTGCGTGTGGTCGTACCGTTCGCGGATCCTCGACAACAGGAACACGTGGTAGTCCATCGACAGCCCGAACAGCACCGAGAACAGGAACAGCGGCAGCCACGCCTCGATGACATCGACCCGCTGGAAGCCCGTCACGCCGGACAGCGCGCCCTTCTGGTTGACCAGCACGATCAGCCCGTACGCGGCGCCGACCGACAGCAGGTTCAGGATGATGGCCTTTAGCGGAACCACCAGAGAGCGGAATACCACCATCAGCAGCAGGAACGACAGCCCCAGCACGAACACGAACGCGATCGGCGTGAAATGGTTCGTCAGGTGGAAGAAGTCCACCGCCACCGCGGGCTGGCCGCCCACCAGCACCCGCGCGCCCGAGCCGGCGAATGCCGCCGGGATGTAGGTCGAACGCAACCGCCGGACCGCGTCCGCGGCCTGGGCGGTCGCGGGGTCGCCCGCCAAGGGCACGCTGATCAGGCCGATGTTCGCGTCGGACATTCCGGTCACCAGCGGCGCGGGCGGACCGAACGCAGGGTCGGTCGCGAGCTTCGTCTCCAGCGCCTGGATGGCCGCCGTGACCTTGGCTGAGGTCACCGGCCCGTCGATGACGAGCTGCGCGGGCTGGGTCAGGCCGCCGGAGAACTGCTTCGCCAGGACCTCGAACGCCTGCTTCGACTGGACGCCGTCGGGGAGGGTTGACACGCCGGAGAAGCCCGTTCGGATGCCGAACAGTGACGCACCGGCGGCCACCAGGATGCCCGCGGCGACCACAAGGCTGATGACCGGCTTGGCCATCACCTTGCGTGCCGCCCACGTCCAGAAGCCGCGTTCGCTGTCGGCCGCCGGCTTCGAACCCCTGCGCCGGAACACCCGCAGCGCGTTCACATGGTCGCCCATGAGGCCGAGCACCGCCGGCAGCAACGTCAGCGAGGCCAGCACCGCCACCAGCACCACCGAGATCGCCCCGAGGGCCAGGGAACGGAAGATGGTGGTCGGGACGATGAGCATGCCGAGGAGCGCCAGCATCACCGTCATGCCGCTGAAGAACACCGCTCGGCTGGCCGTCGCGCCCGCCGCCTCGATGGCGTCGAGCTTCTCCTTGCCGTGACTTCGCTCCTCCCGATACCGGGAGATGATGAACAGCGAATAGTCGATCCCGACGGCCAGGCCCATCATCGTGATCATGTTCGTGACGAAGAACGAGAACGGCAGGATCTGGCCGATCACGGCGACGATGCCGGTGGCGATGGCGATGGACATCACGGCCAGGATGATCGGGACAACCGCCGCGGCCACCGCGCCGAACACCACCAGCAGGATCAGCAGCGCCATGATGATGCCGAACCCCTCGCCCTTCTTGAGGTCGTTCTCGGCGAGGGTCTTGAAGTCGTCGCCCGCCGTGGCCTCGCCCGCCACCAGCACGCGGAAGCCGGCCGGCTGCTGCGCGTGCAGCGTCACGGCCAGAACCTTATCGATGTTGTTCGTGGCGTCGTCGATGGAGCCGGACATGACCACCGGCATCAGCTCCGTGTGACGGTCCTTCGACACGACCGACGGGTCGGGACTCTGCGGGAAGGCCGACACGCGCTCGACCACATGGGTCGCGCGAACCGCGGCGGCCAGCTTTTCGACGTCATTCTGGAAGCCCGGATCGTCGACGGTGGCGCCGTCGCTGTGGATGATGACGATCTCGTTGGCGTGGCGGGGGCCGGTCAGACGCTGCTCGAGGAGCTGCTGGGCCTGGCGCGATTCGGGATGGTTGGTGAAGTCCGCCGATGTGGTCAGGGCGTCCGACAGGAAGGCCTTGGACAGGATGCCGCCCACCACGAACAGGGCGACCCACACGCCCACCACGACCCACGGACGACGCGCGCTGGAGCGTGCGAGTGATGCAGGAGAAAGCTTGCCGGCCATGCCCGAACCCCCCCGGTGATGTCGAACGGACTTTTGAGGAGACCAGCCTAAACGAGGTCCGGCGAATCGAGGGTCGCGGGCGGTGAGGATGCTCCCGTTCGTGGGGGGTGTCGCTTGCCGCGCCGCCACGATGCCGCCCCCAGCAATGCTCCCGTCGCCGTCGCCAGGACGAACGCCGTCCACGCCGTGCCGCCGGAGAACGCACCGCCGTGCAACGCGACCAGCAGCACGCCCCACCCCGCCGTCATGGCCAGCGACATCCCCGGCACCGTCCCCAACAGGAGCGGCAGCCTTCGGAGTCCGAACCACCGCGCCGCCAGCAGGCCCGGCAGCGTCAGGAGCAGCAGCAGCACGCCCGCCACGCGAAGGGTGTGCGAGGTGTCCGCGAACAGCCCCGGGTGGGCGGCGAGCTGCGCGGTTGCCTGATCCGCCGCCTGCTGCGCCGCAGCCGCGCCCGGGTTCGACAGCGGGGCCACGTTGGGCCCGCCGACGATGACGACGTCGTCGCGGATCCGGGTCCCGTCGCCTGCCTGCGGGTAGTGCTTCAGGCCGTGGTTGAACTCGCGGAGGTAGATCACCACCGGCGCCGGCTTGCCGGCCGTGGCGGCCCGAACGTCCGCCAGCGAGGCTCGTGACAGTTCGTCGAAGTCGGGGCTGTTCGTGGCGGTCGGACGGTTCGCCAGGTAATCGGTGAACTCGCCGACGAACACCGAGGTTCGCGAGATCTCTTCTCCGGTCAGCCCCCCTTGCAGGAAGTCCGTGAACTGCCTGGCCAGGCCGAACACCCGCACTAGCTTCGCCTGTGGATGGATGACGAACACGAGCGGCCGCCCCGGTTCGTTCGCCGCGTAGGCGGACGTCGCGGCCATCGCCACGCGGGTCCTCCGGCCGAGCCACTCGGAGGAGCCGTCCCACCGGCGGAGGCCCGAGCGGAACATCGGCACGAGCAGCGCGACCGAGGCGGCCAGCGTCAGAACCGCGCCGATGCGCCACCATCCGCCCCGCCTGAGCAGGACGGCAGGAAGCACCCACGCCCCCAGTCCGAGCAGGAGCATCGGCGCCAGGCTCGCGTTGAGGAAGCGGTAATAGGTGTAGGTGAGCCCCGTCACGAACCCGAACACCCCCGCCAGCGGCACCAACCACAGCAGCGTGATCCGGCCGTGCTCGCCTACGGGCCTGCGCCGAACGATCTCCCACAGCAGGAAGGCCAGACCGATCACCAGGAGCGGCCCGGTGTACCGCAGTTGGAGGCTCGCCACCCACTGGTGCAGCCGGACCAGGAAATAGGCCTTGGGGTAGGGCGGGATGTCCACGGCGTCACCGAACGATGCCGCCGGCCCCCACAGGCCGAGCTTCCAGGCCGCCCCTCCCAGCACCACGCCCGCCACCGCAGCGCCAAGGGCCGGACCTTCGCGGCGGAGCGTTCCCTTGAGATCGAACCGGCTCGCCACCAGCTGGATGATCGCCGCCCCCGCCAGCACCAGGACGAAGATGGTCGTGGTGGTGGGGTGGGTCAGCATCGCCAGGAACAGCAGCAGCACGATCCCCGTTCGAGGTCCCCATGCCTCGCGCGCCGGCTGCAGCAGGGGCAGGCAGAGCGCCACTAGGAACAGCGCCATCAGGTTGTCCAGGTAGCCGATGAACGGGATGGTCAGGAGTAGCGCGACGGACGCCACCGCCGTCAGGACCGCGAGCAGCCCGTCGCGGCGCTGCTGGTAGGCGAACGCTGCCAGGGCCAGCGCGATCAGCGCGGGCAGGCCCGCCTGGAGCAGCACGGTGAACGTGTAGGGGTGAAGGTTCCCCATCCGGCTGAGCAGCGCGCCGATGACGGGGGTGGTTACACGGTACCCGCCGGAGAAGATGGAGAGCGGTCCGTGGCGGCTGATGAGCAGGCTCGGCTTCGAACCCAGCAGGAGTTCGGTCCGCCACGTGTACCAGGCGGGATCCCGGGTCACGGCGACGTGGTTCGCGTCGGTCAGGAACTGCCAGGCCAGCAGCAGCAGCATCCCCCCCGCCGTCAGCACCAGGGCAATGGTCGTCAGCACCGCGGGCAGACGGTGTTCGCGTTCGGCGCTCCCCTTGGTGGGCGCCTCGGTCTGGAGCGTGGCGGACATCCCCCTCCGTTCCCTATACTCAGGCCACCCGTAGCTTACGGATTCCATCTCCCGAGGAGAACGTCGCTCCGCCGTGCCCCGAACGCCCCCCGTGTACCGGCCGGCCAGATCGTTCGCCGTTCTCGCTACGCTCGCGGTGGTAGCGGCGGCCTGTTCGAGCTCTCCGGCCGCGCCGTCGCCGAAGAATTGGCCCATCAAACACGTCATCATCCTGTTCAAGGAGAACCGCAGCTTCGACAACCTGTTCGGCCGTTTCCCCGGAGCGAACGGTACGACCACCGGGATGAGCCACGGGCAGAAGGTGACGCTGTCCCTGGCCACGGACACGGTGGCGGGCGACCTCCCGCACCATCATCCGGACTACGTTCGGGACCTGGACGGCGGGAAGATCGACGGGTTCGCCCGCAACGGGTTCGTGGCGCAGGCGGCGTACTCGCAGTTCTCAGCCGTCCAGCTGGCGAACTACTACCGGTGGGCCCACGACTTCGTGCTGGCCGACAACTTCTTCTCCTCCGAGGCCGGGCCGTCGTTCCCCAACCACCTGTTCCTCATCGGCGGGCAGTCGGGCGGCGCGCACGACGACCCGATCCACGACGACATCCTCCCCGGTCGAACGCGGGTGTGGGGCTGCGATGCCGCGCCCGCCGAACGCATCGTGGTGGACTCGGGCAGTGGGACGCAGCAGGTCAGGCCGTGTTTCGACTTCCCCACGGTGGGCGACCGCCTGAACGCCGCCGGCGAGGGGTGGTCCTTCTACTCATCCACGCCGCTCCAGAAGGGCTATCTGTGGTCGGCGTACGACGCGGTGAACCACATCCGCACCACCTCGCAATGGAGCCAGCACGTCCGACCCGTGGACAACCTGGTCGCCGACATCAAGGCCGGCAAGCTCCCCGCGGTGACGTGGGTCACGCCGCGGTTCGAGGACTCCGAACACCCCAAGTTCCGTACCAGCGTGTGCCAGGGGCAGAACTGGACGACGCAGGTCGTGGACGCCGTCATGCAGAGTTCGATGTGGAAGGACACGGCGATCTTCGTGACGTGGGACGAGTGGGGCGGGTTCTACGACCACGTCAAGCCGCCGGTGGTGGACGGGTTCGGGCTGGGGTTCCGCGTGCCGCTGCTGGTGATCTCGCCCTACGCGCTGCAGGGCCACATCGACCACGAACTTGGGGAGTTCGATTCGATGTCGCACTTCATCGAGAACCTGTTCGGCCTGACTCCGCTCACCGGCCGCGATTCGAACATCGGTGACCTGTCGAGCGACTTCGACTTCGCTCAGCGGCCGCGGCCACCGGACGTTCTGCCTGCCGTCCGCTGTTGACGGTCCATCGCCGCCGGGACCGGGCGTGCCGGCGGATGTGGCGATCGATCCATGGATGCGGTCCGGACACGTCGGCCGCCGCCCGTGGCAGCGCCAGGTAGAAGCCCTGGGCGTAGGCCACGCCGAGGCTCTGGACGGCCTCCAGCTGCGACGGGGTCTCGATGCCCTCCGCCGTCACCACCGCGTCGATCTGCGCGGCGAACCAGATGAGCGATGCGGTCAGCGAACGCCGAACGGGATCGGTGTCGATGCCGCGGATGAGACTGATGTCGAGCTTCACGATGTCGGGGGCGAGACGGATGATGTGGCGGAGCGTGGCGAACCCGGCCCCCACGTCGTCCACCGCGAGGCGTCCGCCCCGGGCCCGGAGGCGTTCGATGGACTCGGCCAGGACCTCGTAGTCGTCGACCGGGACGTGTTCGGTGAGCTCGAACACGATCCGGGTGAGCGGGACGCCCTCCAGCGCGTCCCATAGCCGGGTCGAACACAGCGCGTCGGCCGACACGTTCACCCACACCGCCGCGGTGGGCGGGATGTGGGCGAGCTCCTCCAGGGCAACCTCCACGGCCAGGGTCTCCAGGTCGATGCCGAGGCCCACGGTGGAGGCCGCGGCGAACCACCGGTCCACCGGGCGATCGGGCCGCGCCGGGAACCGCGACAGCGCCTCGGCTCCCACGACGGTTCCGGTTGCCAGATCGAAGATGGGCTGGAACGCGGTCTGGATCTCCCGCCCGTCCAGCACCCACTGGATCTCGGCACTGTCCGAACGCGGCCCGGCGGTCCGTTCGATCTCCCCGGCGATGAGGCGCGCGGCGAACCGGAGCACCTGGACGCCGGCCTCCGGCGCCCGCAGGCTCCCCCGAGGCGAGGGCATGCAGAGCCAGCCGTGGCGTCGCCCGTCGGAGGTCTCCACTGGCAGGCCCGGGGCGCCGGCCAGCCGGGGAACGGTGACGGGCTCGAACCGGAGCGAGACGCCGAAGTGCTCGTGGACCAGGGCCAGCACCCGTTCGACGTCGGTGTCATAGTCCCTGGTCGAGGAGATGGAGGCGGCGAGCGGGGAGACGTTCGGCATTTCGCATAGCTTCGTCTTCGCGGGCCGAGATGCAATCCCCCGATTCGGCCCTCCCCCATATGCCCGACACGCGGCGATCCGGCCTTCGTGACGTGACGAACAACCCTCACCGAAACAGGGGGCGATCGGCCGAGTTGGAGGGTATGAATGTCCGCGTGAAGCGTCCGTCGTGCCCTGATCTCGCTGCGGTCGAACGCGACCGCCTGTTCTCCATCGCTCTCGACCTGCTCTGTGTGGTCGGCGCGGACGGGTACTTCCGTCAGTTGAACCCGGCGTGGGAACGGACGTTCGGCGTGTCCGGCGCCGAGTTGCGTTCGAGGCCGGTGCTGGACTTCATCCACCCCGCGGATCGTGAGGGGACCGGAGAGCGGCTGGCGGAGGTTCGCGAGGCGCAGGACCAGGTGTCCTGGGAGAGCCGGTTCCGACATGCCGAACGGGTCGTACCGGTGGCTGTCGTGGTGCGCCATGCCGGCGACGGGTGAGGACCTGATGTACGCGGTGGCGCGCGACGTCACCGATCGCCACGACCAGGACGATGTGTTGCTCGAAAGCGAGGCGGGGTTCGATCTCTTGGCGCAGGCGCTGGCCCGCCAGAGCGAGGTGACCCGCGGGCAGCTGCAGCTCCTGGACGTGGCCTCAGACGCGGTGGTGGTCCGGGGCATGAACGGCCGCATCGCGTTCTGGAACCGCGCCGCCGAACGCCCTGTACGGCTGGATGCGCGAGGAGCTTCTGGGTGGGTTCACCGAGACTTTCCTGGACACGAAGTTCCCCGTTCCCTTCGAAGGTCCAGGAGGCCCTGCTGAGCGCGGGGCGATGGGAGGGCGAGCTCGTCCACGCCACGCGGGACGGGTCCCGCGTCATCGTGGCCAGCCGGTGGGGCGTGCACCGCGATGTACGAACAGAAGCTCCGTCGCCTCAAGCTTGCCTAGATAGCTACCGCTCGGTAGGGATTGCGGCGGTTGTCCCGAGGGAACGGTTTGCGAGTACCGAACTTCCGGCGCCCCGTTGGAGGAGAGGAGAGAGGACATGGCCTTCCTGACGGCTGCGGTCGGACTGCTCGGCCTGAACGGCGGCGCGGCGTCGCTGCTGTGGCTCCTTGCGGTGGTCCTGATCATCGCGGGCATCGTGACCATCCTGCGAGGCGGCGTACTGATGGGCATCGTGCTGATCATCGTCGGGCTGCTCATCGGCCCCGGCGGAGTCTCCATCTTCAAATAGCCAGGTAGACAGGTCCGATCAGCGGGCGTTCGTTCGTCGTAGCTCGAACGTGTCTCAGAGCTGGATGTCGAACGGGACGGAGCCCACCGGACCGGCGCCGTCGTGCGCCGCGAGGCGGTCCGCGATGGCGGCCCCGCGCTCCACCGGCGCCACGACGGACACGCGCGTCGCCGGCGTCCCGTCGTGGAGGTGAACCTCCGCCGTCCACACGTCACGCGCGCCGAGCGAGAGCAATCCGGCAAGCAACTCGGAGATGCCGCCCGATCGGTCCACGATGTTCGTCTGGAGAAGGAGGTCTCGCTGCGGCGCGGTGCGTTCGGATGCCGTCTGCAGCTCCTCGCCGACGATGAGCCGAACGACGTGGGGGAAGTCCAGCCGGTAGAGGCCTGCGCCGTAGCCCACGCGTTCCGACCTCATCAAGGGCATGTCGCCGTAGCCCTCCGCGACGGCGGTGAGGATGGCGGCGCCGGTCGGGGTGGTGAGTTCGATGGGGATGCCTCGGGAGAAGCTCGGGACGCCCTGAAGGATATCCATCACCTCAGGCGAGGGGATCGGCATCATGCCGTGATCGGTCCTCGCCATCCCCATGCCGGTGGGAATGGGCGAGGAGTAGACGCGTTCGATCCCAAGTTCGTGCAGCGCCACCGCGCAGCCCACGATGGAGGCGAGCGCCTCGATATCGCCGTACTCGTGGAAGGTGACGACGTCGATCTCCTTGGAGTGGACGCGAGCCTCCGCCTCGGCCAGCCGCCGGAAGATGCGCTGGGACGTTCGGCGCACCTCGTCGGGCAGGTCGGCCTGGTCCAGGATGCTGCGGATGCTGCCGTAGGTGTGGATGACCGCCTCGGGCCTCGAACGGATGTGGACGCGGGTCGCGGACAGGCCGTGCACGTCGATCCGTTCGCGTTCGAACAGCGCGCTCCCCACGGGGAGGGAGGCGAGCGCTTCCGAGATGGCGTCGAGGTCGGCGCCGGCGTCGACCAGCGCGCCCAGCGCCATGTGCCCCGAGATGCCGGCGAAGCAGTCGAAGTAGGCCAGGCGCATCGCTCAGCCCTTCGCCGCCGCCGGTCCGCTCATGCGCCGAGGGTATACTTCGCCTTTCCCCTTGTGTGAAGGCTCGTGGTGCGCATGACGCTTTCGAACAACGTCCTTTCGATCCTGGTGGTGGTGGCGCTGGCGCTTTCGGCGCTGGCCGTGGGGCTGCTCGCCTACCGAATGCTCCGGAAGGGGTCGCGTTCGGCCAACCCGCCGGCGGAGACCGTGAAGGCGCTGCTCGACGCGCAGGCCAAGTCCATCCAGCGGCTGGAGGGTGCGGTGCGCCAGCTTGCGGCAGGCGAACGCCGTCTGGCCGAGCTGTTCCAGGGCGGGCTGCAGCACTGGGCGGTGGTCCGGTTCGACGCGTTCGAGGACATGGGGGGGCGGCTGTCGTTCTCCGCGGCGCTGCTCGACGAGCACTCCAGCGGCATCGTGATC
Organism: Actinomycetota bacterium; assembly: GCA_036721725.1. Lineage (GTDB taxonomy): Bacteria > Actinomycetota > UBA4738 > UBA4738 > UBA4738 > DAIMKN01. The sequence continues at coordinate 13,313 of DAIMKN010000009.1, forward strand.
ACCTCGATCAACGGCCGACAGGACGCGCGGTGCTACGCCAAGCAGGTGCAGAACGGCACCAGCATCCACAACCTGTCCGACGAGGAGGAGCAGGCCATCCGCGAAGCCATGGGCCGAGGAGCTCGAACGACCACCGCCGAGGCCAGCTGACTTGCGAGTTCGCCCGCCAGCCAACGTTCCGCTCGGCTCCGACGTCTAGGGTGTGCCCATGTCAATCGGACGCCTCCTCCTCGCCCTGGCAGCTCTGTTCGTTCTCGGGCTGATCGCCATACCGCTCTTCTACGGCTTCCGGGAGATGGACTTGGCTCGGAAGAGGGTCTTGGTTGGGTTCTGCGGCGGGGCACTGGTTGTATCGATGATCGGCGTGACCTTATGGGCTGTTCGGCCGATCGTGCCGGGCGGGATCGACTACCGTGGCACGCCCTACTGCCGCGATGACTCCTGCTTCGGCGACCCTGGGACCCTTCGGTGCGCGAGTCAGCTGGGGCTCCGCTCCGACCTGCCGCTGCACCGGATCGGGCGCCTCTCGTGGGTGTTCTTTGACGGGGACGGTCACGTGGGCTCACTCCCCCCATGGGGGATGCTCGTCTACGGCACCTCGAACGTGGGGCCGGGTTCGGTCGATTCCGCCTTGTACGTCGCGGCGGGCCCGAACTGTCTAGTGACGTTCCACTACGGCGGCCCATCGGGTTGATGTCGACATCGGCCAATCGTCGGCCGGTACGCTAGAACATCAGGCGGTCGACGTTCGACTCAAGCGGGTGATGTGGCGTGCTGGATCTGAAGGCCATCAGGGAGGACCCCGAACCCTACCGTCACGCGCTGGCCCGGCGGGGGGCGGCGGAGGCGTTGGACCGCGTGCTCCTTCTGGATGAGGAGCGGCGTTCGTTGACCGTTCGAGTCGAAGCGTTGCGGGCCGAACAGAATCGTGGGTCGAAGGAGGTCGCGCAGGCCTCGGGCGAGGACAAGCGCGAGTTGATCGCCAAGCTTCGCGAGGTCTCGGCCGAACTGAAGACGCTGGAGCCCGAACTGGCCCGGGTCGAGGAGGAGTTGCAGCACCACGCGAGCCGCCTGCCGAACGTCCCGGACCCCACCGCGCCAGACGGACGGACCGAGGAGGACAACGTCGTGGTGAAGGAGGTCGGCGAGAAGCGGGGGTTCGACTTCCAGCCGCTCGACCACCTCGCGCTGGGCGAGGCTCTCGGGATGATCGACACCGACCGCGGCGTGCGAACGTCCGGCGCGCGGTTCGCCTACCTCATGGGCCCGGCCGCGCGGCTGCAGTTCGCGCTGGTGCGGTATGCGTTCGACTTCACCGACGCGTATGGCTACACGCCGGTCGTGCCGCCGGTGCTGGTGCGCGAGGAGGCGATGTTCGGGACCGGCTTCCTGCCGACGGACGAGGCTCAGATCTATCTGACCCGCGACGACGACCTGTACCTGGTGGGGACGTCCGAGGTGCCGCTCGCCGCGCTGCACATGGGCGAGATCTTGGAGCCCGCCGATCTGCCCCAGCGGTACCTGGGCTACTCGACGTGCTTCCGTCGCGAGGCCGGCACGTACGGCAAGGACACCCGCGGCATCTTCCGCGTGCACCAGTTCGACAAGCTCGAGATGTTCTCGTTCGTCCTGCCCTCGGAATCGGGTGCCGAACACGAACGCCTGCTCGCGATCGAGGAAGCGTGGGTGCAGTCGCTGGAGATCCCGTACCGCGTGGTCAACGTGTGCATCGGTGACCTCGGCGGACCGGCGGCGAAGAAGTACGACATCGAGGCGTGGCTGCCCGCGCAGGGCAAGTACCGGGAGATCACCTCGACGTCGAACACCACGGACTTCCAGGCGAGGCGGCTGGACTGTCGCGTTCGTCTCCCCGAAGGCAACCGTCCGCTCCACACGCTCAACGGCACGCTCAGCGCGATCGGCCGAACGATCATCGCGCTGCTCGAGAACGGCCAGCGGAGCGACGGGTCGGTGGTGCTTCCGTCGGCGCTCCACCCTTATCTCGCCGAACGCGACCACGTCCTGACACCTCCGCGCTGACCTTGCCCTTGCTGACGAACGCGCAGCTTTCGGAGCTGCTGGCGGTGGCGGCGGAGGGCGAGGAGGGTCACCGTCAAACCGCGCTGGCCAGGGCGGCTCGTTCGGCCTACTTCTGGCCCGAGGAAGCGATGGAGCTGGTCGAACAGAACCGCTCGCTGACCGAGCTCCGCAACGTCGGGCCGTGGGTGGCGCAGCTGCTTGACTCGTGGCTCGCGGCTGATTCGCCCCCCGAGCCGCTTGAGCCGCCGGAGTTGCGGCGCGGGTTCATGACGCTCAGCGAAGCGCGTTCGATCCTGGCCACCGCGCCGGACTGGGTGGCCGAGCTGCGAGGCGACCTCCAGATGCACACCACCTACAGCGACGGCAAGGCCACGCTCCGGGAGATGGCCGCGGCATGCGAGGGGCGCGGGTACCGATTCATGCTGACCACCGACCACTCCAAGGGCCTGCCCATCGCCCACGGCATGGACGAGGAGGGGTTCGCTGGGCAGGCGGAGGACATCGCCGCGCTGAACGACGAACTCACCGCAGTGCGTTCGGGCCTGCGGGTGTTGCAGGGGATCGAGATGAACCTCGGCCTGGAGGGCGAGGGTGACATGGACCCGTGGTGCCTGGCCCGCTTGGCGCTGGTGCTCGGGGCGTTCCATTCGAAGCTGCGTCGGCCGGATGATCAGACCTCGCGAGCGATGGCGGCTGTTCGGAACCGTCTGGTCCACGTCCTGGCCCACCCGCGAGGACGGCGGTTCAACGTTCGGATGGGCGTTCGAGCCGACTGGCCTCGTGTCATCGAAACGGCTGCGGCAGAGGGCATCGCGTTGGAGTTCGACGCGTCGCCAGACCGGCAGGACCTCGACACCGAACTGATGGAGGTGGCGCGGGAGGCGGGGGTGTGGCTCAGCATCGGCACCGACGCCCACAGCGTCGGCGAGCTCGACTACATGCAGTACGGCCTGGCCGCCGCCGTCAAAGCTCGCATCCCACGCGACCGCATCCTCAACTTCATGGATCCAGACCAGCTCCTGAAGTGGGCAGCCGAACGCCGCGGCAACGCGAGGGTTTGAGCGGGTGCTACTTGGCGGGCTCCTTCGTGCGAACGGGAACGTCCGCTGCGGGACCTGGAGGAGGGGCGATCTCCCCTGCCGGAAGCTGGCCTCCCTGATAGCCGCGACTGTTCGTGGGCTTGGATACCTTGGTGGAGGGCGGGGTCGATCTAGCTGTCTTCGCCATTCTGGTTCACCTCCATAACTCTCACTTCCAAGAATTCTATGATGTCGGCGTCTTCCCGCCGGAGGAGCAGACCTCGCGAGCCTTCCAACGCTTGCATGAAACGGCCTTCCTCGTCCAGGCGCCACGCCTGTTCCATGTAGAGATCCTGAGCTTCGGGATACAGGGACGCGTTCGAGTTCGGCCCGAACAGACCTGCGACGCGCTCTCCGTCGCGCAGCTTGGCTCTGATCAGGTAGGCCTGTCCCTTGCCGAGGACGAAGTCCCATGAGGTAGGAGATGGGTCGATGTTCGTGAGGCGGCGGACCAGCCTCTTGAACTGCTCCCATGTGCGCAGTTTGACCCAGCCGATCCCTCCCAGCGCCGGGATGAGGAACACCAGAAGCGAGAAACCGATGATGGGCTCCCACGGCCAGATCTTCCTGTGCTCAAGTGCTCGATGCGCCAACCGGAGGAGCCAGGGACTTGCCAGGGCGTAGACGACGACGCTGAAGGCGATCGCCCGGAACAGCCGCTCAGTGGGGCGGAGAGTCGTTCGGCCGGCGAGGCGTTCGAGGATCCACGTGGCGTTGAGCCCGGGCAACAGGAAGAACTCGGATCGCCAGGATCTGAGCAAGCGGTTGTGTCAGTTCGAACGGGGTCGCAGCCTGGCCCGGCATCTTGTGGCCACGGTAGCGCGGGGGTCTGACACGAACGTCAAGAGAGTCGCGATCAGCCCTTCCGGCCGTTGGAGAGCTGGCTTCGCAGTTCGGGACGGTGGAGAAGCTCCTACAGCTATCGACGCCCGGGTCCTCCGTCGGCGGAGTCGCCATCCGAATGCCCCTGCAGCGAGTCGTCTCCACCCATACCGAACACTTGGTCGCCGGCCCCGCCCTCATCGGTGATGAAGTTGGCGCCGGCGTCTCCGACAAGGTGATCCGCGCCGCTGCTCCCGTCGATGTCCTCGATGGACGTCAGATGGTCGGTCCCGAAGCATGGGCCGCGACCGATGCCGGTCGACAGATCGACATCCACCGAGCACTGCGTGTCTCCCGGCTGATCGTTGTAGTCCACGAGATCCTTGCCCGGACCGCCGACCACGGTGTCGCGGCCTGGCCCCGGCTTGATCCAATCGTTGTCGGCGCCGCCCAGGAGGCGGTCGGGCCGGACACGCCGAGGAGCTGATCGGGCCCTGTTCCGCCACTGATCTGGTCGTTCCCAGGTCCACCATCGATGTAGTCGGGCCAGGCGCCCTCACAGATGAGGTCGTCCCCTCCCAATCCGTCTATCAAGTCTCCTCCACCAAGCCCGACGATCACGTCGTTGCCCTTCGTTCCCCTTATGGGGTCGCCGTCCGCGCTTCCTACGATCGTGGCCGGTTGGCCGAAGCCAGAAGTACGTCTTGCGGGTACTCGCTTGGCTCGGCGAGAGGCCAGACACCGCGAGAACGCAAGAGGTGAGCAGGCTGAGGATCGTTACCCTTCGATGCTGCCGCATTGTTCGAACCCCCTACGCCAGGACGCGGCGTTTGAAGCCCCACACGCCGACCCAGGTCATCAGGACGGCGAAGAAGACCAATGCGCCATAGACCGCCACCGTCGGCATGTGGGGGACGCCGGTGGTGAGCGCGGCGCGGAAGCCTTCGCTCATGTACACGAGCGGATTGATCAGCACCAACACCTTGAGCCACGGGATCGGCGTCAGCCGAGCCCACGGGTAGTACGTCGCGCCCAGGAACGTCATCGGGATGATGACCACGCTGAACAGCAGCGGCACCTGTTGCGGCTTGATGAGCGTTCCCATGGTCAGCCCGAGCGCGGCGCCCACGATGCTCGCCAGCGGCGCCATCGTCAGGAGCAGGCCCCACCGGATGGCCAGGTGGACCGGGGAGGCGGGGATGAACAGCGCCAGCGGGAACACCACCAGCGCGGCCAGCAGCCCCTGGACGGCGCCCGACGTGATCTTCTCGACGGCCACCGCCCACACCGGCATCGGCGCCATCACCCGGTCCTCGATCTCGCGCGTGTAGCCGAACTCCTGCACCAGCGGCAACGCCACCGCCTGCACCCCCTGGAACACCATCGACGTCGCCACCACGCCCGGCACCAGCAGCGTCGCGAAGTACGCCTGTCCTCCGCCGCCCCCTCCGATGGCCTCGCCGATCTTGGGGAAGACGTAGGTGAACACGAACACCAGCAGCAGCGGCTGCATGACCGTTCGGATCACGAACGTTCCGAAGTTCTTCTGCAACACGCGCAGATCCCGCAGCAACAGGGCTCGGAACGCCGTGACCGACGCCGCTCGTGACGAACGCAACGCCGCAGCCTCGCGAGACACCAGGACGCTCATTCCCGCAGGTCCTTTCCGGTCAGCGTGATGAACACCGTCTCAAGCGTCGGTTCGGTCACCGAAAGGTCCGTCACCTCGAACCCTCCCGCCTCCGCCGCCTCGATGGCCGCAGGCAACGCGCCGTGCGCACCCCGCATGTACACGCGCACCACGCCGTCGCCGACGTTGGCCTTGGTGGCGTTCGGCATCTGGCCGAGCCGGCGGGCCAGCTCTTCCAGGTCGCCCTCGCTGGAGACTCGAACGACCGTGTCGGCGCCGATCGAACGCTTCAGCTCCGCCGGCGTGTCGAGCGCCAGGATGTGGCCATGATCCATGATCGCCACCCGGTTGCAGAGCTGGTCCGCCTCCTCCATATAGTGCGTGGTGAGCAGGATGGTCTGGCCGTTCGCGTGCAGCTCGCCGAGGATCTCCCACAGCGCGATGCGGCTCTGGGGGTCGAGCCCCGCGGTCGGTTCGTCCAGGAACAGCGTGGCCGGGTTGTGGACGATCGCGCGCGCCACCATCAGCCGCTGGGCCATCCCGCCCGAGAGTTGCTGGACCTCGGATTTCGAACGGTCGGAGAGGCGGAACTGTTCGAGGATCTGATCGGCCCGGCGCCTCGACTCGCGCGAACCCATCCCGAAATACCGTCCGTGGTAGTACAGGTTCTCCCACACGCTCAGGCTACGGTCGAGGGTGTTCGTCTGCGGCACGACCCCGATGGCCTGCTTGGCCAGCGCGGGATGCAGCACGACGTCGACGCCGCCCACCATCGCGCTTCCTGCCGTCGGGATGATGCGCGTGGTCAGCATGCCGACCGTCGTCGTCTTGCCGGCGCCGTTCGGACCCAGCAGCCCGAAGATCTCGCCCGGTTCGACGCTCAGGTCCAGCGCGTCGACCGCCTTGAGGCCGCCCGGATAGACCTTGGTCAGCCCTCGTGTTCGGATGACGGCATCGGGCGAACCCGAACGGTTGGCGCGCGGTGTCGAGGTGGTGGAGGTGGCCATCGCATCGACCAGCGTATCGGACGACACGCGCAGGGTCGTTCCGCCAGGTAGGGTCGAACGCGATGTCGTATGCGCGAATCTCTTCTGTTTCCGTGGCGCTCAGGCTGGCAGTGGTCCTCGCGTTGCTGGGGGGCGTCGGCGCCGGCGTCGCCATCCTCCACGCGAGTTCGGGTCCGGCCGTTCGAACGCAACCCACCGCGCCCGGCCCCACCGCGACCCCTACGACTCCGACACGCTCCACGACCAGGCCGCCCCCAACGCCGTCTCCGGTGATCGAGCTCAAGGCGCCGGTCCACGACATCGGCGGCTGGCTCCACACCGTGGGCACGAACATCGTGGACCGTGGCGATCATCCCGTGAGGCTGCTCAGCGTCGGCGTCACCGGCATGGACCACGGCACGGGAGCCGAGGGCGGGCGCGGAGGCTGTTCGGGTTGGTCCACGCCCGACCCCGCCGCGTACGCCACCATCGCAAGCTGGGGCTTCAACTCCGTTCGGCTGACCATCTCGTGGGCGAACCTCGAACCGACCCCGCCCGACGCCACCGGTGCCCATCACTACAACCAGACCTATCTCGCGGCGGTGGACGGCATCGTGAAGGCGTTCGCTGCGCACGGTGTCGCCGTGATCCTGGACATGCACCAGATCCGGTGGTCGCCTGCCTTCCGCGACTTCACGTTGTACAGCGGCGCCAAGATCTGCGGCGGCGTCGGGATGCCCGCCTGGCTCTACCCAAGCGGCGGCGGCCTCACCCAGATGGTGTCGGGGGAGCGTTCGTTCTTCGAACAGCCCGCCCTGGCCCAGCAGGGTTTCGCTGATGCGTGGTCGATGCTGGCGAAGCGTTACGCCGCCGATCGGATGGTGGTGGGCGCGGACCTGCTGAACGAGGGCTATGACCTGCTGACCGCGCCGTACCCGGGCGTCGGTGGGTTGAAGGCGGGTGACCTCGACCTCAAGGGCTTCTACGAACGCGTGGGTTCGGCCATCCTCGCGGGGAACCCGCACCTGCTGCTGATCTTCGAGGAGAACCTGAGTCGTCGTTCGAACGCCTTCTCGCTGACCGGCAAGCCGGACCTGCCGAACGCCGTCTACTCGGCGCATTTCTACCAGAACGACTGGCTCCCCGACGGCGCGTACCGGATGCGCGTCTACCTGCGGCGAGCCCGAACGTGGGACCTCCCGCTGTGGGTCGGCGAGTTCACCACGTTCGGCTACACGAGCCACCATGCCCCGGTCCCGGGCTGGCAGGCCGACGTCGCCGGCTTCCTCAAGTTCTGCAGACAGAACGACATCGGGTGGACAGTGTGGAGCTACAACCCCACGAAGTTTCCGCCCAGCGGTGCGGGGCTCCTGCCGCTGCTTCGAACGGGCTACTGACTCTGACCGGTCAGGCGCTTGGCCCGTTCGATCTGGACCGCCATCGCCGCCGCCAGTTCTTCGGTCAGGCGTTCGACATCGCCGCGGTCGTGGGGATCGCCGTGCGGATGGATGGGCGGTCCGAACGCCACCCCCACCGTCGGGCGGAGCGGCGGGCGGAGCGTGAAGCCGGTCCTTGGCCAACGGCTCTGGGTCCCCCACACGCCCACCGGGATGAGCGGCGTGTTCGCGGCGAGCGAGGCCCTCGCGGCGCCCGTCTTCAACCGCTGGAGCGGCCCGTCACCGACCCGGCCCTCCGCGGAGATGGCGGTGAGCCGGCCGTCGCCGACGTGCCGCGCCAGTTCGTCGATGGCTTCCGTCTGTCCGAGTTCGCCCCGGCGAACCGGGATCTGGTCGAGCTTGCGCAGCAGCCAACCGACAGGTGTTGGGCCGAACAACGACTCCAGCCCGACGTAGCGGATGGTCCGGCCCCGATCGGTCGGCGGCAAGGCGACGTAGATCGGGTCCAGCACGCTGACGTGGTTCGCCGTCAGGATCGCGCCTCCGTGCGCGGGCAGATGTTCTTCGCCGGCCGTTCGAAGTCGAACTAGCAGACGGCAGGGGCCACCGACCACCACGCGAAGGATCAGCCACCAGGCGTTCTGCTCTCGCCACCGAAGGCTCACAGAGCTCAGCCTATCCCCCTTGCGTCGCAACCCATGTGGCCTAACCTACGGTACCGTAGGTTGGCTGGTACGCTAGGCGACACATGGTTCCCGAGACAACAGTCACCGGGCCGCTGCCGAAGCCTCGCATGCGCGGCAGGTTCCACCAGATCGCCTTCTTCGCCTCCATCCCGGCGGGCATCGCGTTGATCCTGATCGCGCCGAACGCCAAGGCGAAAGTGGCTGTCATCATCTTCGCGGTGGCACTGGCCGGCCTCTACGCCTCCTCGGCGGCCTACCACCGTCTGCACTGGTCCCCCAAAGCGCTGTCGCGGATGAAGCGGCTGGACCACTCCATGATCTTCGTGCTGATCGCCGGGACGTACACCCCGTTCAGCCTGCTCGTCCTCCACGGTGCGCTCAGCATCGTCATGCTCTGCCTGGTGTGGGCCGGCGCGCTCGCCGGCATCGTCATGAAGCTGGTTCGGATCGACGGCCTCAAGGTGCTCACGGGCTTCATGTACATCGCGCTGGGGTGGATCGCCGTCCTCGGTGCCCCGCAGATCTACCACTACCTGTCCGGCACGACCCTCGCCCTCTTATTCGCGGGGGGCCTGCTCTATTCGCTCGGCGCCCTGGTGCTCGTTACCCACAAGCCCGACCCGAACCCTCGGGTGTTCGGCTATCACGAGGTCTGGCACTCCATGGTCATCGGCGGCGGGATCTGCCACTACTGCGTGATCCTGCTGGTGGTCATAGGCCTTCGCACCTGATCGTCGAACGGCGACGTTCGGACCACGAACGCCCCCGTACACTCGTCGCGGGGGGATGGCCGAGCGGACGAAGGCGGCGGTCTTGAAAACCGCTAGGGGCGCAAGTCCCTCATGGGTTCGAATCCCATTCCCCCCGCGCTGACCTGCGGTTTCGCTTGTCTGGCCTTGGAGATGTCGCGGGACCAAGGTCGGTCTTGCAAACATTCTGCAAACATTTTGGGAGCCCTGCAGGGGCTCATTCCGTGTTTGCAGCGGGAGCCAGGGGTGGCATGTGGCCCCGAAGGACGGCGTCGAGGGCCAAGGTGGCTTGCTCCTGAAGGTTCGGCCCGACGTGGGAGTAGGTGTCGAGCGTCACGGCGATGGAGGAGTGGCCTAGGCGCTCCTGAACCACCTTCGGGTGAACGTTCTGCCGGAGGAGCAACGTCGCATGCGTGTGCCGGAGGTCGTGCAGCCGGACCCGCTTCAGTCCGCTCCGGCGAACGATCGCGCCGAACGAGGCGCTGAAGCCATCGGGGTCCAGCGGCGTCCCGTCCGGCTTGGCGAAGATGAGGTCGCCGTTCACGTAGCGGTCACCCATGAGGAGGCGGTGCTTCGCCTGTTCGACGCGGTGGCTTCGAAGAGCCTCGAGCGCGACTGCGGGCAGGGGGATCGTACGGTTGCCCTTGGCGGTCTTCGGCGACTTGAAGGTCAGCCCGGCGTTCGTCTGTTGCAGCGAACGCCGAACCGCGATCCTCCCCTGTTCGAAGTCAGCGTCGGCCCAACGCAGAGCAAGGAGTTCGCCGCGGCGGACTCCGGTCGTTACGGCCAGCAGGATGGCCGTGTACGAAGGCGTCGCCACGGCGGTCGCCAGCAACAGACCGATCTCCTCCTCGGTCAGGGTCTGCATCTCCGGCGAGGTGGCCCTGGGCGGTTCCACCGCGTCCGCCGGGTTCACTGCCAGGAGCCGCCACTTCACGGCCCGGCTGAGGGCTCGATGAAGGACTCGGTGGTGATGCAGGACCGTTCGGGGAGCGAGGCCGCCCTTCCCGTCGCGCCTCCCGTTCTTCAGGGCCTCTCCGTAATACCCCTGGATGTGCAGTGGCTTGAGCCTGGCCAGACGGTGATGCCCGAGTGCTGGGATCAAGTGAAGACGCACGATCTCGGAATACCGCTCGAACGTCTTCGGGGCCACGGATGCCGCCGCCCCATCCGCGAGCCACCGCTCGAGGTACTTTGCGACCGTCACCGTCGAGGGCTCCAGGTCGGTGCCGCTCTGCTGTTCGTGGAGGATGCGGACCAGTTCGCGCTCCGCGTCCTTCTTCGTCCCGTGGACGGTCACCCAGATCTGGTTGCGGTCCCCGTTCTCGTGACGCTCGCCGTCGTAGACGATGGTCCAATTCTTTCCGCGACGGAAGATGTGGCCCTTCATGGGGAACCGTTGCCTTTTCTCTTCAGACCCTTTGACCCATTGTCGGCGGCCGTCTTCGGGAGCTTCTTGCGAGGTCCCTCCAAACCCATCGATGTGGCTTGACCGTGACCCGACGGACTTGGCTTGCCTTCCCACTCCAGATGGTTCCCGGTGATCCTGCGGAACGCTTGTCGGGCGTCGCGCACGAACGGAGCCTCCGCGTCGTAGGTCCATTCCTTTGAATCTGGCCGATCAGTGTTGAGCTCGTTCCACAGTTGAAGAGTCTCCGCCCAAGTCATGCCGCGACGATTGTCGAACGCGAACATCCCGAGCTCGGCATGGCGCTCGGAGATTGGACGGTCCCGGTGTATGTCCAACACCTCTCCTCTGATGGCCTCGTAGAGCACGACCAGATCTCTGGGCGGCTTGCCGTGGAGACGTCGCCTCCAGCCCGCGAGGCTCGCGATCAGGAGGAGCGGGGTTCGCTGGCGACGAGGCCGCCCGGGACGAGGGGCATCGACCGGATCCGCACGCCGACCGCGTCGAAGATCGCATTGGCGAGGGCGGGGGCGACCGACACGATCGGCGCCTCCCCCGCCCCGGCCGAGGGAGCGTCCCTGCGGTCGAGGAGCACGACCTCGATGAGAGGCACGTCGGTGAACCGCGGAACGCGATAGCCCGACAACGACGCGTTCAGGATCCTGCCGTCCGCGAAGTGGACCGCCTCGTGGAGCGCCCCGCCGAGCCCCATCACGGTCGCGCCCTCGATCTGGTTCACGAGCCCGTCGGGGTTGACGATCGCCCCGCACTCGAAGGCGGTCACGATGCGAACCACCTCCAGGCTCCCGTCGTCCACTCGCACCTCCGCGCAGGTGGCGACGCGCCCGTCCTTCTCGACGCCGCCCGCGATCCCGATGCCGTGCCCCGACCCGCGGGACCGCTCGGCCCAGCCGGCCCGCTCGGCAGCTTCACGGAACACGGCGGCAAGGCGCTCGTCCCGCAGGTGTCGGAGCCGGAACTCCAGCGGGTCCGCGCCCAGGTGGTGGGCCACCTCGTCCATGTGCGACTCTCGAGCGAAGTGGTTCGCCGTCGCCGCCAGCGCCCGGTAGGAGCCCTGGCGGAGCGGAGAGTCCGCCGCCCCATGGTCGATCCGCTGATTCGGGATCTCGTAAGGGGTCATGATCCCGGCGCTTCCCGCGTTCACGTTCGTGAACGCCCAGGCGGTCAGGTCACCGTTCGGCCCGGCGCCGCTCTCCACGTCGATGACCGCGGCCGGACGGAAGTACGCCCAGGTGAACTCCTCCTCTCGGGTCCACCGGACCTTGACCGGGCGGCCGGCCGCGCGCGAGAGCCGGGCAGCCTCGATGGCGACCTCACCCGAGTGCTTGCCGCCGAAGCCCGCCCCCGCGTCGGGAACGATCACCCGGATGCGCTCCTCGGGGACGCTCAGCGCCTCGGCGAGCTCGCTTCGGACCCCGAACGGACGCTGCGTTCCGGTCCGCACGGTGAGCCGCTGCCCATCCCATTCGGCCACCGCGGCGCGGGGCTCGAGCGGCACGTGGGCGATGTAGGCGGTCGTGTAGGTCGCGCCAAGCCGAACGGGGGCCGCGTCGAGCGCCGCGTCCACGTCACCCGTCTCGTGGTGGAACGCGCCGTCCCATCCCTGCGCCTGCACGGGGTGCGAGCGGAGATGCTCCACCAGATCGACCTCGGAGGGCTGCGGCGCCGGCAGGTCCCACTCGACGTGCACGGCGTCCAACGCGCGGCGCGCCGAAGCCGGTGAGCCTGCCGCCACTCCCACGAACCCGTCTTCGTCCACCACCGTGACGCCGGGGAGCTCCCTCGCGGCCGCGAGATCAGCCGAGCGGAGGGTCGCGTAGAACGAGGGAGGGCGAACCACCTTCCCGTGCAGCATCCCGGGACGGGTGAGATCGGACGGGTAGCGCCGGGCCCCGGTCACCACCTCGTATCCGGTGCGCTTGGCCGTCGGCGTGCCAGCCGTCCTCCAGTTCTCGGGAGAGGAAACCGTCGCGCCCACCTGAGCGACGATCTCCACCCGCCGCTGGCCGCTCACGAGCTCCCCATGGCCGATCGATCGCTCCCCGGACCCGTCACGGACGCACCCGCCTTCCACGACGAGCCCCGCAGCCTCCGCCTCCGCCGGGCGCATCCCCCACCGCTCCGCGGCCGCTGCCGCCAGCAGGTCCCGGGCTGCGGCGGCGGTCATGCGCAGGGCTGTGCCGGCGTCGGCCATCGACCGGCTCCCGAAGGTGCCCATGTCGAACGGGCAGACGTCGGTGTCCCCCATCACCAAACGCACGGACTCGACCGGAACAGCAAGCTCCTCGGCCACGAGCATCGCCAGGGCCGTTCGGTTGTCCTGGCCGACGTCGACCTTCCCGGTAAACGCCGTGACCGAGCCGTCCGCCCCGATGTGGATCCATGCGCCCCCGCCCGACGACCACGCCCCGGCCGGCACCTGGTCGGAGGGCAACACCACCACGAGGCCGTCGGCCAGGACGCGGAAGTAGTCCCGCTCGTCGGGAGGGGAGAGGTCCCATGGTCGATCCGGGCGGCTGGACCAAGCGAACGCGGGCGCTCCAACATGGGGCGTCGGCACGGCGGCATCACTGCCAAGGCTTTCCCCCGCCAGCTCGGCGGCCCGTCGCACCGCGCGCAGGATCCGAGGATACGTGCAGCAGCGGCAGATGTTCCCGCTCATGGCATCGACGATGCGCCGATCGACCGGACTCGGATCGACGGCGAGCAGGGCAACCGCGCGCACGATCATGCCGGGGGTGCAGAAGCCGCACTGCATGGCACCGGCTTCGAGGAATGCCTGCTGCACCGGGTGCAGGGCCGCGCCGGTCGCCAGCCCCTCCACGGTCGTCACGGAACGGCCCACCGCCTCCTCGAACGCCACCCTGCAGGCGTGCACGGGCTCGCCGTCGAGCAGCACCGTGCAGGCCCCACACACGCCCTCGCCGCACCCGTACTTCGTCCCCGTGAGATCCAGCTCGTCGCGGAGCACTGACAGCAAGGTGCGCTCGGGCTGGAGGGACAACTCGTGCGGGCTGCCGTTCACGATCAGCAGACCTCGCGTCGCCATGGCTCGGTCTCCCTTCCCGGGGGCGCCGTCCGAACCAGCTTAATGGCCTGGGGTCGGAACTTCGTGGCCGCATCCGAGCCGTGCGCTGCAGCAAGGTCGTGCGTGGCCGATCGCCCCAACTCCTCGCGTTCCAGGACGCCGGCGAGCACGAACTGAGGGGCGTGCCGGACCGGTGGCGGCTGTACCGCATGCCGGGGTGATCGGTCGCGCCGGAACCACTGCTCCTCTCGCGAGGCGTCAGGCGCGACCGGACAAAGGTGCGGGAACGACGTCCTCCTCGCAACCGCACACGAGGGCCTCGTACGAGGGTCCCCCTCCCGAGATGCTGCTCGACTGGCGCGCCTGATCACCCCCAAGGGTTGGCGGAAGGCGAAACTTCCCCTTCCGGGTGCCCGAGGAAGGCTCCTGCGTTCCTAGCGGCGGAGCGGCGGGGCCTTTGGGGGAGCTCCGGTTCCGCCGCGAGTACCTGTGCGAGTTCTTCGACCGGGACGACGCCGTGTTCAGCTCCGCGACCGTCGCGCGCATGTTCGACGAGACGATCGAACCGCAGTTCCAGGGAGGAGCCGTGGGGGATCGGGTCAGTGAGCACCGCCAGCGACGTCGTCAGCGCCATCGCTCCCGATACGAGCCCAGCATGCCCGTGCGGCCGCTAACGGTTGCGCCGGCCGGAGTCGCGTCCTAGTAAGTGGCTTGGTCCGCTATCTCGGCCACGGTCGGAGGAACCTTCACGTTCACGTTCCGCAGCACGTCCGAGCCACGAACCTTCTCCTGGAACGACTTGGCCTCCTCGGCGGAATCGAACTCTACTCTCAGGAATATCTCGTTGGGATTGTCGACGCCACGAAGCAGGGTGTGTCCCTTGGCGAGCTGCCTGCGACCCAGAGGGTCTGAGTCGAACTGCTGCTTGAAGGCGTCGAAATCCCCCTCGAACACCCCGACAAGAAAAGCCATACGGCCACCTCCTGGTCTTTGTGATGCTGACTGCTGACTAACCTGATGGCGCAAGCCTACCCCACGTGCTCCTGGCCCGCAAACCGGGACGAGGGGCGGCGAAACGGCCGGAAATATCGGCGGCGAGGCCTTCCGCCGGCTGGTGCGGCCGATCCCGGTGAACGCGGTCCGGATGGCACTTCATGGCGGCATCGGCTTCCGGCCACAGCGTCGTACCCTTCTTCTGCCGGGGCGCCAGGGGGGCCGTGTGGGATCCGTGCTTGTGGGCAGGGAGCGAGAGATGGACGAGGCCCTCGCCTCGCTCGACGATGCGTTCGGTGGCCGCGGTCGCTTGCTGCTCCTTGCGGGCGAGCCCGGGATCGGCAAGAGCCGGTTCGCCGAAGAGGTCGCCGCGCGAGCAGTCGATCGTGGTGCGACCGTCTTGTGGGGCCGGTGCTGGGAGGCCGGCGGCGCGCCGGCCTACTGGCCGTGGTCACAGGCCCTTCGTACCCTCACCCAGGCTCTCGACGCCGGGCCACTGCGGGCGCTGCTGGGAGCGAGGGCTGCCGATATCGCTCAGATGCTCCCCGAGCTCCGCGAGGCGATAGGAGATGTTCCCTCACCGCCGGCGCTCGACCCGGAATCGGCACGGTTCCGACTCTTCGACGCGACGGCAAGCTTCCTGTCCAGTGCATCGTCGGAGGGACTCCTCGTCGTGGTGCTGGACGATCTCCAAGCGGCGCCGGCGGGCATGAGTTCCCGGAACCGGCTTCGCGCTCGGGAGAGCCGCGACCGCACCGTGCCAATCGGGATGTCGAGCGCGTCGGCGATCTCCGCGTAGCTGAGGTTCGCCCACGCGTAGAAGGAGCAGGACGTCGCGCTCGTGGCCAGGAAGCTCGGCCAAGGCCACCGCGATGCGCGGCGCCGCGGCACGGGCGTCGGTCCGGGCTTCGGCAGCGTCATAGCCCGGATCGAGTTGCTGCTCGGGGTCGACCGCGGTTCGTGCGTACGCCCGGAGCATCCGCGTTCCGCTCGGCGGTGGTGGCGCAGCACGTTCGTGGCGATGCCGAGCAGCCACGGCCGAGCGGCCGGACGCTCCACGTCATACGTCGCCCGCTGGCGGAACGCGACCGCGAACGTCTCGACAGCGAGTTCCTCGGCGATGTCGGGGCCGATCCGGCGCCGAAGGTACGCCACCGTCGCACCGAAATGCCGGTCGAACAGCTCCCGGAACCTCTCGGGGTCCTCGTCGCACGCGGCGATGACATAGGCATCGGTGGAG
The DNA here is from genome assembly GCA_036721725.1 of Actinomycetota bacterium. Lineage (GTDB taxonomy): Bacteria > Actinomycetota > UBA4738 > UBA4738 > UBA4738 > DAIMKN01. The sequence continues at coordinate 29,392 of DAIMKN010000009.1, forward strand.
ACTTCCAGCACGGTTCCTCTCTCCTCACCAGTTATTGCCCGCCGCGGCATGCGGGGTTCCAGCAAGACCGGCGATCAGCGCAGGCGACCGACGCTGAGCTCGTCGCCCGCGCCCCAGGAACTGCCGAAGCGGTGGGTGGCTGGGCGGGAATCGGGGCCATCGCAATCCCCCCCAGGGGCGGCCCCGAGGCCTTCCGGGGGCCGCGTGGCGGCCGAGGCGGGTCGTACGTCCCGCCGTTCGGCCGCAAACCTGATGTCTCACGCATGAGGCTCTGGACTCGAACTAGTGTTCGATTCTATCAGCGGCTCCCGGCTCCGGCAATCGCATGTTCGTGCTGCGAACTCCGCCGCGCGAGAGGCCGCGGGATCTCCGGGGAGCCCCACGCTCAGAAGAAGCCGGAGTGGTGGATCGAGAACGACATCTACGAGGCTCACGAACGCTATCAGGCACGACACGGCGGGAAGACGAAGGCGTCGGTGCACCATGCCATCCCCCGGAGCCGCATCGCGCAGTGGCACGACCAGTGGGAGCAGGTGGCCATCTTCTTCCGTCCGGAGACCCGCGCATCGGTGGGTGCATCCGCGACCCGATGGCGGAAGGAGTGGAGTCCCGAGCAACCTTCAGTCCTCCGCCGCAACCAGGGTCCCAAAGTCCTCCACCGGGCGGCGGTGCTCCAGGCCGTCATGCTGAGCGATGCACTCGCACCGACGAACCCGGTGATGCACTTCGGAGGATGCACCTGGAACGCGCATCCGCTACGCGTGCGTGCGCACGGCAAGGTGCACCCGACACCGGCGAGGCCGACACACCACCGGGCTCGGTGGGTTACAGCCACGAGCCGTGCGCTCGGGTGCGCGGGAGGCCGTGGCCGGGCCGAGGAGGTTCCCGGGCCCTCCCTGGTGCCTCAGGTGACGTGAGGTCGGGACGCCTCATCCGACGCCGTGGCGACGGTCGTGTGTCGCAACGATCGATGGCCGTTTGGGAGACACACCCCTACCCTCGGGGCATGGGTGGTCGTTCGATCCGGCGCCGTGACGGAGCCGGGCCCGTCTGCCGACGCCCGACGTCGATGGTCGCGGCGCTCGGGGGGATGGTGTGCTTGTGCCTGCTCGCCGCCGCGTGTACCGGCGCCGCATCAACCCACCAGCCGACATCCGCCGCGTTCAGCGACCCGCCGGCCGTCACGCCGGACCCAACGCCGCCGGGGAGCGTCGCGCGGGTGTCGATCGCGCCTGGGGACGGGAGCGCGAACGTCGAGCCGGGTGCCGGGATCCGCGTCGGCGTGGCGGGCGGCACGATCGTGCGGGTCAAGGTTCGCACCGAAGGAGACCCCGTCACGGGCGACATGGACGCCGGTGGAACGGCCTGGCGCAGCCGCTGGGCGCTCGACGTCGACACGGCGTACACGGTCAGTGCGACGGCGGTCGACGCGAGCGGGAAGACGGTGACCGCGACGAGTTCGTTCCGCACGCTCGCCCCCGCCGAGACGTTCCGCACGACGATCTTCGAGGGCTACCAGAAGACGTACGGCGTGGGGATGCCGATCATCCTCACGTTCGACCGGGACATCCAGTACAAGCGCGCCGTGGAGCGATCGCTCCAAGTGTCGAGCACGCACCGGGTGGTCGGGGCGTGGTACTGGGACGGTGACCGCACGCTCTACTTCCGGCCGCGCAACTACTGGCCGGCCAACACGAACGTCGGGTTCATCGGACACCTCAACGGCGTCGAGGGCGCGCCCGGCGTGTACGGGGTGCACACGCTGAGGCAGTCCTTCCTCGTCGGCCGGTCGTTGATCGCCGTCGCCAGCACCGTCTCGCATCACGTGCTGATCTACAAGGATCGGCGGCTGTTCGGCGACTGGCCGATCAGCTCCGGCAAGCCCGGCGACGACACGCCGAAGGGGACCTACGTCACGATCGAGAAGACGAACCCCGAGGAGATGAAGGGGCCGGGCTACGACATCATGGTTCCGTGGTCGGTCCGGTTCACCTGGTCCGGAGACTTCCTCCACGACGCCTTCTGGTCGGTCGGCCAGCAGGGCTTCGCGAACGTGAGCCACGGGTGCGTGAACCTCTCGCCCGAACACGCGAAGATCTACTACGAGATGTCGGTACCCGGCGACCCGGTGACCATCACGGGGAGCCCGCGCGGGGGGACGTGGGGGAACGGCTGGACGATCTGGTTCCTTTCCTGGCGGGACTACCTACGGGGCAGCGCGTTGCACCAGGCGGTGCGAGTGGGCCCGAAGGGCAGCTCGTTCGTCGATCCATCGACCCTCCCGGAGTCGAACGCGAAACCACCGCTCG
>DAIMKN010000010.1:0-18485 GCA_036721725.1 Actinomycetota bacterium
GGCTGGGGTTGGGCTGGGACTCGGGGAGGGCGATGGAGACGGGAAGGGAGACGGGGACGGGGACGGCGCGGGCGTGACAAACGGATTGCGACCCGAGAACGGGGGCGGGGGGGTTTCCACCGAAGGCGAGGTGGACGGCGAGGGGATGTGCAGCCAACGCTCGCAAGCTGGAGCGGATCCTCTCCAACCTGCTGGACCTGGAACGGCTCATCCGGGGAGTTGTCGAGCCGACTCTCAAACCCGTGGACGTTGGCTCGCTGGTCCGCCAGATCGTGGAGGAAGCGGATTTCGGCAAGCGGCAGGTGCACGTGCAGGCGGGCACGGTCGTCGCGGACGTCGACGCCGTCAAGATCGAGCGGATCGTCGAGAACTTGCTGGTCAACGCGGCCAGGCACACGCCGGAGGGGACGCCCATCTGGGTGCGGGTCTGTCCAGAACAGGGAGGGGTGCTTTTGCAGTGGAAGATGCAGGGCTCGGGGTGCCGGAGGATGCCAGGGAGAGAATCTTCGAGCCTTTCCAACAGGGCCCCGAGACAATCCTTCACCGGGCTGCGGAATCGGGCTGTCGCTTGTTGCCCGCTTCGCGGAGTTGCATCGGGGACGAGCATGGGTCGAATCCCGCCCGGGGGGAGGTGCGTCCTTCCGCGTGTTCATTCCGAGCCATGGTCGAGGGAGTTGATGTGCTCACCTCCTGGGTGGATCCTCGCTCATGCGGCCAGGCTGCGTGGGAGTCTGTATCCACGTTGATGCCTGGGTCGGAGGCCTGGCCATGGCCGAGGAGAGCCAAAGAAGCCACGTGGCATCCGCGAGGAGGCGGGACCCGCTGACCTGCGGATCTTGTGGGCGCTGCAGGGCTCGAACCTGCGACCTCCGCCTTGTAAGGGCACTCGCTCCTCCAGCCGAGCTAAGCGCCGGGAATGAGCTGAGGTCGAGATCCGAGACCTCGAACGTGGCCGACTGTTCGCGACCGCGGTCTGGGCACACGACCTCCCCGAGCACCACCGACAGGCGGACGCTTTCGCAGCCCACGCACAGGTCCAGGCGGGCATAACCGGGGACATTCAACTGATCCACTCCCCCGCGGGCCGTTAGCCGCCGTTCAACTGCTTCTTGACCCGGAGGAACTCGTTGTAGTCGGAGGTGAAGAACTCGTGGCCGGCCTGGTCCTTGGCCACGTAGTAGAGGTAGTCGGCCGAGGCGGGGTTGAGCGCGGCATTGAGCGAGGCCAGGCTTGGGCTGTCGATGGGGGTCGGGGGCAGGCCCGTGTGGATGTAAGTGTTGTACGGGCTGTTCACCTTGAGGTCCGCGTAGGTCAGGCCCGTGTCGGCCTTCTTGCCGCCCAGCGCGTAGATGACCGTGGCGTCGATCTGCAGGTACATGCCCTTCTTCAGGCGGTTGTAGACGACTGTCGCCACCTTCGGACGGTCCGCGTCGAACAGCGCTTCGCGTTCGATCATCGAGGCGATCACGACCACCTGGTAGGGCGTGACCCCGAGCTTGTGGGCATTGCTCCACGGGAGGTCCTTCACGGCCACCCCGAACTGCGCGATGAGCCGCTGCACGATCTGATCGGGCGAGGTGCCCTTCTTGAAGTCGTAGGTGCTGGGGTACAGGAACCCCTCCGCGTTCTTCGTGCCTGCGGGGAGATAGGGCAGGACCGAATACTTGCCGCTGTGGGCCATCTTCACGATGGCCGCGGCGCTCACCCCGAGCTTCTCCTGCGCCCGGTCGGCCGTCTGCTGGATCGTTCGCCCTTCCGGGAAGGTTACCGGGGTCCCCTTGGCCAGCAGCGGCCCGCCTGCCAGCGCGGCCAGCGCGTCCGCCACGCTCATGTTCGTGGTCATGTCATAGGTGCCGGCCAGGAACCCCGTCGGTGGGTGCTTCAGCTTGAGATAGAGCCGGAAGCCCAGCGTCGAACGGATGACGTCCTTGTCGTGCAGGAGCTGGGCGATCTGGTCGCCGCTCGAACCGTGCGGGATGGTGATCGTGACCGGGGTCTGGGTGCCGTTCGCGCCGGTCAGGTAGTTGTACGTGCCGAACGCCCCCGCCGCGCCGCCGAACAGGAGCAGGCCCACCACCAGGAGGAAGACCGCGCCCTTGTGGCTCCGTTTGACGCGTGAACGGCGCGCGGAACGTCTGGAAACGCCTTCGAGCATCGGCCAAGGATAGCCGATGGCCGTTCGGCCCGGACCCGGCGGTGCTCCGTGTCAGTCGCGCGGCCGGTGGGCGTCGAGCCAGGCCTGCAAGATGATGACGGCCGCGGACTGGTCCACCACGGCCCGCCGTTCCCTGCCCTTCACCCCGGCGGCGGCGAGGCCTCGGGTCGCCTCCACCGTTGAGAGCCGTTCGTCTTGAAGGTCCACGGGAAGCTGCAGCACGTCCCGGAGGACCCCGGCGAACGTCTCGGCCTGGCCCGCCGCTTCCCCCTTGCGTCCCGACAGGTGGACGGGGTGGCCCACCACCACCTGGTTCACGCCGTGCTCGCGGGCCAGCGCGGCGATGGCCTTGAGGTCTCCGGGAGCGCCGGTCCTCACAGTCCCGGTGGGAACGGCCAGACGGCGTTCGGGATCGCTAACCGCCACGCCGATGCGGCCCTGACCGAGGTCGAGGCCGAGGACCGAACCGTGGTGGGAGGCCGGGCTAGGCACCGAGGAGCTCTTCCAGGCGCCTGGGGATGCCGCGAAGCGCGTCGTCCAACGCGGCGACCTTGGAGCCGCCGGCGAACGCCACCACGGGCTTGCCCCCTGCTCCCCCCCCGATCTCTCTTGCCGCCCGCTCCAGGAGGGCAGGCGCGGGGATTCCGCGGGCGATGAGGTCGTTCGTGCACGACGCCACCAGCAGCACGCGTTCGCCGGTGGCGGTTCCCAGGACGGCTGCTCCGGGGCCCAGCTTCTCCATCCGCGCTCGCAGGCCGAGGGCCATCTCCCGGATGGCGTCGGCGTCCTGACCCGGAAGGTTCGCCACGACCAGGGAGACGCCGTCCACCTCCTGGGCTGTGGCGGCGAGGCGTTCGACCTCCCTGCCGCGCTCTGCCTTGGCGATCTTGCCGCGTTCGCTCTCCATCTGCTTGATCCGAGCGATGGCCTGGCGGATGCGCTCCGGCGCGGTCTGGGGGTCGCCACCGCCCAGGGCCTCCACCACCTCCTCCAGCAGCCGGCGTTCCACGTTCACGTGCTTCAGCGCGTCGGGGCCGGTCAGCGCCTCCAGACGCCGGATGCCCGAGCCGATGGAGCCCTCGCCGAGGACGCGGACCAGGGCGATCTCGCCGGTGCGCCGAACGTGGGTCCCGCCGCACAGCTCCACCGAGTAGTCGCCGACCTCCACGACCCGAACGATGTCGCCGTACTTCTCGCCGAACAGCGCCATCGCGCCCTGGGTGCGGGCGTACTCCTGCGTGGTCTCGTACGCGATGACGGGCCGGTCCTCCGCCAGCCGCGCGTTCGCGATCACCTCGACCTCCTCCAGCACGTCCTTGGGCACCGCCTCGAAATGCGAGAAGTCGAACCGGAGCCGGCCCGGCGCCACCAGCGAGCCGGCCTGACGGGCGTGTTCGCCCAGGAGCCGGCGAACGGTGTGGTGCAAGATGTGGGTGGAGGTGTGCGAACGAGCGGTTGAGGCGCGTCGTTCGGCGTCCACCTCGGCGGTGGCCTCCTGGCCCGGGCGGACCTCTCCCGCCGTGACCCGGCCCTCGTGGATGGTCGTGCCGCCCGGCCCGGGGCGCGTGTCGGTGACCTGCACCACGCCGCCGGGCGTGCGGATGGTGCCGGCGTCGCCGACCTGTCCTCCACCTTCGGCATAGAAGGGCGTTCGGTCCAGGACCAGGATCACGGACTCGCCCTCGCTCGCCACCTCAGCCCGCGCTCCCTCCGCCACCACGCCGGTCACGGTGGCCTCCGCCGAGAGGTGCTCGTAGCCCAGGAACTCGGTGGGCCCGGCCTCGGCCGCGATCTGGCCCACCACACCTCCGGCGTGGTCGCCTCGTTTCAGGGCGTCCTTGCCCCGCTGCCGCTGCTCCTGCATGAGCCTGGCGAACGTCTCGTCGTCGACGGTCAGGCCCTCCTCCTCCGCCAGTTCGGACGTCAGCTGGACCTGGAAACCGAACGTGTCGTGGAGGCGGAACGCGGCGTTCCCGGTGAGGACGTTCGAGCCCTTCTCCTTGGCCTTGGCGACCTCCTGTTCGAACAGCGTCATGCCGGCGCGGTAGGTTGCCCCGAACCGTTCCTCCTCGCCGGAGGCGATGGACTCGACGAACGCGCGGTTGGCCACCAATTCGGGATAGGCCTCGCCCATCCGTTCGACCGTGCCTGCGATGAACTCGCCCATCACCGGCTTCTCGACCCCCAGTCGCCGGGCGCGGGTGACGAGCCTGCGGAGCATCCGCCGCAGGACGTAGCCGCGGCCCTCGTTCGACGGCAGGACCCCGTCGGCCATGAGGAACGTGGTGGCGCGGCCGTGTTCGGCCAGGACCCGCAGGCTGACGTCGTCGCGGTCGTCCGCGCCGTACCGGTGGCCGGTGAGGCGTTCGGCCACCTCGACCAGTGGGCGGAGGACGTCGGCCTCGAAGATGTTGCCGGCGTCCTGCAGCACCAGCGCGACGCGCTCGAGGCCCGAACCCGTGTCGATGCTCTTCTTGGGGAGGTCGGACAGGATGTTCTCCTCGTCGTCCACGGCGTGCTGCATGAACACGAGGTTCCAGATCTCGAGGTACCGGTCCTCGTCGACGGCCGGGCCGCCCTCCTGGCCGTAGTTCGGGCCGCGGTCGATGAAGATCTCGCTGCACGGACCGGCCGGGCCGGCCACGTGCATCGACCAGAAGTTGTCCGCCTTGCCCCGGCGGACGATGCGCTCGCGGGGGATGCCGACCTCGTCCGCCCAGATGTCGATGCTCTCGTCGTCGGGCTCGTAGACGGTGACCCACATCCGTTCGGGATCCAGGCCGTAGACCTCGGTGACGAGCTCGTAGCCAAACTTGCACGCGTCGAGCTTGAAGTAGTCGCCGAACGAGAAATTGCCCATCATCTCGAAGAACGTGGCGTGACGGTCGGTGCGGCCGACGTTCTCGATGTCGGAGGTCCGGAAGACCTTCTGCACGGTGGTGGCCCGAGGGTACGGCGGCTCTTGGAGGCCCAGGAAATAGGGCTTGAACTGGTTCATGCCGGCGTTCGTCAGGAGCAGCGTGGGGTCGTCCGGGATCAGCGACGACGACGGCAGGACCTTGTGACCGCGGTCGGCGAAGAATCGGATGAACTTGCGTCGGATCTCGGCGGACTCCATGACGGGCAAGTCTAGCGGGAGGGTCTGGGGCGACCGTTCAGGTGAGGAGGTCGGTGGCGAGCGCCTCCCACAGGTTCGTCGAGAGATCCAGCGACTCCTGGTCGACGCGTTCGTCGTCGCCGTGGAACATCGACATGAACTGGGCGAACGGGATGCGTTCGCTGAACAACCCGTAGCCGTAGGCGATCGAACCGGCCCGGCGGAAGAAGCGGGCGTCGGTGGCGCCGACCAGCAGGAACGGCATGGTCCGGGTCCCCGGCACCATCGCCTCCGTGACCTTGGTGATGGAGTCCCACAGCGGGTTGTCCAGCGAGGACGCGGTGGACTCGTCGTCGCTCTGCGCGGTGATGTCGACCGACGCGAACAGTTCGGGACCCAGCGCGTCGGCCAGCATCGCGCGAACATCGCCGGAGGTCTGTCCGGGGAGCGTTCGGATGTCCAGCTCCAGATCGACTCGGTCGGGGATGATGTTCGTCTTCTGGCCGCCGTGGACGATGTTCGGCGAGATGGTGGTGTGGGTGGCGGCGTGGACCATCCGAGCCATCCCGACGTCCGGGAACGTCTCGGCGAACGCCACCACCTTCTCGGGGTCGAGCAGGGTCTCTCGGAGCTCGGGGAGCAGGTCCGCCGCATCCACGAAGCGCCTCCACACGTCGTGCATCTGGGCCTCGGGACGGAACTCCGCCAGCCGCTGCACAATGACGGCCGCCTTCACCACGGCGTTGTCCGTTCGAAGGGGCATCGAACCATGCCCCGGCGTCCCCTTGACGGTCAGGCGGCACCAGTACGTGCCCTTCTCCGCGACCATCACGGGCAATTTCGGCCCGGAGGGCGAGGGCAGCGGCATCCGCATGCCGCCCATCTCGGTGACCACGTAGTCCGTGACCACAGCGTCGCGTTCGTGCTCCACGAGCCACTTGGCGCCGTGGGTGCCGAGCGCCTCCTCGTCGGCCACGGCGGTGTACACCAGCGTGCCCTTGGGCCGGAAACCGCTGTCCGCCAGGTGTTTCACCGCCACCGCCATCGACGAGGTCAGGTTCAGCATGTCGACCGCGCCGCGGCCCCACACCACGCCGTCGACGAGTTCCCCGCCGAACGGATCGCGCGTCCACCCGTTCTCGTTCACCGGGACGACATCGCTGTGGCCCATCAGACAGAGGCTGGGGGCGTTCGGGTCGCTGCCTTCGATCCTCGTCACCAGCGACGCCCGGCCGGGGACGGGTTCGTAGCGCTCGACGTCCAGACCGCCGCCCTCCAGGTAGGACTGGAGCACGTCCACCGTTCGGACCTCCTGACCTGAGACCGCTGTGCCGTCGTTGACGCACGCGTTGCGGATGAGGTGTTGCAGGAGGTCCGTGACCTCGTCGACCGTCGTCGCCATCTCTCTTCCTTCCTTCAGATCGCGCCGCGGGCCCGGAGGTCCGCCAGTTCGTCTCCGCCGATCCCGATGGTCGCCAGAACCTCCTCGGTGTGTTGGCCGAGACCCGGCGCGCCGGTCAGCTGAACCGGTGCTTCGGGTTTCCCGTCGGGCGTTCGGAGCTTGATCGCGGGCCCCGGCCCCACCGGTTGGCCGTCCACCACCGCCACCATCTCACGATGTCGGATCTGCGGATCGGCGAACGCCTCGTCCAGGTCGTTCACCGGTCCCACGCACGCTTCCACGCCGTCGAAGACCGTCATCCACTCGTCTCTGGTCCGAGCGCCGAACACCTCCTGCAAGCGGGCCATGACCCGGGCCTGCGTCTCGGGCGGGCCGAACTGTTCGTCGATCAGTTCCGGGAGCCCGATGGTCTGGCAGAGGATCAGCCAGAACTGCGGCTCCAGCGCGCCGACCGTCACGTGACGGCTGTCGGACGTTCGATACACCCGGTAGCAGGCCAGATCGCCGGAGAGCGTCCGGGGGAAGTCGGGAGCCGCCTCGGCGCGGGAGGCGAAGTGGGCGCCGCCGTGGATGGAGAGCCAGGACACCGCCCCGTCCGTCATGGAGGCGTCCACGAACCGTCCCCGGCCGGTGACTCGAGTGTCGGCCAGCGCCGCCAGGATCCCGACGGCGGCGAGCATCCCCCCGCCGCCCATGTCGCCGATCTGGACGCCCGCAAGCGACGGTTCGGACCCCGTCGGGCCGCCCTGCCACAGTACCCCCGCGTAGCCGAGGTAGTTGATGTCGTGGCCGGCGAGCGTTCGGTACGGCCCGTCCTGCCCGTAGCCGCTGATCGCCGCGTACACGAGCCGAGGGTTCAACGCGTTCAATGCCGTGTAGCCCACCCCCAGCCGGTCCAGGACGCCCGGCCGGAAGCTCTCCACCACGATGTCGGCGGTCGCCGCCAGCCGCCGCAACACGTCGCCGCCTTCCGGAGACTTCAGGTTCAGCGTGATCGAACGCTTCCCCCGGTTGAGCGCGCGGTGCGCGGCGCTCGTCCCCTCCACCAGCGGCGGCGACCACCGGATGTAGTCGCCCCGGCCCGGCTCCTCCACCTTGACCACGTCGGCCCCGAGGTCCGCCAGCAGCAGCGTGCAGTAGCCGCCCGGAAGCAGCCGGGACAGGTCCAGGACGGTCACGCCGGCCAGCGGCCCACGAGCGCCCGGAGGCGCGTCGGTCATGAGGGCAGCGACGAACGGATCTCGGCTTCGCGTTCGGCCATGCCCCTGCGGAACTCGTCGAACGCCGCGCCGAACAGCGACCCGGTGTCCTTGGCCACCCGCGCGGCCTGCCGGCCGATGGCAACCGGCGAGTACGCCTCGCGCTGCTGTCGGGCCCAACGGCTCGCCATCACCGCCACCGTGGCGCCGGCGCCGAGCCCGAGCGCCACCCAGAACATGCGCTGCACGGTCTTTCAGTCCTTCCGGAAGCGCCGAACGGCCCGTCCCGCGCCCGCGGCGAACCCGGCGACCTTGATGAGCGGGCTGGAGACGGTCTGTTCGAGCACCGAACTCAGCCGTTCGGCGTTCTTGGCGATGTTGCCCGCCGACTTGACCAGGCCGTCCACGTTGTCCAACTGCTGGTTCACCCCGATCACGGTGTTCTTGACCTCGGACAGTAGTGGGACCGTCTCCGTTCGGATGCCGTCGATCAGCATCTTGGTCGACTCCAGCATCCGGAACACGTTCACCATCACCAGGGCCAGGAACAGGACGAGGAGGCCCCAGAACGCGGCGAAGATGATGGCGGCCACGCCGCCCGCGCTGATCGATCCGAGCACCTGGTCCTCCTTCCCACCGCGCTGCTGACCGCTGGATGATACCTGGGCCGCTCAGTCCTTTCCGCCGCCCGGCTCGTCGTCGCTCGATTCCTCCCCCATCCCGCTCGGCCGGTAGTACCGCTTCCCCTCGAACGGCAAGGGCCGGTGCTGCTGTGCGACCTGATGGCCGGGGTAGTCGTGCGGGTACTTGTAGCCCTTCCCGTGCCCGAGGGCCCGGGCGCCGGGATAGGAGGTGTCGCGGAGGTGGAGCGGCACCGGTTCGCTGGAGGCTGCGTCCTGGATGGCGGCCGACAGCGCGGTGTAGACGCTGTTCGACTTGGGGGCGCGGGCCAGGTAGATGACGGCCTCCGCCAGGTTCAGCCTGGCCTCAGGCAGCCCCACGTACTCCACCGCGTGCGCCGCCGCCGTGGCGATAAGCAGCGCCCGAGGATCGGCCATGCCGACGTCCTCGCTGGCGTGCACGACCATGCGCCGGGCGATGTAGCGGGCGTCCTCGCCGGCCTCCAGCATCCGGGCCAGCCAGAATAGCGCGGCGTCCGGATCCGAACCCCGGATGGACTTGATGAACGCCGAGATGACGTCGTAATGAGCGTCGCCCTGCCGGTCGTAGACGATGGCCTTCTGCTGCACCGCCTCCTCCGCCATGGCGAGCGTCACCTCGGTCTCGCCCCGCGACGCCGCCGACAGCACCGCCGCCTCCAGCCCCGTCAGCGCGATCCTCGCGTCGCCCTGGGCGATGTCCACGAGATGGTCGAACGCCTCCTCGGTCAGCTTCACGTTCGACTTCCCCAGACCGCGCGACGGATCAGTCAGAGCCCGGTCCAGGAGCGCTCGGAGGTCCTCGGGCAGGAGCGGCTCAAGGCGGAGCAGGATGCAGCGCGACAGCAGCGGCGACACCAGCGAGAAATACGGGTTCTCCGTGGTCGCACCGATGAACGTGAGCGTGCCCTCCTCGATGGCCGGCAGCAGCACGTCCTGTTGGGCCTTGGACCACCGGTGGACCTCATCGACGAACAGCACGTAGCGCAGCAGCGAACCCTTGGCCCGCTCCATGACCTTGCGGGCGTCCGCCACGCCCGAGGCCACCGCAGAGAGCTGGACGAACTCCCCGCCCACCGACCGCGCCAGGATGTGGGCGAGCGTCGTCTTGCCCGTCCCGGCCGGCCCCCACAGCACCATCGACGGCAACTGCCCGGAGGACGCCAGCGCCGACAACGGCTTCCCCGGTCCGAACAGATGCCGCTGCCCCACGACCTCGTCGAACGTTCGAGGCCGCATCCGCGTCGCCAGCGGCTCGCTGCTCATGCCTCTGTAGCCTACCCCGGCTTGCGTTCGGCCTCCGTCCAGCGCATGCCGAGGAGCTTGAGCTGTTCGTCGCTCGGCTCGGAGGGAGCGCCGGTCAGCGGTTCGATGCCGCTTCCCATCTTGGGGAAGGCGATGACGTCGCGGATGTTGTCGCGGCCGGTCAGGAGCATGACGATGCGGTCGATGCCGAGGGCCATCCCACCGTGGGGCGGCACCCCGTACCGGAACGCGCGGAGGAGGAAGCCGAACTTCTCCTCGGCCTGCCCCGGCGTGAGCCCGAGGAGTTCGAACATCTTCGACTGGACCTCGGCGCGGTGGATGCGGATCGAACCGCTGCCGAGCTCGAACCCGTTCAGCACCAGGTCGTAGGCCCGGGCCCGGGCCGTCTCGGGCGCCAGGTCTTCCGAGGCCGGGGAGGTGAACGGATGGTGCGCCGGCACCCACTGCTGGTCCTCCTCGCCCCACTCGAACAGCGGCATGTCCGTGACCCACAGGAAGTTCCACCGCCCCTCGGGCACGAGCGACAGCCGCGCCGCCATCAGCCGCCGCAGGCCGTCCAGGGCCACGTTCGTCCGCGAGGTCTGGTCGGCCACCAGCAGCACCAGGTCGCCGTCGTTCGCGCCCGTCGCCGACCGGATGGCCCCTACTTCCTGCGGGGAGAGGAACTTCTCCACCGGCGAACGCACCTCGTCCCCCGTGAACGCCACCCACACCAGCCCCGCCGCCCCTCGCGACTTCGCCTCGGTCACGAGGCCGTCGAGGTCCTTGCGCGACCAGGCCGCGGCGCCCGGCGCAGCGAAACCCTTCACCACGCCGCCAGACTCCACGACAGAAGCGAACGCCCGGAACCCGCTCCACCGGAACGTCTCCGTGAGGTCCGCGAGCTCCACCCCGTAGCGCGTGTCCGGCTTGTCGCTGCCGTAACGCGTTCGGCATTCGGCTTCGGACAAGCGGGGGAACGGCGTGGGGAGTTGGACGTCCAGCACGTCCCGCCACAGCCGGACGAACATCGCCTCGAACAGCTCGTAGACGTCCTCCTCGGTGGGGAACGACATCTCCACGTCGAGCTGGGTGAACTCCCAGTGGCGGTCGGCCCGGAGGTCTTCGTCCCGGAAGCACCTCACGAGCTGGTAGTACCGGTCGATGCCGGCCACCATCAGCAGCTGCTTGAAGATCTGGGGCGACTGCGGCAGCGCGTAGACCTTGCCGCGTTGCAGCCGCGAGGGGACCAGGAAGTCGCGGGCGCCCTCCGGCGTGCTCTTGGTGAGCATCGGCGTCTCCACGTCGACGAACCCGCGTTCGTCGAAATGCCGCCGGATCGAGGACATGACGGCGTGGCGCGTTCGAAGCGTCCGCGTCATCTCGGGCCGCCGCAGGTCGAGGTAGCGGTACTGGAGCCGCAGGAGCTCGTCCACGTCCACACGATCGCCGATGGGGAACGGCGGAGTGTCGGACTCGGTCAGGATCTCGATGTCCGTGGCCACGACCTCCACCTCACCCGTGGCCAGCTGCGGGTTCGCCGTTCCTTCTGGCCGGACCCGGACGGTGCCTCGAACGCGGACCACCGACTCGGACCGGACGTTCGAGGCCACCTCCAGCGCCTCCGGCGCGTCCTGCGGATGCACGACCACCTGGACCACGCCCTCCCGGTCCCGGAGGTCCAGGAACACCACGCCGCCCATGTCCCGCCGTCGCGCCACCCACCCCGCCAGATCGACCTCCGCGCCAGCGTCGGCGTCGCGCAGGCCGCCGCACATGTGGGTTCGCCCGCCCGGTATCCGCTCCTCGGTACTCACGGAGCGTCCGCCGTCGTCAGCATCTCCACCACCGCGTCCTCCACCCCGCCCGAGGATTCCGCCCCGTCGGACAGCCGTCGCCACGTCACGGTCCCGGCCCGCGATTCGCGATCACCGATGATGACGGCGTAGCGGGCGTTCGTTCGATCCGCCGCGCGCATCTGCGCCTTGAGCGAGCGCACCTCGAACGAACGGTCGGTGGACAGTCCCTGCTCCCGCAGGACGTCCACCACGTGGGCGGCGTGTGCCGCCGCCTCCTCCCCCACGATCACCACGTAGCAGTCCAGCGGCCGGTCCTCCGGCGGCGTGAGCCCCTCATCGGTGATGGCCAGCAGGACCCGTTCGAGCCCCATGCCGAACCCGATCCCCGGCGTGGGCGGCCCGCCCAGGATCTCGGCCAGGCCGTCGTACCGGCCGCCGCCGAACAGCGTGGCCTGGACCTGCGACAGCGCCTCGGAGACGAACTCGAACGCCGTTCGCGTGTAATAGTCAAGTCCTCTGACCAGTGTCGGGGTCACCACGGCATCCACGCCGGCGACGTTCAACCCGGCCAGCACTCCGTCGAAGTGCTCGCGGCATGGATCGCACAATCGTTCGGTGATCCGCGGCGCACCGGCCGAAACGGTGCGGCAGGCCTCGTCCTTGCAGTCCAGGACGCGCAGCGGGTTCTCCTCGAACCGTTCACGATGCTCGTCCCGGAGCTCCTCGACGCGCGCGCGGAAGTACGCGATGAGCTCCTCCCGGTACGCGGGCCGGCACGCGCCGTCCCCGATGGAGTTGACCTGCAGTTCGAACCGCCGCAGGCCCAGCGAACGGAGGAACCGGTCGCCGACGGTGATGACCTCGACGTCCGCGGCAGGTGCCGTCGAACCGAACACCTCAACCCCGAACTGCCGGTGCTCGCGGTACCGCCCCGCCTGCGGCCGGGCGTAGCGGTACATGTGTTCGAGGTAGTAGCCCTTGAACGGCGATCCCAGATCGTGGACCCGTTCGAGATACGCCCGCATCAGCGGAGCCGTCCCCTCCGGCCGCAGCGTGAGGTCGCGGTCGCCGCGATCCTTGAACGAGTACATCTCCTTGCGCACGATGTCGCTGGACGCCCCCGACGTTCGGGCGAACAGCTCGGTGTGTTCGAACACGGGCGTCTCGACGTAGCGGAACCCGTACAGCTCGGCCACGCGCGCGGCGCGTTCGTAGAGCGCGTGCATGCGGCCGCCGTCGGGCGGCAACAGGTCGAGGGTGCCGCGGGGGGCGGTCAGGTCCACGGCTGCCTCAGTGCAGCTCGAGGAGGAACGGATTCGACGTCCGCTCCCGGCCCACCGTGGTCGTGTCGCCGTGGCCCGGGTAGACCTTCAGGTCGTCGGGCAGCGTGAGGAACCGCCGCAGGCTCTCCTCCATCCGGCGTCCGTCCGAGTTCGGGAAGTCCGAACGCCCGATTGAACCCTGGAACACCAGGTCGCCCGTGAGGATCAGATCCTCCCACCGGAAGCACGAGCTCCCCGGAGTGTGGCCCGGCGTATGCAAGACCTCCAGTTCGAACCCCGCCACCTCCAGCAGGTCTCCACCGGTGAACGTGTGTGTCTGCCCGGGGCGGCCGATGGGCGGCGCGGGGAAGCCGGAGCCCCATCCGGGCATGTCGGTGAGCGCGAGTTCGTCGTCCTTGTGGATGTAGAAGGGCAGCGCGTCCCCGCACAGCTCCCGCGCCGCGCCGATGTGGTCGTAGTGACCGTGCGTGGCGATGACCGCGACTGGCCGCTTCCCCGACGCGTCGAGCAACGCACGAACGCGTTCCGCGAAGAAGCCGGGGTCGACCACCAGCGCCTCGTCGCTGTCGGGCAGCGCCAGCAGCCAGCAGTTCGTGTCGAACGGGTTGTCGGAGAACGCCTCGAGGTACATGGGAAGGCCCATGCTACCAGCGGGTCTCAACGCTCCAGGAGGATGGTCACCGGGCCGTCGTTGACCAGTTCGACCTCCATGTGCTCCTGGAACGGCCCTCGCCCCACGGTCACGCCGAGCGCTTCCAGTTCGGCCGCGAACCGTTCGACCTGCTCGCGAGCGACCTCCGGCCGGGCCGCCTTGATCCACGACGGGCGCCGGCCCTGGGAGGCGTCGCCGTACAGCGTGAACTGCGGCACCACCATCACCTCGCCGCGCGTGTGCTCCAGCGAGAGGTTCATCTTTCCGCGGGCGTCTTCGAAGATCCGCAGACCGAATACCTTGCTGGCCAACCATCTCGGTTCGTCACCGGTGTCGCCGGCACCGCATCCCACCAGGATCAGCAGTCCCGGTCCGGTGGCGCTCACCTCAGAGCCACGTACTCGAACGGCGGCCCGCGACACCCGCTGGATGACCAGTCGCATGCCGCTCCGACAGGTCAGCCGGGCGTCTCGCGGCGAACGTCGTAGACGCCCTCCACCCGCTTCACCGCCGCCAGGATGCTCGACAGATGTGTGATGTCCGCGATCTCGAACGTGAACCGGAGCACGGCGATGCGGTCGCGGCCCGTGTTCGTCGTCGCCGCCACGATGTTCACCTTCTGGTCGCCCAGGACCGTGGCCACATCTCGCAGGAGCTTCTGGCGGTCGAGCGCCTCGACCTGCACGGAGACCGCGAACGACGTCGCCTTGCCCACCTGCCACGACACGTCGATCAGGCGCTGGCCTTCCTTCGACAGCTCGCGCATGTTCGGACAGTCCGAACGGTGCACGGACACGCCGTGCCCCCGGGTGATGAAGCCCATGATCTCGTCGCCGGGAACGGGCGTGCAGCACCGGGCCAGCTTGACCCAGACGTCGCTGCGGCCCTGCACCACGACTGCCTCCTGCCCCGGCGCGCCGTCCTCCCGCCCGATCCTGACGGGTCGAACGAACTGGATCTCCTCGGACTCCTCCTCGACGTCCTGGGCCACCAGTCGTGTCAGCCGGGTGACGATCGACTGCGGCGAGACGTGCCCCTCCCCGATCGCCACGTAAAGCGAATCGAGCGACGGGTACTTGAGGTCGGTCGCCACCTGGTTCATCAGCGCGTCCGTGGTCAGCCGAACCGCCGGCAGCGACTGACGGCGCAGCGCCCCCTTCAACAGATCGCGACCGTTCTCTAGGGCGTCCTCGCGGCGCTCCCGGGAGAACCACTGGCGGATCTTGTTGCGGGCCCGTGGCGACTTGACGATGTTCATCCAGTCTCGCGACGGGGCGGCGTCCTGGGCCTTGGACGTCACGATCTCCACCGTCTCGCCCGTCTGCAGCTGGTAGTCGAGCGGCACCAGGCGCGCGCCCACCCGCGCACCCACGCAGCGGTGGCCGACCTCCGTGTGAACGGCGTAGGCGAAGTCGATGGGCGTCGAGCCCGCGGGCAGATCCATCACCTCGCCCTTCGGTGAGAACACGAACACCCGTCCCTTGTACAGGTCGATGCGCAGCCCCTCCATGAACTCGCCGGGGTCCGCCATCTCGCCCTGCCATTCGAGCATCCGGCCCAGCCACGCCAGGTCGGCCTCGTCCGCCGCTTTCTTCGCCGCGCCCTCCTTGGAGCTCTCCTTGTACTTCCAGTGGGCGGCGATGCCGTATTCGGCCGTCCGGTGCATCTGGTGCGTTCGGATCTGGATCTCGAGCGAGCGCCCCTCCGGCCCGATCACGGCGGTGTGCAGGGACTGGTACATGTTGAACTTGGGCATGGCGATGTAGTCCTTGAACCGCCCGGGGACGGGCTTCCACAGCGAGTGCATCGCCCCGAGTGCCGCGTAGCAGTCCCGAACGGTCTCCACCAGCACCCGGAAGCCCACGAGGTCGTAGATCTCGTTGAACTCCTTGCCCCGCAGCACCATCTTCTCGTAGACCGAGTAGAGGTGCTTCGGACGGCCCTCCACGTCGGCCTTGATCTTCAGTTCGCGCAGCCGCGTCTTGAGCAGCGTGGAGACGGTGTCGATGTAGTCCTGGCGTTCGCCGTCGCGCTTCTCGACGAGGTTCCTGATCTCCTCGAACCGGTGCGGGTGCAGGGCTTGGAAGGACAGATCCTCCAGCTCCCATTTGATGCGGTGCACGCCCATCCGGTTGGCGAGCGGTGAGTACAGTTCGAGCGTCTCCGTGGCCTTCTCGTGCTGCTTCTGGCGGGAGAACACGCCGAGCGTCCGCATGTTGTGCAGCCTGTCCGCCAGCTTGATAAGCAGAACCCGGATGTCCCGGGCCATCGCGATCATCATCTTGCGGACGTTCTCCGCCTGCTCCTGTTCGCGCGAACGGAACTTGATCCGGTCGAGCTTGGTCAGCCCGTCGACCAGCACCGCGACCTCGGCGCCGAACTCGCGTTCGATGTCTTCGACAGTGAAGTGGGTGTCCTCGACCACGTCGTGGAGCATTGCGGCTTGGAGCGTGGTCATGTCCATCCCCAGGTCGGCCATGATCGTGGCCACGGCCAGGGGGTGTTCGACGAAATCCTCGCCGGTCAGGCGCTTCTGACCGTGGTGGGCCTCCTCGGCGAACGCGTACGCCTTCTGCAGCGGGCGGAGGTCGGCCTTGGAGTTGCGGGCCTTGACCAGCTTGGCCAAAGCCTCGAATGAGTCCTCAGGCTTGTCGGACGGCCGGAACGGGAGCCGGGACAGGAGCCCGCCTCGACGTTCGGCCCGAACTGCCTCTTGCTGATCCACTCCGTACGGACAGTGTAGTGGCGGGCGTACGGATCAGAGGCGGACCGGCACGAACACCGGGAAGGCGGCGCCTACGTCTGCGCGTCGCCCTCCTCGTCTCCCTCCACTTCGTCGCTGCCCTTCGGGGGGAGGTAGCCACCGGTGGCGCCCATCGGCATGCGTTCGGTCCCGGCGCCTCGCTCCTCGGACGGCGAACGGTCGATCCTGCCCCCCTCGTCGTCGAGGGTGTCGGCCTCCTCCTCCCGCTTGACCTCTTCGTCCAACGCCGTGGCGGTCTCGGCCTCCTCCGCCCGGAGATCGTCTGCGTTCGAGTACTGAGTGCCCTCTTCCTCGGCGAACAACTTGCCCAACTCGCCGGCCTCCTCGTCGGTGAGGCCTGCGCCGTCGGCCTTCTTCTTCAGCTCTTCGAACCGCGCCTGGTCCATGTTCGCCTCCTCACGTCCGGGTGCGAATGCTACACGGGTTCGCCTCCCCTGGCGTCCTCTCCGGCACGGAGCACAGAGGGTTCGGAGGGGAACCTTTCGGGCATAGGTAGCACTTCGTACCGAACAAGGAGGTTACGCATGATCGCATGCTCGGCCTTGGACTCATCGGCACGATCCTCATCATCATCCTGATCGTGGCCGCGATCCTGTTCTTCCTTCGCAGGGCCTGACCGACGCACCGCACAGCTCGAATGGCCGGGGTGGTCCCCCCCACCCCGGCCGCAGCCCGCCGCTTAGTACTTGATCAGACTGAAGAAGTCGTAGCCCGCGATGGCGTCGCGGCCCTTCAGGAACTCCAGTTCGATCATGCAGGCGATGCCGATCACCTTCCCGCCCAGGCGTTCCACGAGCCGGGCGGTGGCGCTGGCGGTTCCCCCCGTCGCCAACACGTCGTCCACGATGAGCACCCGGTCCCCCGCCCTCACCGCATCGCGGTGGACCTCCAGCGTGGCCGTCCCGTACTCCAACGCGTACTCCTCGGCCTCCGTGTCGAACGGGAGCTTCCCCTCTTTGCGAACCGGGACGAACCCCGCCCCGAAGTGGTAGGCGGCCGGCGCGGCCAGGATGAACCCGCGGGCCTCGATGCCCACGACCTTGTCGATGTTGCCCCGGCCGTAGTTCACCACGATGAGGTCGATGACGCTCGAGAACGCGTCCGGGTCGGCCAGGAGCGGCGTGATGTCCTTGAACTGGATGCCGGGCTGCGGGAAGTCCGGGATGTTGCGGATAAGGGACCTGATCCGTTCGAGCGTTCCGTTCACCATGTCCCCCTCGGGTGAGGCGAGTGTCACCGCCGCTTGCGCTTGGCCTTGCCTTGCGGCCGGCCCTTCCCCGAACCGGACCCGGGCTTCTTCTTCGCCCCGCCCCCTGCCGCTGAGGCCGGCTTCGGCTTGGGCGCCGAGGTTCGAACGACCGCACCGGTGGTGGCCTCGGTTCCGATGCCCGCGGGCTCCAGCTCGCGGGGCGAGCCGCTCTTGACGGCGGGCTTCTGCGCGCCGCCGGCGCGGCCCACGGACACGCTCGAGCTGGCCACGCTGCGGGCGACTGCTGAGGGACGGGTCGAACGCAGATCCGCCCGGGCCCGGATCTGCCGGTACCGGGGCTCCCGCTCCTTGAGGATGGCCAGGATCGGCGAGGCCACGAAGATCGAGGAGTAGGTGCCCGAGGCGACCCCGATGAACAGGGCGAACGCGAAGTCCTTGAGGGTCTGGCCGCCGAACAGCAGCAGCGAGCCGATCGGCAGCAGCACCACCAAGGAGGTGTTGACCGAACGCATGAACGTCTGGTTCAGCGAGATGTTCACGACGCCGGAGTAGGTCTCCTTGTTCACGAGCAGCGCCGACTCGGTGTTCTCCTTGATCTTGTCGAAGATGACGACCGTGTCGTAGAGCGAGTACCCCAGGATGGTGAGGACGGCGATGACCGTCTCGGGGGTGACCTGCCTGCCCACTAGGGCGTAGATGCCGGCGGTGATGATGACGTCGTGGGCCAGCGCCGCCAGCGCGGCGATGGCCATCTTCGGTTCGAACCGCAGGCTGATGTAGAGCGTGATGGCGAGCAGGAAGACGATCAACGCCTCGATGGCCTTGCGGGAGATGGTGCTCCCCCACGTCGGGCCGACATCCTGTTCGTTGATCGAGTTCGGCGTGATGTCGGCCACCGCGGCGATGGCCGCGCGAACCTTGTCGGCCTTCGGCGTGGGCAGCGGGGTGGGTGAGGGCAACGGCACCGGCGAGGTCGTCGGTGAGGCCGTGGAACTGGGAGAGGGAGTGGCCGACGCCGTG
>DAIMKN010000010.1:18585-30117 GCA_036721725.1 Actinomycetota bacterium
CGGCGAGGTCGTCGGTGAGGCCGTGGAACTGGGAGAGGGAGTGGCCGACGCCGTGACCGTCGGGGACGCGGAGGGAGAGGCCGGCGCCGATGGCGAGGAGGTCGCGGGCGAGGTCGGACTGGGCGTGGTGATCGCGTCGAGCGCGGTCAGGCTCCTCGTTCGGATCTGGACGTTGTTCGCTCCGACGAACTCGATCTGGGCGCCCTCGCCCAGGCCGAACCGGTTCAACACTGCCTGATACTGCCCGACGGTGGCACCGGACTTGTTGGGGAACTGCAGCAGCGATCCGCCCTTGAACTCGATGGAGAAGTTGAGGCCCTGGAAGATGAGGCCGATCAGCGACAGCACGATGATCGCGCCGGACAGGGCAAACCAGACGCGCGTCCGGCGGATGAAGTCGACGTTCGGAACGCGGTGGCCACGGAACGTGCTGATGGCTTCCCGCACCTTCATCGTTCGCCTCCCGCCACGGGGAGCGGGTCGGCCGCCACCCCGCTGCGCAGGCCCATGCCGCGCAGGCTGGTCAGGGCCGGGCTGCGAGAGATCAGGAACACGGTAGGCCGCTTGAAGAAGTACACGACGAACAGGTCGAGGGCCGTGGACAGACCGAGCGTCAGGGCGAACCCTCGGACCGAGCCGACCGCCAGCAGGTAGAGCACCAGGGCGGCGGTGATGGTCACGGTGTCGGCCGCCACGATCGTTCGCCACGAACGCTTGAACGCCGGCACCACGGCCGAGCGCAACGTCTTGCCGTGACGGACCTCGTCCTTCAGGCGCTCGTAGAACACGATGTAGGAGTCCGCCGTGATCCCGAGCGACACGATGATCCCCGCGACGCCGGCCAGGGTCAGGGCGTACCCGACGGCGTGACCGAGCAGCGAGACCAGGGCGAAGGCGAACGTCCCCCAGATGGCCATGCCGACCCACGTCACGATGCCCAGCAGGCGGTAGTAGAAGGCCAGGTACAGCATCAGCGCGATGAGGCCGACGACGCCCGCCAGCAGCCCCTGCTTCAGGGACTGCTTGCCCAGGGTCGGGCTAACCGTCTGGACCTCCTGACGGGTCAGTTCGACCGGCAGCGCGCCCGAGGACAGGATGACAGACAGATCCTTGGCCTGCGTCTCGGAGAAGTTGCCCGTGATCTGACCCGAGCCCCCGGTGATGGCGGACTGCACGGTCGGCGCGGACTGCACCACGTTGTCGAGCACGATGGCCAGTTGCTTGCCGACCAGACGCGTGGTGAGGTCGGCGAACTGGGTGGTGCCGATCTTGTCCAGCGTGAACACGACCAGCCAGCCGGTGTTGCCGCTCGTGCTGGTGGAGGCGGAGACGAACTGCGCGCTGGCGCTCTTCAGGTGCGAGCCCGTGAGCCCCACCGGACCCAGCACGTATTTCGTGTCGAGGCCGTTCGTGAAGAATCCGTCGTTGTTCTGGTCCTGGTAGGTCACGATGCCGCCGTTCGACAGGGGCGGTGACTCGGTGAAGTCCTTGCTCGCTCGGAAGGGGTCGTTCGTCTTGAGAACTCCGGCGGTGAGCGCCGTGGTCTTGTACGCGGGGCTGCTCGGCCGTAGTTCGCTGGTGACTTCGCGTTCCTCCAGTCGGGCAGTGGTTCCGATGAGCTGGAGCACCTTTGCCACGCTCTGCGCCTCCGCCGCCGCCTTGGCCTTGGCCAGGTTGCCGCAGCTGTTCGGGATGGTCTTGCCGGTCGAGGAGATGGCGCAGAACTGCGTGCCCCGCTTCACGGTCTTGCCCTGGCCGCCCAGTCCGGGCAGCTGGACCTGGATGAAGTTGTCGCCCAGGAGCGAGATGTCCGGCTCGGCCACACCCAGGGAGTCGACACGCTCCCGGATCTTGTCCAGCGCCTTCTGCATGACGTCCTTCTGCGTCCCTGCCGGCCCCGACAGGACGACGGAGACACCGCCCACCAGGTCCAGGCCCAGGATCGGACGGAGCGAGGTCATGAAGCCGATGACCGAACCAAGAACGAGGACGCCGACCACGACGAGCGACAGGACGAGCCTTCCGGTTCCCTTCATCTCTCTCATCTCTCTTCGGGCGGCGCGCGGTGCCCGGCCGGCATTCGTGTCCGTGGGGGCGAGCGTCGTGAGGCGGGCGGTCCGAGTCTACCGGGCGACGGGCCGTTCGGGGAGCGTACTGAACCAGATCTCCCGACCGGGCTCAGGTCTGGTCGCCGGCCTCCTCGGGCTCGTGTTCGTGCTCGTGGTCCTCGTCGGCGGGTTCCTCGTTCGGCGTGATCTTGCGGGCGATGGCCGCCTTGAGGAACCGCACCTCGACACCTTGGGAGATCTCCACCACCAACTCCCCGTTGTCCTCGTCCACCTCGGTGATCACGCCGTACATCCCCCCGATGGTGACGACCTCATCCCCGACGTCCACGGTGCTGAGCAGCGTCTTCTGCTGCTTGGCCCGGCGCTGCTGCGGGCGGATGAGCAGGAGATAGAACACTCCGATCATGAGGACGAGGGTGATGATGAGTCCGCTGGGGTTCGCCGATGTCGTCGTCGCGGCGATGAAGGTGAAGAGTCCGAACACGGTGACCTCCCTGGGGCGGCGACGGAGACCCGTCGCGGCAGCCCCTCGTGAAAAACGGCGGCCCGCGGCCGCCGAAGACTGCATTCCCCATGGTAGGAGGCATGCCGGTCGATCGCAACCGAGGTCGGACCCGGCTTGCGGTTGAGCGGCCGTCAGAACAGGCCGGGCTCTTTCGCCGGCGGCGGCGCGGCGACACCGAGGTGGGCGTAGGCAGCGGGCGTCGCCACCCGGCCGCGGGGCGTTCGCTTGAGGAAGCCGAGCTGAAGGAGGTAGGGCTCGTAGACGTCCTCCACGGTCTCTGTCTCCTCCCCCACCGATGCCGCCAGCGTGGTCAGCCCGACCGGCCCCCCGCCGAACTTGTGGATGAGGGTCGCGAGGATCGCTAGGTCGAGCTTGTCCAGGCCGCGTTCGTCCACCTCGAACAGCTCCAGGGCGTGGTGCGCGGCGTCCTGGGAGACCCGCCCGTCCCCGCGGACCTGGGCCCAGTCCCGGACCCGCCGGAGCAGCCGGTTGGCGATGCGCGGCGTCCCCCGCGAACGGCGCGCGATCTCGTCGGCGCCGACGATGTCCACCTCGATCTCCAGGATGCCGGCCGAACGCTGGACCACCTGGGTCAGTTCGGCCTCCGAGTAGTAGTCCAGGCGCGGGGAGAAGCCGAACCGTTCGCGCAGCGGCAGCGTGATCTGGCCCGGCCGGGTGGTCGCGGCGACGAGGGTGAACCGCGGGAGCTCGAGCCGGATCGAACGCGCCGACGGCCCCCTGCCGATGACCACGTCGAGCTTGAAGTCCTCCAGGGCCGGATACAGGACCTCCTCCACCGCGCGGGGCATGCGGTGGACCTCGTCGACGAACAGCACGTCGCCCTCCTCGAGGTTGGTGAGGATGGCGGCGAGGTCCCCCGCCCGTTCCAGCGCGGGGCCGGAAGTCGGCCGGAACCCCACCTGCAGCTCGTTCGCCACGATGCCCGCCAGTGTCGTCTTGCCCAGGCCGGGCGGGCCGGACAGCAGGACGTGGTCGAGCGGCTCGCCGCGTCCACGGGCGCCCTCCACCAGCAGCTGGAACTGCTCCTTGATGCGGGTCTGCCCGACGAACTCCTTCAGCCAGTGCGGCCGGAGCGCCGCGTCGAACTCCGTCTCCTGTTCGCCCGCAACGGGAGCGACCACTCGGATGTCCTCGTCCTCCGCCACGCTGGTCATGATGACGGGTCCCGGGGGACTCATCGCTTCACCGTTCGAAGCGCCTCGCGGAGAAGGTCCTCCACGGGGCGGTCCCCATCGGTGTCGATGGCGGCCAGGGCGTCGCGAGCCTCCTGCGCCGACAGGCCCAGGGAGAGCATCGCCTCGCGGACCTCGGCCAGCGAACCGGTGGCGGGCTGGTCGCCGGAGATCCCGAGACGGTCCTTGAGGTCCAGCAGGATCCGGCCGGCCACCTTCTTGCCCACGCCCGGGACCAGCGTCAGGGCATCCAGGTCGCTCGTGAAGACGGCCCTGCGGAGCGAGTCCGCGGTGAGCGTGGACAGGATGGCCAGGGCCACCTTCGGCCCGACCCCGGTCACCGTGATGAGCTGGTCGAACAGGAGGCGTTCGTCGGGCGTGGCGAACCCGTACAGGAGCATCGCCTCGTCCCGGATCTGGAGCCGGGTGAACAGGCGGGCCTTGCGCCCGAGCGGCGGGATCTTGGAGAGCGTCATGGCGGGGACCAGCACCTCGTACCCCGTGCCGTTCACGGCCAGCACGATCCTATCCCCGGCCTTCTCGGCCACGGTCCCTTCCAGGAAGGCGATCACCGCGCCGCGGTGCGGGTCAGGGCCCGGAGGCGGGACTGGCCGAGGTGACAGACGGCGACCGCGACGGCGTCCGCGGCATCCGGCTGCGTCGGCACCCCCGCCGCGCCGACCAGGGCGGCCAGGGCCCGGCGGACCTGCTCCTTGGGCGCGTTGCCCTGGCCGGTCACCGACATCTTGACCTCGAGCGGCGCGTACTCCTCGACCTCCAGGCCGGCCTCGGCGGCGGCCAGCAGGATGACGCCCGAGGCCCGGGCCACGTCCATGGCGCTGCGCGTGTTCCGGCCCCACATCAGGCGTTCGACGGCCACCGAGTCGGGACGATGCTCGGCGATGGCCGCGGCCACGTGCTCGTGGATCTGGCG
This sequence comes from Actinomycetota bacterium, assembly GCA_036721725.1. Lineage (GTDB taxonomy): Bacteria > Actinomycetota > UBA4738 > UBA4738 > UBA4738 > DAIMKN01. The sequence goes on from DAIMKN010000010.1 coordinate 23,287, forward strand.
GAGGCGGGAGGCAGTGGTAAGGCCGGCGGGCGTTCGAACGTTCGCCGTCCACCTCGTCTCCAGGAGACCGCCGCGGCGAACCACAACTGCCAGGCCGACCGAGGCCGTTCCGGGGTCCACGCCCAACGCAACTCGCTCGAACATATGTTTGGGTAGCTTATGCCGAGCGGTGAGGACAAGCAATCATCCGAGCGCCGCCGACTCCGGCGGGAAGGCTCAGCCGGTCTTGGCCAGGATCTCGTCGGGGATGTCGAAGTTCGAGTGGACCGCCTGAACGTCGTCCAGGTCCTCCAGGGCGTCGATCAGACGTAGGACCGACTCCGCCTTCGACGCGTCCACCGGCACCGAGCTCTGCGGCAGCATGGTGGCCTCCCCGCTCGAGACCTGCACGCCCGCCTCCTCCAGCGTTCGACGTACCGCGGTGAGCTCCTCCGGAGCGGTGAGGATCTCCCACTGCTCACCGGCGTCGACCAGGTCGTCCGCTCCCGCCTCCATGGCGATCTCCAGCAGGCGGTCCTCCTCGGGCCCCACCGACTTGTCCACCGTGATGACGCCGCGGCGTTCGAACATCCACCCCACGCTGCCGGGATCGCCGAGGTTGCCCCCGAGCTTGGTGAACGTGTGGCGAACCTCCTGGCCCGTTCGGTTGCGGTTGTCGGTCATGACCTCGACCAGGATGGCCACGCCGCCGGGCCCGTAGCCCTCGTAGGTGATCTCCTCGTACCTCGCGCCGCCCATCTCCCCTGCGCCCCGCTTGATGGCGCGGTCGATGTTGTCCACGGGCACCGAGTTGTCCTTGGCCTTCTGCACGGCCGAGGCGAGCGTCATGTTGCCCTCGACGTTCGGCCCGCCCTCCCGCGCGGCCACCTCGATCTGGCGGAGGAGCTTGGCGTAGAGCTTCCCCCGCTTCTCGTCCTGGGCGCCCTTCTTCCGCTTGATCGTGCTCCACTTGGAATGTCCGCTCATCCCCTCACCCCGTTCGCCATCTCGAGTACCGCCGCGTGCAACCGGGCGTCGCCGGCGATCTCCGGGTGGAACGCCGCGGCCAGCATCGAACCCTGCCGCACCACCACCGGCCGCCCGGCGTGCGTGGCGAGCTTCTCAACCTCCGGGCCGGTCCTCATGACCTGCGGCGCGCGGATGAACACGCCCTTCACCGGTCCCACGCCCTCGACATCCACGTCGGCCTCGAACGAATCGATCTGCCGTCCGTACGCGTTGCGTTCGACGACGATGTCCATGAGGCCGAACAACGGTTCGCCGCCGATGACCTCCACCGCCATGACGATCATGCCGGCGCACGTGCCGAACAGCGGCATGCCGTTCGCCACGCGTTCGCGGACCGGCTCGACGAGGCCGTGGAGGCGGGCCAGGCGGGAGATGGCCGTGGACTCACCACCCGGGATGGCCAGGCACGACACCTCGGCCAGGTCGGCGGCGGTCCGCACCAGGACCGGCGTGGCGCCGCACTCGGCGAACATCGCGGCGTGCTCCCTGAAGTCGCCCTGAAGGGCGAGGACCCCTGCCTTCATGATGGGTCCCATGATAGCCGGGCGGGTCCCCCGGCCCGTCGCTCAGGCGGAGGGCGGCGGGGTGGTCGAACGGGGCGGCGCCGTGGCCCGGCGCCCCAGCCGAAGGTGCCACAACCAGACGGGGACCGCCACCAGCAGGATGACCCCTCCGTTCGCCACCCGTGCCGTCGCGTCCCCCGTGACACAGACCCGCCCCGGGTGCAGCGGGAGGTAGGCAAACCCGGGGGGCGAAGGGGCAGGCAGGCCGATACCGCTGGGCGGCGGGACCGGGAACGGCACCGGTTCCGGTACCGGGACCGGCGCCTCGTAGCACTGGGGCAGGGTGGCATCCGCGGCGGCGGCGAGCGTGGACACCACGCCACCCATGACGAACGCCAGCGCGACCAACGCCACGAGGTGGAAGTACAGGGCGCGTCCCCAGAACGCGGGGGCGAACGGCCGGTGTTCGCGGCGGGTGGCTTCCCGGAGGTGCCACCACAGGGTGGCCGCTCCGGGCAGGACGAACGCCGCGCCGTGCAGGATCTGCCGAACGGCCTCGCGATGCGTGTCATCGGCCTGGGGCAGGATGAGCTGACGGACGCCGGACAAAGCGGTGATGGCCCCGCCCACCAGGAACCCCATCCCGATGACGGCAGCCACGTAGTAGTACAGCTGAGCGATGGCGAACGCGGACCGGCCGGGGTGGCGTTCGTCGTGCGGAGACCCTCCCCGCGAGGTCGGGGCGCCCGGGGCTCCTTCGGATCGCGACGTGGCCTCAGGCGGCCGTTCGGTCTGCTCGTCGGTCACGGGCGGCCTCCTTCGTGCTCGAGGAGGCCGGCGTTCGGCGCGTCTACCAGCCCCGGGTCTGCAGCAATCCCTGTTCGCCGAGCTCGGCGATGTCGATGCCGCGCATCGGCTCACCGAGACCGCGGGACACCTTGGCCAGGATCTCCGGTTCGTTGAAGTACGTCGTGGCCTCGACGACGGCCCGGGCCACCGCGGCGGGGTTCTCGGACTTGAAGATACCCGAGCCCACGAAGTTCCCGTCGGCGCCGAGATGCATCATGAGCGCCGCGTCGGCCGGCGTGGCGATCCCGCCCGCGGAGAAGTTCACCACGGGCAGCTTGCCGGCGGCGGCCACGCTTCGAACGAGCTCGAGCGGCGCCTGGAGGTCCTTGGCCGCGCGCTGGAGTTCGTCGTCGCGGAGCACGCTGAGCTGGCGGATCTGGCCGAGGATCTTGCGCATGTGTCGAACTGCCTCCACGACGTTGCCGGTTCCCGCCTCCCCTTTCGTTCGGATCATGGCGGCACCCTCCGCGATCCGGCGGAGGGCCTCGCCGAGGTCGCGAGCGCCGCACACGAACGGCACGGTGAACTCCCACTTGTCGATGTGGTGCTCCTCGTCGGCGGGGGTCAGGACCTCGGACTCGTCGATGTAGTCCGCGCCGAGCGACTGCAGGATCTGCGCTTCGACGAAGTGTCCGATGCGGCACTTCGCCATGACCGGGATGGACACGGTCTCCATGATCTCGGTGACCTTGTTCGGATCGGCCATGCGAGCGACGCCGCCGTCACGCCGGATGTCGGAGGGCACGCGCTCCAGCGCCATGACCGCGACCGCGCCCGCCTCCTCGGCGATCTTGGCCTGTTCGGCGTTGGTGACGTCCATGATGACGCCGCCCTTGAGCATCTCCGCCAGACCCGTCTTGACCCGCAGGGTTCCCGTCTCGTTGTCCACGTCCCGCCTCCCACTTGCCGCCGAATCGCCGAACCGCCGAACGCCCGACCCGAACCGTTCCCCAGGACGGCCGCTTGCAACGAACAGTCTAAGCCGTGCGGTCCGTCCGACTCAGCTCGGCTCGATGCGGATCGTGGTCGGAACGAGCTCGACCCAGGTCGTGCCCGGCGCGAGAGCGATGCGGTGACCGCTGCTGTCGGTGTAGATGGTCGAGTCGGCCAGGCTCGGCCGCCGCCACGTGCCCGTCACCATCTTGCCGCCCCGCAGGATGTAGACGCGGCCCGAACCGACGACCGTGGCCTCCGGGGAGTGCACGCCGTTCACGTCCGTCACGCCGGTCAGCGTGACCTTGACCACCTGCACGACCACGTTCGTCGTGGTGATCGGGGTCCCGTCGGAGAGCACTTGGGGCTGGCCGGTGTCGTAGCGCTCGTACACCTTCTTGGACGGCACCCACGTCCACGTGAGGTCGGTGTAGGTGGAGAAGCGGATGTGCATCTGGTTGACCGTCTTGCCCTGGGGAGCGTGGGGCGAGTACACGAATACCGGAACGGGGGGCCCTTCCTCGGTCCGGGCGGCGGCATAGAGCTCAGGTGTGCTCGTGTAGAGGTTGTGGGGCTGCTGCCGGGCAGGATCGCGGTGATACGTCTTGGGGGCCCGTTCGAAGTTCACGTCCAGGAGATGGGCCGCGTGGATCCGCGACAGGACCGCGGGCACCCCGCCGGCGAAGCCGAACACCGGCTGGGAGAACTGGGTGAGGACGTCGACGTCGGTGAACCGCGCGCTCCGAACGGGTTCGATGCGGGAGGCGTTCTGACACTGGTAGATGACGATGAACCGCGTGATGCCCGCCTCCACCGGCTCCTCGTAGACGATGTCGGCCCACGACAGTCCGGTCTGGGGGCGGGCCGCGGGGAGGTTCTCCACCTTGACCGCCAGCGCGGGGCGGTTCGGAACGGCGTCGCCGGATGGCTTCAAGCCGGTCAACGGACAGACCTTGGGGAGGATGGTCCCGCCGCCGTGACCGTTCGCGCCGTCGTGGCCTGTATCGGCCAGTGGACCGATGCCGGCCCGTCCGCCCAGATACAGGATCGCGCCGAGCACGAGCGCCACCACCGCCAGGATCGTGACGGTGCCGACCAGCCAGCCGCGCTTCATCAAGGCCATGTGTGGGTGTGTCCTCCGAACGACCGAAAGGAGTGAAGTGGGGTCGATGCTACCGCAGAGATGTCGCTTCTCAAGGAACCTCGCCAGATCGAGCGTGTGGCGAACCGGTGACGCCGCAGGTGGAGGAGAGCTACATCTCCTCGAGGATCCGGATCCGGTCGGCCAGGGGCGGGTGGGTGGAGAAGAGGTTCTCGTACCAGTGGTTCTGCTCGCCGGGGATGCGAGAGGGCTGGTTCAGCCACAGGTGGGCGGTGGCGTTGTTCGCCATGCGCATCGGCGTGGGATCCGCCGCGATCTTCTTGAGCGCGCTGGCCAGGCCCGGCGGGTAGCGCGTCAGCATGGCGCCCTCGGCGTCCGCCAGGTACTCGCGACGCCTGGACATGGCGAGCTTGATGACCTGCGCGGCGATCGGCGTGAGGGCCGCAACGACCAGACCCAGGACGGCCAGGATGAGGAAGCCCTCTCCCCCACCGCCCCCGTTGTTGTTCCCACTCCTCCGGCGTCCGCCCCCGATGCCGCCGCCCCAGAAGAACCACCGCAGCATGAACTCGGAGATCAGCACGACCGAGCCCACGAGCGTGGCCACGATGGTCCCGAGGAGGATGTCGCGGTCCCGAACGTGGGACATCTCGTGACCGATGACGCCTTCCAGTTCGACCCGGTTCATCATGTCCAACAGGCCCTGGGTCACGGCGATGGACGAATGCTGTGGATCGCGGCCGGTGGCGAACGCGTTCGGCGCGGCCTCCGGGACGATGTAGACGGTGGGCTTGGGAAGGCCGGCCGCGAGTGAGAGGCCCTCCACGATGTTGTGGAGCCGGGGCGCCTCCTCCGGCGTCACCTGGCGGGCCCGTGACGCCCGCAGGACCAACTTGTCGCCGTAGCGGTAGGAGTACCACGACATCCCCGCCGAGATGGCGAGCGCGATGACCAGGCCGGCGATCCCCGCGTTCAGCAGCACCCCGAACAAGTAGCCCACGGCGCAGACGAACACGACGGTGCCCAGCACGATGAACACGGTCTTGCGCTTGTTGCGGGCGATCTGTTCGTACAACGGAGGCGACCGGCGCGGGCTCGGCGACCCTTAGAGCTGCACCGCCACGGGGCCTCGGGCGACGTCTTCGGTCTCGAAGAACTCCTTCGGTTGGAAGTGCCCGGCCCGCGCGATGAGGCTCGACGGGAAGCTCTGGATGCGGGTGTTGAGTGCCGCCACCTCGTCGTTGTAGAACTGACGGGCGTAGGCGATCTTGGACTCGGTGCCGGTCAACTCCTCCTGTAGGGCCAGGAAGTTCTGGCTGGCCTTCAGGTCGGGGTAGCGTTCGGCCACGGCGATCAACTTGCTCAGCGAACGGGTCAGCTGGGTCTCGGCGGCGCCTTGCGTCTGGGGGCCGCTCGCGGCCTGGGCCGCGGCGCGGGCGTTGGTGACGTCTTCGAACACCTCGCGTTCGTGGTCGGCGTAGCCCTTCACGCTCTGCACCAGGTTCGGGATGAGGTCGTGGCGGCGCTTCAGCTGGACGTCGATCTGGGACCAGGCGTTCTCCGTTCGAACGCGAAGCCGGACCAGCCGGTTGTACATGTACACCGCGTACAACAGGGCGAGCACCACGATCCCGAGCACGACCCACAGGGCCACCATGGCCTCATCGTAACAACGAACCACGCGTTACAGCGCGGTCAGGCGGGTGATGACGAACAGCAGCAGGAAGCCGGCCACGGTCAGGACGATGCGGGCGGCGGAGGTTTCGCTGTGCGCCTCGGGGAGCAGCTCGCCCGCCCCGATGCTCAGGAAGATGCCCGCGTAGATCGCGAGGCCAACCCCGAGCGTGTGGCCGCTGACGTGGACGGCCGCCCCGACCAGCGCGCCCCCGACCGGGGCCAGCGCGTCCACCAGGAGCCACCGACTGGCCAGGCGAGCGTTCCCGTCCTGGCTCATGACGAACGTGACCGTGTTCATCCCGTCGGCGAAGTCGTGGCTGACCACCGCGATGAGCACGGCGACGCCGATGGCCGTGCTGACGGCGAACGCCGCCCCGATGCCGAACCCGTCCAGGAAGCTGTGGAACGACAGCGCCGCCGCACCGGCGATCCCCACCTGGTTGTGCCCGGCGGCGTGTTCGGGATCGTCGCGGTGATGCAGGATGAGCAGCCGCGACAGGACGAAGAACCCAAGGAACCCGCCCGCCATCGCCAGGCCCACGGTGTCTCCCGCGTGGAGCTTGCCCACGGACTCGGGCAGGACGTCCAACAGGGCCACGCCCAGGACCACGCCGCCGGTGAAGGCCATGGCCAGGGTCAGCCGGTGTCGCAGGCGCAGTCCGACGTAGCCGCCCACCAGCGTGGACGCCACCGTCAGCAGGGCGAAGACCGGCCCGAGCCCCCTCACGCCCTCATTCTGACGGGTCGAGCCCGCCGTTC
>DAIMKN010000011.1:0-29408 GCA_036721725.1 Actinomycetota bacterium
CACGGCGATGACGAGGTCAATCCGATCGCTTCGACCGCAGCCTTCGCGCTCTTTCAGGAGGGACATGCGGAGCGCCGCGCGGGCGCGGTCGACCAGCAGAAGGCAACGCTCGTCGGCGCCTACATCACGACCATCGGCTGACTCCGCTCGTCACCTCCGCCATCCACGGGTCACGGGGGACCGTGCACGTTCGTGGTGTATCCCGTCGGGCCTCGAGACCTAGCGCTGTTCGAGGCGGCGGCCGGCGCGCCGCCGCAGCTCGGCCTCGATGAACGGGCCCAGGGCACCGTCCAGGACCGCGTCGACGTTGCCCACTTCCACGTCCGTACGGTGGTCCTTGACCATGCGGTAGGGCGCCAGCACGTACGAACGGATCTGGGAGCCGAAGTCGATGCCCTGGCGTTCGCCCCGCAGCTCCTCGAGCTTCTCCTCACGTTCGCGTCGGGCCAGTTCGGCCAGGCGCGCTTTCAGGATCCGCATCGCCACCGCCTTGTTCTGGAGCTGGGAGCGTTCGTTCTGGCAGGCCGCGGCGAGGCCGGTGGGGAGGTGGGTGATGCGGACAGCCGAGTCGGTCGTGTTCACGGATTGGCCGCCCGGACCGCTGGAGCGGTAGATGTCGATGCGGAGGTCCTTGGGGTCGATCTCCAGGTCTGCCTCCTGGTCCTCCGGCAGCATCGGGATGACGTCGAAGCTGGCGAACGCCGTGTGCCGCCGGTGGGCCTGGTCGAACGGCGACATCCGAACGAGCCGGTGCACGCCGCGTTCGGCCGACAGCAGGCCGTAGACGTTCGAACCCTTCACGGTGACCACGGCGTTGCTGATGCCCGCCTCCTCGCCGTAGTGGATCTCGTCCACCTCTGCCTTGAGGCCTTCGCGTTCGGCCCACCGCAGGTACATCCGCAGCAGCATCTCGGCCCAGTCGCGGGCGTCCACGCCACCCGCGCCGGAGTTGATGGTGGCCACGGCGTCGTTCGCGTCGAACTCCCCCGACAGCAGGTTGGCCAGCTCGACGCGGTCGAGTTCGGCCTCCAGCGCCGACAGCTTGGCGGGAAGCTCGCGGGCCATCTCGGCGTCGTCCTCATCGCCGAGCAGCTCTTGCATGGCGACCACATCGTCGAGCTGCCTGACTAATCCCGCGTAGCGATGGAGGGAGTCGTTCAGCCGGGACAGCTGGGTGTTCAGGCGCTGACCGCGGGCGGGGTCATCCCACACATCGGGCGCGGCGAGTTTGCGCGCCAGCTCGTTCGCCGCCGACGTCTTGGCCTCGACGTCAAAGGTACTCCTTGGCGGCGACCACCCGTTCGGCGGCCTGTTCGATGCGTTCGGCGTCCTCGCTCATCGCACCCTTAGACCTCCGCGCCGTGGCACTTCTTGTACTTCTTGCCGGAGCCGCACGGACACGGCGCGTTCCGGGGGATCTTGTCGCCGGAGGACGACGGCAGCGCGGCCTGCCCCGTCCCGTCGTCCTCGCTCTGGTTCGTCAGGGTCCGGGGCGCGCGCTGGCGGGGCTGTTCGCGGACGAGCTCGACCCGATAGATGTAGCGGACGAACTCGTCCCGGATGGCGTCCTTCATCTCCCCGAACATGTCGAACGCCTCCCGCTGATACTCAACCAGCGGATCGCGCTGACCGTAGGCCCGCAGCCCGATGCCCTCCTGCAGGTAGTCCATCTCGTAGAGGTGCTCGCGCCACGCGTTGTCGAGGATCGACAGCAGCACCATGCGTTCGAGCTCCCGCATGATGGTCACGCCCGTCTGCTGGTCGACGGCGAGCTCCTCCTCCTTGCGCTCGTAGGCGGCCAGAGCGTCCTCCACGACGGTGGCGGAGATCAGGTCGGCGTCGCCCAGCTCCTTGATCTCCTCGACGGTCAGCGCGGTGGGGTAGGTTGCCTGCAGCGTGGTGACGAGCGTCGGCAGGTCCCACTCCTCCGGGAAGATCTCGCGGTTCACGCACTGGGCGACGGCGTTCGAAACGACCTCGGTGACCATCTGCACGGCCTCGTCCTTGAGGTCGCGGCCCTCCAGGATCTTCTGGCGCTCCTCGTAGATCACCTGGCGCTGGGTGTTCATCACCTCGTCGTACTTGAGCACGTTCTTGCGGATCTCGAAGTTGCGTTCCTCCACGTTGTTCTGGGCCGTCTGGATGGCCTTGCTCACCATCTTGGCCGCGATGGGTTCGTCCTCCGGCCACTTCAGGCGCTCCATGATGCGTTCGATGCGGTCGGAGGCGAACAGCCGCATCAGGTCGTCGCCCAGGGAGAGGTAGAACTTGGACGCCCCTGGGTCGCCCTGGCGGCCGGCACGGCCTCGGAGCTGATTGTCGATGCGGCGGGACTCGTGACGTTCGGTTCCCAGGACGTAGAGCCCGCCGGACTCCACCACCTCCTCGTGTTCGGCGTCGGCCGCGGTCTTGTACCGCTCGTAGATCGGCCGGTACACCGCCTCGTACTCCGCGCGTTCGTCCGGCTCCATCTCGAACAGCAGGTAGCGGTCGTTGTCCCAGTCGTTCGCCGTCATCTCCTGGCGGGCCAAGGACTCCGCGTTGCCGCCGAGAAGGATGTCGACGCCGCGCCCGGCCATGTTCGTGGCCACCGTGACCGAGCCGACCCGCCCGGCCTGGGCCACGATCATCGCTTCGCGTTCGTGCTGCTTGGCGTTCAGCACGTGGTGCGGGATGCCGCGCCGGTTGAGGTAGCCCGACAGGAGTTCGGACTTCTCGATGGAGACGGTGCCCACCAGGATGGGCTGTCCCTGCTCGTGGCGTTCGGCGATGTCCTCGGTCACCGCGTTCCACTTGGCCTGCTCGGTCTTGTAGATGAGGTCCTGGTCATCCTTGCGGACCATGGCCGCGTTGGTGGGGATCTCCACGACCGAGAGCTTGTAGACCTCCTCGAACTCCTTGGCCTGGGTCCGCGCGGTGCCGGTCATCCCGGCGAGCTTTTCGTACATCCGGAAGTAGTTCTGGATGGTGATGGTGGCGAGGGTCTGGTTCTCCTCCTTGATCCGAACGTTCTCCTTGGCCTCGATGGCCTGGTGGAGGCCTTCGGAGTACCGCCGGCCCTCCAGGATGCGCCCGGTGAACTCGTCGACGATCTTCACCTCGCCCTGCTGCACGATGTAGTCGACGTCGCGCTTGTACAGCTCCTTGGCCCGCAGCGCGTTCTGCAGGTGGTGGACGAGCGGGGTGTTGAGCTGCTCGTACAGGTTCTCGATGCCGAGTTCGCGTTCGACCTTGTCGATGCCGGCCTCCATGACGGCGACCGTTCGCTTCTGTTCGTCGATCTCGTAGTCGGTGTCGCGCTTCAGCCGCGGGACCATCCTGGCGAACGTGACGTACCACTTGGCGCTGTCCGCGATCATGCCGCTGATGATGAGCGGGGTGCGCGCCTCGTCGATGAGGATGGAGTCGACCTCGTCGACGATGGCGAAGAAGTGCCCGCGCTGGACGAAGTCCTCGTGCCGCATGGCCATGTTGTCGCGGAGGTAGTCGAACCCGAACTCGTTGTTCGTGCCGTAAGTGAGGTCGCCGGCGTAGGCCGGCTGGCGCTGGTGCGGGAGCATGTTCGACTGGATCAGGCCGACGGAGACCCCGAGCATCCGGAAGATCGGTCCCATCCACTCGGAGTCGCGCTTTGCAAGGTAGTCGTTCACCGTGACGACGTGGACGCCCTTGCCGGCGAGCGCGTTGAGGTAGGCGGGCATGGTCGAGACGAGCGTCTTGCCCTCACCGGTTCGCATCTCGGCGATGTTGCCCTGATGCAGGACCGTAGCGCCCATGACCTGGACGTCGAAGTGGCGCTGGCCGATCGAACGCATCGCGGCCTCCCGGACCATTGCGTAGGCCTCGGGCAGGACGTCGTCGAGCGATTCCTCGCCGCTCTGGACGCGGCGCTGCAGCTCCTTGGTCCGGAGCGGGAAGTCGGCGTCGGTCAGTTCCTCGATCTCGGGTTCGAACGAACCGACCAGCCGAACGTACTCCTCCAGCCGTTTGCGCTTGCGGCCCTCACCGAAGGCGCCGAGCTTGTTGATGTCGACCATGGATGTACCTTTCGAGGCGGATGGGTTCGAGTATAAGGTCCGCTCGTGCTCGCCTTTGGCGGTGCGGGAGCTCAGGCGGGCCCTGGCTGGACGAGGAGCTACTTGATCTCGAGGAGCTTCTCGCGAACCGCGTAGACCACGGCTTCCATCCGGGAATGCAGGTGCAGCTTCTCCAGGATGTTGCGGATGTGGTTCTTGACCGTGTTCTCCGAGATGAACAGGTCGCGAGCGATGTCCCGGTTGTTGAGGCCCTGGGCCACGAGCTTCAGGACGTCCATCTCCCGTTCGGTCAGACGGGGCGCCGGGAGCTGCTGGCGTTCGTCCGCCCGCTTGGACATCGCGGCGAACTCGGTGAGGAGCTTCGAGGCCATCGACGGCGAGATGCGGGATTGTCCGTGCCAGACCGAACGGACCGCCTCGGCCACGTCGTCGATGGAGATCTCCTTCAGGAGGTAGCCGGAGGCGCCGGCCTTGATGGCGTCGTACAGGTCGGCCTCCTCGTCCGAGATGGTGAGCATGAGGATCTTGACGTGAGGAAGCAGTTCACGGATCTGTTCGGTGGCCTTGATCCCGGACTGGCCGGGCATCCGAACGTCCATGAGCACGACGTCGGGCATCAGCTCCTGGGCCTTCTCCACCGCCTCCACGCCGTCGCCGGCCTCTCCCACCACGTCGAGATCGGGCTCTTGCTTGAGGACCATCTGGAGGCCCCGCCGGAACAGGGCGTGGTCGTCCACGATGAGCACCCTGAGGCGCTCTTCGGTCGCCCTGTCGGGCTCGTCGATCGAGATGATGTCGTCCGCCACGGCCGAGCCTCCGCCCCGCATGGCCCGACGGGCCACTCAGAACTGCTCACTCCGAACAGCCTGCTTACTCAGAACTAGTCCGTGAGGATTGTAGCCCATCCGGGCGCCGGGTCAGGCGATGTCGCAACTTGCCTCGTTGCGTAGAGATCTGGCGTTCCAGACGGTCCGCCACCTCGGCCAGGGCGGAATCGACATCCCGGCCCGCCGCCTCGGCTCGATAGGTCCGCCGGCGGCTGACGCACGCCACCTCCACCCGGTGGTGGTTCGCGCCGAGACGGGGGTTGTGCTCTTCGATGAGTTCGACCTCGATCCGGGACACCGCGTGGTCCAGGCGTTCGAGCTTGGACAGCTTGTGTTCGGCGGTCTCCCGGATCCGGTCGGTGACGCGCATCCCCCGGCCCTTCAGGATCAGATCCATCGTGGCGGTCTCCTCTCCCGGCCCGCGCGGGCTCTGGCTCGAACGATACCCCGTTCGATGCCGGCGGCGAGCGAAGAGTGAGCGAAAAGGGACTCCTACCCGGCTGACCTGGTCTTTGGCCCCACACTCGCCTGCTGAGGGGTTCACCGCCGAAGAGGCGGCTTAGCGCCTTCTCCCGAACGGACACGCCGTCCGGGGCAGGGCTTACATCTAAACCGCACCATGCTCGGCGACCAAGAGTCGCCTTACGTGGGTCGTTTCGCCTGCGACTGGCATCGACTACCGGGGAGACGTTCCCCGGGCAACCACAGACCCGGGCAGGAGTCCGCCGCCAGTGTAGCAACGGGCCGGAAGCGGCCCGCCCAGCGACCGGGCGGCGGTCAGCACGCCAACCTCCGTGACCCCGGCAGCCCGGAGGACGCGAGCACATTCCGCGGCCGTCTCGCCCGTGGTCAGCACGTCGTCCACAAGGATCACCCGCTGCGATGGCGACGCTACGCTTCGCGCACGGAAGGCACCCCGCAGCGCGAGGCGTCGCTCCGCCGCCGTTCGGCGGGCCTGGGGAGCGGTCTCCCGGGCCCGAACCAGCATCGGTTCGGCGCGCAGACTGCCCAGGGGCGCCACGGCTCGCGCCAGCACCTCGGCCTGGTCGAACCCGCGCTCCCGGCGCCGGACACGCCCCAGCGGCACCCACGTCACGACGGGGTCCGGACCGGGCGGGGACCGGCCCAGCGCGGGGACCAGGAACGGGGCGAGGGCTTCCGCCACCACCCTGCCGCCACCGAACTTCATCCGCATCAGGGCGCTCCGGACCGCCCCGTCGTAGAGGAACGGCGCCCGGGCCCACCCGATCGCCGGAGGGGGACAGTCGCGGCACCCCGACATGCGGTGCTCCCACGGCCGGCCGCACCGTTCGCACCCCGGCCCGTCCAGCACCACGATCGACACCCGGCAGCCCTGGCAGAACGGCCATCCCCAGCCGCTCCCGCACCCCACGCACCGACGCGGGAACAGGACCTCGAGCAGCGATCGGAACATGCCGCCACGTTAGCCTGAGGGTCTGACACACCCCTGAAGGCCGGGATCGGATCAGGAAGGAACGGTGACGGGTTCGCGGTGTTCGGCCCCGCCCGCGCTCACCACGATCTCCATCGTTCGCACCGACCGCGGCACCGGGTAGAACACGGCGGGCCCTTCGGGCGCCGCCGGCATCGGCCCGGCCGCCGGAGCGGGCTTGGCCCGCGCCGCCCGTCCCGGTCGCCCCGGCGGCTGCAACTGGGGCCGCCGAAGGGCATCGCCGGGCAGCGGCTCCAGGCTCGCCGACCCGTCGAGCCGAATGTCGAAGGCCACCGGCGGCCGGCCGGGGGCATCCTCCTCACCGATCCTGCGCCACGCCAGCACCGTGGCGTCGCCACTCATATCCAGACGTTCGAGGACCAAACCCACCCCTCCGACCTCGATCGTTCGGCCCAGCTCCACGGCGCCGCGACGGACGTCCGAACGCGTCCAGGGGACGGCGAACGGCCGGCTGTCGAACGCCTCCGCCTTCCCTCCGTCCACCCGCATCGTCGAACGGATGACGTACCACCCGGGTCCGAGCTCCAGCACCGGCGCCTCGAACGGGATGAACAGATCGCGGGCGGGCGCCACGTGGATCTGGGCCGGCTCGACGGGGACCTCAACGGTTCGGCCCGACGGGATGCGCGCCACCACCGCGCCCTCCACCGACACCAGATGCGGGTCGCCGTCCGCCCCCTGGAGCACGAACGCCCCCTTGATGGTCGCCGGGAAGCGTTCGAACCGGGTCCGAACGGAGATGGCGGGGCGGCCCTCGCTCATCGCGCCCAAGGCGCCGGAGAAGCCGCCGGCGTCAGGTCCCCTGCTCCCACGACTTCAGGTAGGCGTCCTGGGCCGGGGAGAGTTCGTCGATCTCCACGCCCATCGCCGTGAGCTTGAGCCGCGCGACCTCCTTGTCGATCTCGACCGGCACGGGCACGACCTCCTGGCCCAGCCCCTCCGCGTTGGCGTGCAGCCACTCCACGGACAGCGCCTGGTTGGCGAACGACATGTCCATCACCGCGGCGGGATGCCCCTCGGCGGCGGCCAGGTTGACCAGCCGCCCCTCGGCCAGCAGATGGATGCGGCGGCCGTCCTCCATCCGGTACTCGTCGACGAACTCGCGGATCCGACGAACCTCGACGGCAAGGTCGCCCAGGGCCTCCTTGTCGATCTCCACGTCGAAGTGACCGGAGTTCGCCAGCACGGCTCCGTCCTTCATCAGCCCGAAGTGCTCGCGGGCCAGGATCGACGTGTCGCCGGTCACCGTGATGAACACCTCACCGACCCGAGCGGCCTCGCGCATCGGCAGGACCTGGTAGCCCTCCATGACGGCCTCCAGGGCCACCAGGGGATCGATCTCGGTGACGATGACCCGAGCCCCGAGCCCGCGAGCCCTGGACGCCACGCCCCGGCCGCACATCCCGTAGCCGGCGACGACGACCGTTCGGCCTGCCAGCAGGAGGTTCGTGGCCCGGATGATGCCGTCGATCGTGGACTGCCCCGTCCCGAACCGGTTGTCGAACAGGTGCTTGGTGTCCGCGTCGTTGATGGCGACCACCGGATAGGCCAGCACGCCTTCCTTGGCCATGGCCCGGAGGCGGATGACGCCGGTGGTCGTCTCCTCGGTCCCCCCGGTCAGCTCTCCGAGCTGCTCCTTGCGCTCCTTGTGGAGCAGCGTCACCAGGTCGCAGCCGTCGTCCATGGTGATGTGGGGATGGGTGTCGAGGACCGCGTTGATGTGGCGGTAGTACGTCTCGTTGTCCTCGCCCTTGATGGCGTAGACGTCGATGCCGTCGTCCTCGCACAGCGCCGCCGCCACGTCGTCCTGGGTGGACAGGGGGTTCGAGGCGCAGAGCGCGACCTCCGCGCCACCGGCCACCAGCGTTCGCATGAGGTTCGCGGTTTCCGTGGTGACGTGCAGGCATGCGGCGATCCGAACGCCCTGCAGTGGCTTCTCCTTCTCGAACCGTTCGCGGATGAATGTCAGCACCCGCATCTCGTTGTCCGCCCACTCGATGCGAGCCCGGCCCTTCTCGGCCAACCCCATGTCCTTCACGTCACAGTCCATCAGATCCTCCTGTCGTCGTCGTGGTCGTCGGCAGCCTCGCTCCGGGACAGACGAGGAAGGATGCCCGCCAACAGGGTACGCAACTGAGCGGCCGCACCGCGGGCCGCGCGCAGGACATCCTGGTGCGTGGCCTCCTGGCCGGCGGCGTTCGTGATGCAGGACAGTCCGAGCACGCGCAGGCCGAGCGCCACGCCGGCCACCGCCTCCGGCACCGTGGACATCCCGACCGCGTTCGCCCCCGCCTGCCGGAGCGCGGCGCTCTCGGCGGGCGTCTCGTAGGAGGGACCGGGGAGCGCGACGTAAACGCCGTGGGCCAATTCGATCCCCTCACGGGCCGCGACCTCGTCCACCCAGCCCCGAAGCTCCCGGTCGTAGACGGCGGAGAGGTCGACGAACGCCGGCATCCCGTCGGGCAGCCGCCAGCCGGTCAACGGATTGACGCCGAGCGAGTTGAGATGGTCCTGCAGCAGCATCAGCTGGCCCGCCCGGAACGAGGGATCGAGCCCTCCGGCGGCGTTCGTCAGGACGAGCGCCCCCGCTCCCAGCGCCGCCGCCAGCCGGGGGATGAGCGTGGTCGAACCGATCCCGTGGCCCTCGTAGTAGTGGACCCGTCCCCGGAACACGGCCACCGGGACGCCGTACAGCCTTCCCATGACGAGGAGCCCCGCGTGACCGGGGACGCTCGGCGGGGGGAAGCCCGGGATCGAGCCGAACGCGAACTCGTGGCAGGGTTCGACGTCCTCGGCCACGGCGTCGCCGAGCCCCGAGCCCAGGACGACGACGACGGCGGGTTCGACATCGCAGCGTTCGCGGATGAGCGCGCGGGCCTGCTCCGGGAGCGAGTCGTCGGGCCCGGGGTGCGTTCGAACACCCGTCACGGCTTCAGCCGTTCCTTCAGCGCGCTCAGGACAGGGATGGGGGTGGGGTCCACGCCGCGCCCGATGGCCTCGTACGTGGTGACGAAATCCCCCAGCATGATCAGGGAGAACAACCACCCCATCGGGGTCGAGCCCTCCGCATGGACCTGGCGCGCGTCCAGGCCAGATGCCCGCAGCAGGTCCAGCGTCGCCGTCACCCTGGCCTCGACGCGGGGATGTTCGCCGGGATGCCGCAGCACGATGAGGGCGAACGGCGTCCCCACGCCGACCGACCAGCCCTCGATCTCGTTGTGGTCGAGTTCGGGAAGGACGCTCGCCCACGCCGGAAGCTTGCCGTTCTCGTTCGTCTGCGTCTTCCACCTCAAGGCCGCCGCCTCCGCCACGCCCTCCGAGCCCCACACCACCGGGATGCGCCCGCCCAGCCAGCCGGCGAGGCCCTTTGCGGAAGGATCGCCGCCGTCGGGGCCGAGCCGACCGGCCAGGTCGTCCAGCAGCGATGCGGTTCGTTCGACGTCGTCGGCGGCCGGCGGGATGAGGCCGAGGGCGTCCGCGATGCCGATGGGGGCCGCCGCGAGGTAGCCCAGCGCGGCCCGGGGAAGCGGGACGTGGTCGGGGAGGCGCAGGTGCGGCAGGCCGTCGGCCTCGGCGAGCGATGCCAGCGCTCCCCCGGCGCTCACCGCCACCACCCGGCATCCCCGTTCGACGGCCGCGGTGTAAGCCGCCACGGACTCCTCGGTGTTGCCGGAGAACGACGCGACGATCACTACCGTGTCGCGTCCGGCGAACCCGGGCAGCGAGTAGCCCTTGGTCACCACGACCGGGACCGCTAGCGTCGGCCCGTACAACGAACGGAACACGTCCCCCCCGATCCCGGAGCCCCCCATCCCGCAGATGAGGATCGAACGCACCCCTTCGGCCGAGGGAAGCGCTGGCGTCGCCGTGGCCGCCGCGTAGCCCTCCCGGAGCTGCGTCCCCAGGGACCCCACCAGGGCGAGCATGCCGCCCCGGTCGAACGCCTCCACAGCGCCGGGGAACAGGCCCGGCACCGCCCTTCCGGCCGGGCTCATCCCGCGGCGGGCTTCTCGGCTTCGTCGAGCAACATCACCGGGATGTCGTCGCGAACGGGATAGCGGTAGTGACACTTCGTACACTCCAGGATCTCCTGGTCCCGCAGGTAGTTGAGCTCGCCGTGGTCGTTGGGACAGACCAGGATCTGGAGCAGTTCGGGGTCAACCGGCATGTCGAGCCTCCTCTACGCGGACGTCCATGGATTCGTGGTCGGTGCGCAAACCCTACCTGAGCCTCAGGAACTCGCGCGAACGAGGTCCAGCACCTCGGCGGTCTTCTCCTCCAGCAGCTCGGGCGCTCGAGCTTCCGCGTTCAGCCGGAGCAGCGGCTCGGTGTTCGACGGGCGCAGGTTGAACCACCAGTCGTCGAACTGCACCGTGAGGCCGTCCAGGCGGTCCACGCGGCCGTCCCGATAGGCCGCGGCCACCGCCTCCATGGCCGCCGTCTGGTCGCGCACCGCGGAGTTGATCTCGCCGGATGCGGAGTAGCGGCGGAACGGCTTCAACAGCTCCGACAGCGGCTGGCCGGCCTTCGACATCTGGTCGAGCACCACCATCGTCGCCACCAGGCCGCTGTCGGCGTTGTAGTGGTCCCGGAAGTAGTAGTGGCCCGAATGTTCGCCGCCGAACACCGCGCCGGTCTCGGCCATGATCTGCTTGATGAACGAGTGGCCGACGCGGGTTCGAACGGGCACACCGCCGTACTCCCTGATCGTCTCCGGCACCACCCACGAACAGATCAGGTTGTGGAGGATGGTCGCGCCCGGGTAGCGCTCGAGCATCCCCTTGGCCACGAGCGCCGTGACCAGCGAGCCACTCACGCCCTCGGCATCTTCGTCCACCAGGAACACGCGGTCGGCGTCGCCGTCGAACGCCAGCCCGAGGTCCGCGCCGGCTTCGCGGACGGCCGCCTGGAGGTCCCGCTGGTTCTCGGGCTCGATAGGGTCCGCGGGGTGGTTGGGGAACGTCCCGTCGAGCTCCATGTACAGCGGCACCAGCTTCAAGGGAAGCCGTTCGAACAACGCCGGCACCACCAGCCCGGCCATGCCGTTCGCGGCGTCGGCGGCAACCGTCAGCGGCGAGAGGCGTTCGACGTCGGCGAACGTCAGGAGGTGTTCGAGGTACTCCTCGACCATGTCTCGCTGCTCGACGGTCCCGGGCGAGACGGCCGGAGAGCCGTTGCCGCCGGCTTCCGCCAGCGAACGGATCTCCTTGAGCCCGGACTCCTCGCCCACCGGAGCGGCCCCCGGACGGCACAGCTTGATGCCGTTGTACTGCGCGGGATTGTGGCTGGCGGTGAACATGGTGCCCGGCAGCGACAGGCGGCCGGAGGCGAAATAGACCATGTCGGTGGTGGAGAGACCGATGTCCACGATCCCTACTCCCGAACGCGTCACGCCGTCGACGAACGCATCGCACAGCGACGGCGAGGAAAGGCGGCAGTCCCGGCCGATCAGGATGCGTTCGGCGTTCACCCAGCCGGCGAAGGCCCGGCCGATGCGTTCGGCGGCGTCCTCGTTCAGCTGATCGGGATAGATGCCGCGGATGTCGTAGGCCTTGAAGATCGCGCCCAGGTCGCCCGGCATGGCAGCGAGTCTAGCCGACCGGAATCAGCGCTCCAGCGGAGCCGCCCGGTGGGGCGACCCGCCGCAGCGAAAGGGCTCAGCGACGAACGGTGGCCAGCCCGAGCACGGAGTTCAGGGCGAGGTTCTCGCCCTGGCGCTTCCACCCCTTCCACTCGCAGTGCGAGCAGAAGGCGAAGTCTGTATCCGACTCGGCAAGGGTCATCCGAACGCTCATCAGTTCCGGGGAATCGCAGGACGGGCATTTCGATGTGGTGTACATCATCGGGGTCATGGAATGGTTTTCGGCGGATGCGGCGTCCGCGCGATATGGTCACCCGGAGCCGTTTTTCCACCCCCCGGCGGGACTACGCGGCGCTCCCCCATCCGGGGGAGGCCGGGGTGAGCGGGGGAGGCCGTTCGGACTACCATCGAACGTATCGGCGCCGCCCCCAGCCGTGGGGAGACCTTTCCAGGGCTCGGTGTGGGGCGAACGGGAGCCGGCTGCCCGCCGGGCGGCCTACCCGCCGGTGGTGGGCTCCGGAGCCGCGGAGGGACCCCACGGGGGCCGGTCATCCGGTGGCCGCGTCTTGCCGATGTAGCGCGAACGCAGCCGGCCGTCCTCACGCCAGTAGGCGTACCAGTAGGGACCGTGCGGACACGTCGCGCATCCCTTCTTCCCGCACCGCACCCGCTCCTGGCGGTAGGTGACGGCGCCGCGAACCGGCGGTGGAGGCGGGGCGCCCGCGTCCTCCTCGCGACCGGACCGGGCCACCAGCAGTCCCCGCACGAAGATGGTCAGCCGCCTGAGATCGAACTCGTCGAGCTGGCGGACCCGGTTCAGGAGTTCCTTGTCGAGACCCATATGGCTTGGGTAGCAGTTTACCCAAGAACCACGCCGGTTCGGACCTCACCCGAGGTCAGGAAGCACGTGCGCCCGAGGAGGAGATTGCGACAGCAGGCCGAACGTCCCTGACCCGGCAGCCCTGCGGCGGCACCAGGCGTTCGAGGTGGGTGGTGCAGAGGCCGAGGACCCTCGGATCCCACGGGCCGGCGAGCGCCCCCACCAGCACCTCGTGGGCGGAGCGCCTGACCCACACGCCCGCCTCGGCCGGGGACGAACACCGCATCTTGTCGCACGTTCGCACGCGTTCAACGCTAGATCACACGATTGTGATTCTCAAGCATCCTCGCCCCGGACGCGGCAGCACAGCTTGGGTAGCGCGGTTGCTACCTAAGCCAACCCACCTTGTGGCGGTCGGAACCGGCGACCCGAGCGATCGGATCCGGACCCCGAAACCGCAGGAAGAGGCCATGACCCGGCCTCTTCCGGAGAACGCGAACACAAAAGCGTACTCCGCAGTGGCTTTCCGGCTTGCGCCTTCCGGTCTCTACGGAGTACCAGAACATCGTATGACGGATCCAGGTCCCGAGTCAAGCCAAGGATGGCCGTTCGAGGGATCGAGAGTGACAAAACCTCCGGGATGTGGCGTGAAGCGGTCGAACGAGCTGCAGCGGGAACCAGCGCCGGCTACTCGGTGATGATGACCGGCGTGCCTACGTCGACCCGGGGATAGAGTTCCTCGGAATCCCAGATGTGCATCCGGATGCAGCCGTGCGAGGCCCAGTGCCCGATCGACGCGTCGTCCGGGGTCCCGTGGATGCGGATGCCGGGCGCGTTCAGATCGAGGGCGCGCGTCCCCAGCGGGTTGTCCGGCCCCGGCGGGATCGTCGCGGGCTCGCCCTTCCCCCATCCGTCCGGCTGCGGGTTGACCCACGTCGGGTTGATCCGCTTGTTGATGATCTCGAAATGACCCTGCGGCGTGGGATAGATCGAGGGCTGGCCCGTGGCCACCTGATACGTCTTCTCCAGGTGGAACCCGTCGTAGAGGTAGAGCTTGTTCTGCGACAGGCGAACGACGATCAGCTTGCCGAAGCTCGTCTCGCTGACCGCGGGCTCGACCGTTCGAACGCCGAGATGGACGACCGATCTCGTTCCCGTCACCGCGGCGAAGATGGCCGCTTCGGCCTTCTTCGCGTTCAACAGTTCGGTCCCGGCTTTGGACGCAACCGTCACCAGGCGGCCGTTCACGAAGTCGCGGCTGGCGTCGTGCGCGGGCGAGGCCACCTTCGCCGCGATGCTCTGGACCAGCGCATGAGCCGGCGAACGGTCATAGGCCACGGTCGTTGTGAACGTTCGATCCACCGGCTTCTTCGTCAGCCAGTGCCACGTTCGCTCCCACCACGGGTACTGCCGGCTCGCGGCGAACGCCCTGTCCACGGCCGTGGTCAGGTCGACCGTGGTCCCCATGTCCCGGGAGCTCAGATGCCACACCTGGTTGCCGGCCTTCACCGTCACGGGGTGGTCCAGCAGCTTGGCGGCGACGGGCTGGAGGGTCTGTTCGACCTGGGCCCGGGTCATCCCGCCGATGGCGATCCCGTCGATGCGGATGCCGGGCAGGAGGCGGCCGATCCGGTTCTGGTCGTAACGGTAGCCCGCGTAGGCCACACCCGCGCCGAGCATGGTGAGCGTGCCCACCAGGGCGACCAGGACGACCACGAACCGCTTGGCCCTCCGATGCGCCGAATGCTTGCGTTCCTGTGCCACCCGAACTCCTTCTATGGTTGATCCCGGGCCGCCAGCGGCAGGCCCATCGTGGCGGCGAAACCCGCACCGTCCCGTGATACGGACGCTCCGGACGCCACCAAGGTTGCGCGCTGGGCCGAGACCAGTGCCGAGACGGGATCGTTCCCAACCCGGTCCAACAGGCCCAATCCGACCATTGTCCCAGACGGCACCGTCACCGTGAAGGGGGAGCCGACGTCACCGTTCGACCCGATCAGCCGGACGGTCGCCAGCGTGTCCACCTGCCCGGGGTTCTGCAACACCAGGTAGCTCGTTCCTCCGTCGGGAGGACTCGTCGCCATCACCAGCCACTGCCTGAGCGGCTGGGCGGGCGCGTCGATGGCCGCCGAGTCGCCGTTCGGACCGGACACGCGCCTCGCCACCGCCAGCTTCGCGCCGTTGGTCGACTGGACCACCGTCCCGGCCGTCGTGGCCAGCATCACCGAGAACGTTCGGACCGCCTGCGGACCCATCGAGATGCCCTGATTGCCCGACAACAAGTTCTGTCGCGTACCGCCCTGCGCCACCACGGAGAGGTCGGCCCGGCCCGTCCCGGGGTTCAGGATGTCGAGTTGCGACGAACCGACGTAAGCGGTCGCCGGGATGACAGCGAGCGTGGCGGGGTTGGAGATGCCCGCCTCCTCGCGCAGATCGGTCGCCGAGCTGACCAGTCCCCCCACCACGACGCGTCCCAGGTGGGTCGTGACCTGGACGGTAACGTCTCGTTCGGCCGGGTTCTGCAGCACGAAGTCGTTGAGCTTCAGGGCAGCCGACGTCCCACCTCGCAGCACGAACGGTGACAGGGCCCCGGGCCGGACCGCGCGTTGGTCCGTTCGAAGCACGACGTCGAACGTGGCGTCCTGGCCGAACGGGTTCATCACGACCAGGTAGCTGGTGTCCCCCTGCGCGGTCGAGGCGTCGGGGACGAACCAGGACGGGTGGGCGGCTCGAACGCACCCTTCGGCGGCGAGCGCCGGATGGGTGGCCTTGGTCTGGACGATGGCGGAGGCGCCCACCCAGCCCCCGAAGTATTCGACCTCCGTGGCGTCCGCGGGGTCATCCGCCGGGACGGGGCGTTCGACCTGGTGACCGGGGGGGACGACGAACGTGACGGCGGGAGCCACGGTCCCCTTCGCATCGAACGTCGACAGCCGAACGGTCACGTGGCTCGTCCCCGGGTTGGTGATGGCGACCCAGCCGCTCGCGCCGGGCGCGCCACCGTGCGGACAGAACATCGCCCCGTTCACCGCGCCCGCGCCGGTCGGGACGGATCCGGCCGGAGCAGCTCGAACGCCCACCGAACGGCTGAGGAGGGTGCCGGCGCCCACCACGACTGCGACCAGCACCGCCACCGCCACCACTCGGCGGCGCAGCCGCAATCCGGCCCGAGGAGACGAGACCGAGGGGGTGGGCGGCGAGACCGTTCCCGGAGCTTCCGGCGCGGGCTCGGTCGTGAGCTCCTCTGGCTCCGGCTCGGTCCTGGTGGCCGGCTCGGGGCGGGTCGCGAGCTCTTCTGGCTCGGCCGTGGGCTCCTCGGGACGGTCCTCAGCCACGACCAGCCGGCCTCCGCGTCGCCCAGAGCGCCGGCGCCCACAGCACCGCCAGCAGCGCAAGTTCGAACGTTCGAACCCCCCCGCCACTTCGGCGAACCACCAGCGCAGCCCCGCTCGGGGTCGCGGGCCAGGCCATGGCCCAGCCGAACGCCCGGTGCGGTGCCACGGCCCGAACGCCGCTCGCGCTCATCGACCAGTGGCTGTCGAACTGATCACCCAGGTAGACCACGGACCCCCGCGCACCGGCCGCCCCGCGGTAGACGTCGCCCTCAGGCGCCAAGACCGCCGACCGCGGCCGGGGCAGCTGGAACGTTCGGTCTCCTCCGTTCGCCAACGCCGCTCGGCCCCACGCGGGCGAGGACACCTCGGCGGCCGTCGGGACCGCTCGTTCGTTCCGGAAGATGGTCAGGCCCTGCTCGGGCAGCTGGTCCATGTCGAGTTGCGCCGCCAGCCGTCCCACCACGTCGGGGGGCAGGTCGCTCGTTCGAGCCAGGACGAACCGAACGCCGAACGGCGCCAGCAGCGCGCCCCCGTGGCGGGTATCGCCGGTCAGGATCTCGGACAGGGCCGTTCGAAGCGCTTCGTAGCCGGGGCCGAACGCCGGCCGGGCCACGTCGAGGGCGGACTGGCCCCACGAGGAAGTGACCGCGAAGCGCACCGAATCGGCCCTCGCCGCCACGCGCCCGTCCGGGATGCCCCCCGGCGGTGGGAACGCCGCTCCCGTCCACCGTCCCAGCCACAGCAAGCGGTAACTCTCGGCCCCCGCCGCCACCGCCGAGTACGCCGTGGGCAGCCGGTCCGGACCTCCCACCGCCCAACCACCCCGCGCCGCCTGGTACGCCTGCCCCACCAGCCCCACCCCCAGCACGAGCGCCATCAACGCGCCGCCCAGCTGGCGATGGCCGAACGCCTGCCGGGCCACGCCGGTCGTGAGCTGGGCCAGCCCAAGGCCGACCAGCATCGCGAATGCGAACGTGGCCACCGCCACGTAGGCGAGCGGGTTCGACAGCGCCGCGGGGAGGTATCCCGCACCGGCCAGATCGGCCAGGAACACCCCGGAGATCCCGGCCAGCGCCGCCCACACCGCCGGTCTCGACCCCCGTCCGGTGACGAACAGCAACGCCAGGGCCGCGGCCAGCGGCAGGTACAGCGCCACCGGCCACGAACCCGGTCCCGGCCCGAGCGACCCCCGTAGCAACGCCCAGAAGCCGACCCGGCCGACCGGTTCGGACAGCGCCGCGCCGCCACCTCGCAGAACGTTCAGCGTCACCGGGAAGGCCAGCAGGCAGGCGCCTCCCAGGGCCGCCACCGACAAACCGACGCCCTTGGCCCGGCGTCCCGTGACGGTCGGGACGACCGCCGCCCACACCGTGACCAGGACCGCGGCCAGGGCCGCCGCCGGGTAGAAGGCCGCCAACCCTGCGAGCCCGGCGGCGGCGCCGATCACCCACCGCCCGGGCCGAACGGGAGCGTTCGGGTCGAACGCCAGCAGGAACTTGGTGGCGAGCCAGGGCAGGCCCGCCAGGAACACCAGCGCCGGGATGCGGCCGTCGGAGACCGCCTCCAGCAGGACGGTGGAGAGCCCGTAGCAGCCCGCCGCCACCACCGAAGGCCCGGTGGCCGAGGTGATCGAACGAACCGCCCGGTAGCAGCCCCACGCGGCCGCCAGCGGCAGGCCGAGCAGCAGCAACTTCTGGAGCAGGGCTGGACTTCCGAACGTCAGCAGGCTCCCCGCACCGAGCGCGGCCAGGGCGGGGCTGGCCGGCGCCGAGCCTCCCAGCCCGCCGTGGCGAACGTTCGAGGCGAGTTCGCTGAAGAAGGCCGTCCAGGACGAGGGGAACCGGGTTAGCGCTCCCCCGGTCAGCGGCGAGGCGACGGCAAGGTGCCGGTACGCCAAGAGCGCCACCAGGACCGCCAAGGTGCATGCGGTCGTTACCGGATGGGCCAGTCCGAACGCCACCACCTGGGCTCGCGCGGACGGGCGGACGTCGTCCTCGTTCGACTCCCGGCCCACCAGGAACCGGCCGGCCACCGTGGCCAACGCGCCGAGCCGCATGCGGGCCGGCGCCATGTACCGCTTGACGACGCGGTCGCGCACGCTTCGAACGGCCTGGGCCCGGGCCCGCCGCCGAACGGTCCCGGGGAGGTGGATGAGGTTCCACCCCCACGCCGCCAGGACCTGGTACGCGTCTTCGAACCGCCGGGAGACCGCGAACAGCAGCACCCGGGCGAGCCCCTGGACGAAGTACAGCGGCAGGAGCCACAGCAACGTGAACAGGCTGTAGTTCTTCAACACGCTGGCCAGGGCGGCCCGCTCGCGGTGATACCGAACGCGCGCCGGGGCGGTCCGGTCGCGTTCGCCCTTCGCCCCCGCGCCGCGATGACGAGCGACCGCGTTCGGCGCCATCAGGACTCGGAACCCGGCCAGCCGGGCCCGCCAGCAGAAGTCGAGGTCCTCGTGATGGGAGACGTAGCGTTCATCCGGCCGCCCGACCCGGGTCCACGCGCGCCGCGAGATGAGCATGGCGGCGGAGGAGACGAACAACACCTCGCGGATCCGGTCGTACTGCCCCTGGTCGATCTCGTCGTCCTCGAGCGGTGAATAGGGATAGCCGAACCGGTCGGTGGACATGCCGATCTCCCTAAGCCGGCGAGGTTCGTCCCAGTCCAGGACTTTGGGCCCCACCACGCCGACGTTCTCGTACCGTTCGGCTGCCTGCACCAGGCAGGTGATCGCGTCCGGTGCTAGGACGGTGTCGTCGTGCAGGAGCAGGACGTAGTCGGCCTCGACCGCAGCTGGCGACTTCAACGCCTCGGCTACGCCGCCGGCGAACCCCACGTTGCGGTCCAGGCGGATGACGCGTTCGGCTCCCAGCGCCGAGGTGAGGACGTCCCCCGATCCGTCGGTGGACGCGTTGTCCACCGCCATCACGCCGATGCGCGGGTGGGTCTGTTTGGAGAGTCCCAGGAGGCACTGGCGAACCCAGTCCGCCGCATCGTGCGCGACCAGCACGACGAGGACGCTGGGCGGCTTCACACGCTCAGCGACGACGGCCTCTACAGGTGCTCGCGTTCCGGCTTGCGCCATGGAAGGACAGACTGGGGTCGGGGAAGGAAGGCGAGGATAGCACGAGGTGTTCGGCTCCCGGGAGCGATGTCCCTGGTCCCGGAGAGCTCGGAAGGGGGGCCACCTGACCCCCCTTCCGTCGGATGCTCACGGACGAACGCCTACCGCTTGGCGGTCGACTTCTTCGCCGTCGACTTCTTCGCCGTCGACTTCTTCGCCGTCGACTTCTTCGCGGTCGACTTCTTGGCCGTCGACTTCTTGGCCGTCGACTTCTTGGCCGTCGACTTCTTGGCGGCCGTCGTCTTCTTCGCCGTGGTGGCCTTCTTCGCCGCCGGCTTCTTGGCCGTCGACTTCTTGGCCGTGGTGGCCTTCTTCGCCGTTGACTTCTTGGCTGCTGGCATCTTCACCTCCTCCCCTCGGTCAGGACGCCATCCGCTTCAGGCGTCGTCGCTCCCGTTCGCTCATCCCGCCCCACACCCCGTAGCGCTCGTCGCGACGCAGGGCGTAGTTCAGGCACTCGATGCGAACGGGACACTCGGCGCAGATCCGCTTGGCCTCCCGGGAGCTCCCACCCTTCTCGGGGAAGAAGATCTCCGGGTCGAACTCCCGGCAGCGCGCTCGGTCTTGCCACGGTATGAAGTGATGCACGGCCCTCTCCTCGAATTACATTCTTGTAATTCTGGACCAGAACCGCTGCAGATTGCAACTCGAACCCCGCTTCTGCCGAAAGATCCGTTCGCCCGGACCTCGTGCCCGTTTCCATACCGAACGAATCCTTACCCTCCGAACGAGGCGTGACAATAGGTTCGACCAAGTATTTCGTTCGTCAGGTCGCCTTACTACAAAGGTAAGGTTGCCTGACGATTCTCACATCACGCGGGGTGCGGCGCGGACCGATCGACGCGTTCGTAGGTGGTGGTGCGTTCGGCGGGGACCCGGCCGAGCTCGGCGATGGCTCGAACGAACTCCTCGGGCTCCTTGCGGATGCCCCATTCCGAGCCCGCCATGCGGGAGATGGTCTCCTCCATCAGGGTGCCGCCGAAGTCGTTCGCCCCGCCCTGCAGGATCGTCTTGCAGTAGTCCATCCCCATCTTCACCCACGACACCTGGACGTTCGGGATGCGGCCGTGCAGCAGTATGCGAGCCACCGCGTGCATCCGCCGGTTCTCGTCGTACGTCGGACCGGGTCGCGCCTTGCCGGCAAGGTAGATCGGCGAGTTCTGGTGGACGAAGGGCAGTGGCACGAACTCGGTGAAGCCGCCCGTGTCGTCCTGGATGCGGGTCAGGCGGCGGATGTGGCCAACCCAGTGCGGCGGCGCGTCGACGTGGCCGTACATGATGGTCGAGGACGTCCGGATGCCGAGCGAGTGTGCCGTTCGAACGATCTCCTCCCACGTGTCGGCCGGCAGCTTGCCCTTGGTCAGGACCCACCGCACCTCGTCGTCCAGGATCTCCGCGGCGGTGCCGGGCGACGTCCCTAGACCGCGGGCCTTCGCTTCGGTGAGGAACTCGCGGTAGGAGATGCCGAGACGCGTCGCACCGTTCAGCGTTTCGAACGGCGAGAACGCGTGGATGTGCATGGCGGGGGTTCGAGCCTTGACGGCGTCCAGCACCTTGAAGTAGAAGTCGCCCGGCAACGACGGGTGGAGGCCGCCCTGGATGCAGACCTCGGTGGCGCCGTACGTCCACGCCTCTTCGGCGCGGTCCGCCACCTCGTCGAGCGACAGGGTGTAGCTCTCGGGATCCACCTCCCGCTGGGCGAACGCACAGAACCGACAGCCCGTGTAGCAGACGTTGGTGAAGTTGATGTTGCGGTTGACGACGTAGGTGATCTCCTCGCCGACGGCATCGCGGCGGAGGTCGTCGGCCACCCGGCACAGCGCCTCAAGCGCCGGCCCTTCGGCCTCGAACAACGTGAGGGCCTGGGCGTCGTCGATGGGTCGCCCCGCCGCGGCCACGGCCAGCGCCCCGCGGATGTCGGCGGCGAGGCGTTCGGGCTGACGGCGCCCGCGTTCGTCCCACTCCTTGGTCAGCGAGATGTGGTCGAACGTCCCGTAGACGTCTCCCTCGTCGTCGCGCAGGCCAGCCTGCGTGCCCTTGGCGAACGTGAGCGCGGTCAGGCGCGGCTTCCAGTGGACGTCGGGGTCCTGCCATGGCGTGGGCTCGGGCTTCTGTCCGGCCACAGCCAGCCCGTCGGGTCCGGTGAGCAGCCGAACGGGCTTCTGCATCTTCCCCGACAGCCACGGGTCGGGCTTCAGCGCGAAACGCGGGTAGATGGTCAGGCGTTCGCGGAGTTCGAACCCGCGTTCGGCCGTTCGGCGTTCGAGGTCGGCGAGCTTGGGCCACGGCGCCTCGGGGTTGACGTGATCGGGGGTGAGGGGCGAGACGCCGCCCCAGTCGTTGATGCCGGCGTCGAGCAGGCGCGGGTAGTCGGGGTCCGAGAGGTTCGGCGGCGCCTGGACGGACATCGCCGGGCCGAACACAACCCGCGCGGTGGCCACCGTGGCCAGGAACTCCTGTTCGCTTGGCTCGGGCGCGGCGTGCATGGCCGTTCGAGGCTTCCGCTTGAAGTTCTGGATGATGACTTCCTGGATGTGGTGGTAGCGACGGTGGACGTCGCGGATGGCGAACAGCGACTCGGCGCGTTCGCGGGGCGTCTCGCCGATGCCGACGAGGATGCCCGTGGTGAACGGGATGGCCAGGCGGCCGGCGTCCTCCAGCGTTCGCAGCCGAACGGCGGGGACCTTGTCGGGCGAGCCGAAGTGGGGACCGCCCCGTTCGGACAACCGTTGCGAGGAGGTCTCGAGCATCATCCCCATGGAGGCGCTGACGTGCTTCAGCCGCGTCATCTCCTCCCACGACATGACGCCGGGGTTGAGGTGCGGGAGCAGTCCCGTCTCCTCGATCACCCGGATCGCTGCGGCCCGCACGTAGTCGAGCGTGGACGCGTAGCCGCGTTCGTCCAGCCACTGCCTCGCCACCGGATAGCGCTCCTCGGGACGGTCGCCGAGGGTGAACAAGGCCTCCTTGCAGCCCAGCTTGCGGCCGCCCTCGGCGATGGCCACGACCTCCTCGAGCGTGAGGAAGGGCGAGTCGAGGTGCGCGGGCGGCTTGGCGAACGTGCAGTAGTGGCAGTGGTCGCGGCACAGCATGGTGAGGGGAACGAACACCTTGCGCGAGTAGGTGACGACGCGGCCGTGGCCGAGGTCGCGGAGGTTCGACGCGGTGCCGAGGAGTTCGTCCAGCGCGTCGCCGCGGGCCGTGAGCAGGGCTTCGACCTCGTCGAGGGAGAGCGACTTGCCGGCGGAAGCCCGAACGAGGGCGCGACGGACCTGGTGGGCGAGGTCGGTCATCGTGGGCTCGAATCTACACGGGTTCTATTCGAACGCTTGCTCGTGGTGCCGGTAGGCTGCGGGCATGAAGGTCGTGGCGCTGGCCGGCGGCGTGGGGGCGGGCAAGTTCCTGCGCGGACTGATGCAGGTCGTGCCGGCATCGGACGTCACGGTCGTGGTCAACACGGGCGACGACATCG
Organism: Actinomycetota bacterium; assembly: GCA_036721725.1. Classification (GTDB taxonomy): domain Bacteria; phylum Actinomycetota; class UBA4738; order UBA4738; family UBA4738; genus DAIMKN01. Next base: position 22,674 of record DAIMKN010000011.1, read on the forward strand.
TGGTGCACGGCCTGCACGTCTCCCCCGATCTCGACTCGGTCACCTACTGGTTGGCCGGCGTCGCCGACCGCGAACGCGGCTGGGGGCGGGAGGGCGAGACCTTCCGGGCCACCGAGGAGCTGCGGGCGTTCGGCGCCGAGGAGGCATGGTTCGGGCTGGGCGACCTCGACCTGGCCACGCATCTGTTTCGAACGGCCCTGCTGGCCGGCGGTTCGACGCTGTCGGAGGCGACCGCGGCCGTGTGCGAACGGTTCGGCGTCGGGTCCCGGCTGCTGCCGATGAGCGACGACCCCGTGACCACGCGGCTGGACGTGGCGGAGGTGAGCGGCATCGAGCTCGACCTCCACTTCCAGGAGTACTGGGTGTTGCGGGGAGCACGCGACGAGGTCAAGTCGATCCGCTACGAGGGTGTCGAGCGAGCCCGGCCCGGGCCCGGTGTGCTGGAGGCGGTGGCTGCGGCCGACGTGGTGCTGCTCTGTCCGTCCAACCCGGTGGCCTCCGTGGACCCGATCCTGGCCGTGCCGGGCGTTCGGGATGCCGTAGTGGCTCGACGGGACCGGGTGGCGGGCGTCTCGCCGATCGTGGGCGGCGCGCCGGTAAGGGGTATGGCGGACCGGTTGCTGCCCGTGGTGGGCGCGGAGGTGTCGGCGGCCGGGGTGGCCGCGCACTACCGCGACCTGCTGGGGGGGTGGGTCATCGACCACGCGGACGGGGCAGAGGCGGCCCGGGTCGAGGCCTTGGGGATCCGAGTGTCAGAGGTGGACACCATCATGGTCGACGACGTGGCCTCGGCCAGGCTGGCGGAGGCGGCGGTGGCCTTGGCGCTGGGGAAGGGACCGGCGTGACCTCGGGCGTCGAGGTCCTCGCCGTTCCAGGCCTCCCGGAGATCCGGGAGGGCGACGACCTCGCGGCGCTGATCGGCGAGGCGGTTCGAGCGGGCGGGCTCGAACTGGTGGCCGGCGACGTCGTCGTCGTCACGCAGAAGGCCGTGTCGAAGGCCGAGGGGCGTGTGGTTCCGGAGGAGCCACTCGGCAAGGGGGGATGGGTAGAGCACGAGACGAAACGCATCGTGGCCCGGCGAGGCGACCTGCTGATCGCGGAGACCTCGCACGGGTTCGTCTGCGCCAACGCGGGGGTGGACGCCTCGAACGTCGCCGCCGGGTTCCTCTGCCTGCTTCCCGAGGACCCCGACGGCAGCGCCGAACGCATCCGGGTGGGGTTGCGTTCGTGGGGCGGCGAAGAGGTCTCGGTTGCCGTGGTCGTCACGGACACCTTCGGACGGGCGTGGCGGCGGGGGCTGGTCAACGTGGCCATCGGCTGCGCGGGTCTGCCCGCCCTGGTCGACCTGCGCGGCCAGCCCGACGCCATGGGCCGGGTCCTGGAGGTGACCGTGGAGGCGCTGGCCGACGAGGTGGCGGCGGCCAGCGGGTTGGTCATGGGCAAGGCCGACGGCGTGCCGGTGGCCATCGTCCGGGGGGTGTCGTTCGACGCGACCGCGGCCGGCAAGGGCGCGGTCGAGGCGGTCCGGCCACCTGAGGAGGACCTGTTCCGGGAGTCGCCGCTGCAGGCCATCCACGCTCGCCGTTCGATCCGGGCGTTCGGGACCGGCGAAGTGTCGCCGGACGCTCTGATGGAGGCGGTTCGAGCTGCCTGCACGGCGCCGGCGCCCCACCACACCCGGCCGTGGCTGTTCGCCGCGCTGCGGTCCGGCCCCGCCAAGCGGCGGTTGCTTGAGGCGATGGCGGCCGCGTGGACGCGTGACCTTCAGGGCGACGGCTCCCCCGCGGAGGTGATCCAACGACGCCTCCGCAGATCCGACGCTCTCCTCGCCGAGGCCCCGGTGCTGATCGTGCCGTGCGTCCGGCTGCGAGGCGCGCACCGCTATGGCGACGCCGAACGCTCGGAGGCCGAACGCGAGATGTTCCTGCTCTCGGGCGGCGCGGCGATCCAAAGCCTCATGCTGGCGCTGCACGCCCAGAGGCTGGCCTCGTGCTGGGTGTCGTCGACGCTGTTCTGCAAGAAGGAGACGCGGGAAGCGCTCGCACTCGGCGACGAGTGGATCCCGCTCGGGTCCGTGGCCGTGGGTCCGCCGCCGTCCGGTGGGCCGCCGCCGGACCGGCCGCCGTTCGATGTGGACGAGTTCCTGGTGCAGCCCGACTGAAAGCCAGCCTCAGCCCGCTCCGGCCATCAGAGATCGCAGGTCGGCGGCGGCATCGGTCACCCGGCGGCGGAGCGCGGCCTTCTCCTCGTCGTTGAGCCACGTCGCATCGACCCCCGCCACCGACGTCGCCACCATGTCGTCGAAGGTGTAGCCGAACGCCTCCGCCACGGCCGCGTACTCGAGCCCCAGATCGTCGTCGATCATGGCCGGGTCGTCGGTGTTCAGCGTCACGTGCAGCCCGGCCGCCCGCATCCGGGGCCACGGATGGTCCTCCAGCCGCGCCACGGCGTTGGCGATCTTGACGTTCGAGATGGGGCACACGGTGAGCGGGACGCTGCGGTCTCGAACGCGTCCGACCACCTCCAGGTCGTCCAGGATCGACAGGCCGTGGTCGACGCGTTCGCAGTGCAGATCCTCCACCACGTCCCAGATGGTCGAGGGCGGGCTGGTCTCCCCCTGGTGGCCGGTGAGCCGGAGGCCCGAACGCTCCCCCAGCCGGTACGCCTCCCGGAACTGCAGCGGGTCGACCCCGAGCTCCGTGGAATCCATCCCCATGCCGATGACGCGCTGGGCGAGGCCGTTCGAACGCAATCCGATCAGGCGTTCGACCATCTCGAGGCCGGCTCGCGGACCGTAGGCCTTGTCGATGTCGGCGATCAGCAGGACGCGGGCGCCGGTGTCGCGTTCGGCTGCCTCCAGGCCCTCCTCGATGCCCGCCACGATCTCGCCCAGATCCTGTCCGGCGGCCAGATGACGGGCGGGAGTGAAGAAGCTCTCCCGGTAGATGAGGCCGTGGGCGGCGCCGTCCACCACCGACTCATAGGCCAGGCGGGCCCAGTCGCCGCGGTCGGCCAGACACTCCTGGACAAGCCAGAACACCGTCAGGAAGCTGTCGAGGCTGGTGTAGCGATAGAGGTCGGTGGGATCGTCGACGGGGAAGGGACGGCCGTTCTTCCGGGCCAGCTCGGCCACCGTGTGGGGCCGCATCGTCCCCTCGATGTGGCAGTGGAGTTCGACCTTGGGCAGACGGTCCAGCGCCTCGCGCATCGTGAGTCGCCCTCCCGTCATCCCGCCCTCCCGTCTCCTCTTCCCAACGATGGCAGCGCGAGGACTGTACCCAAGTCCCTCGGCCGGCGCCCGCGTCTATGCTCCCCCGATGGGCCCGAGGGTCGTCGAACTCCAGCAGCCCGAACAGGTCTTGGCCGCCATCCTGGCCACCCTGTCGGCGCTCCCGCCCCGGGCGGTTCCGGTGGCGGGTGCCGCCGGGCTTGTCCTGGCGGAAGACCTGGTGGCGGGGTTCGACCTTCCCCCTTTCCGCACCTCGGCGATGGACGGGTTCGCGGTTCGTTCGAACGACGTCGCTGCAGGCCCGGCGCGACTGGACGTGGTGGGTAACTCGCTGGCGGGCCGGCCGTGGAACGGGGAGGTCGGGCCCGGCCAGGCCACGGCGGTGGCGACGGGCGCGGTGGTCCCGGAGGGAGCCGACGCCGTGGTTCCCCTGGAGGAGGCCGAGGCCGTCGAGGGAACCGTGACCGTTCGGGGACCGGTGCCCGAGGGCCGCAACGTTCGCCCGGTCGGCGAGGACGCTTCGGCGGGGACACTCGTCGTTCGAGCGGGCGCGATCCTGGGCCCCGAACGGCTCGCGGCGGCCTCCGCACTCGGGCGAACGACCGTCCTGGTCCGTCCCCGCCCCATCGTGGCCGTGCTTCCCACCGGCGACGAGGTCCGGCCGGCCGGCGCCGAGCTCTCTGCCGGGCAGGTGTTCGATGCCATCTCGGCCCCGCTGGCGGCGCTGATCCGCGACGCCGGTGGAGAGCCTCGCACCCACGGCGCCGCGCCGGACCACCCGCAGGCGCTGCTCACGGCGCTTCGCCACGCGGCGTCGGGAGCCGATGCCGTGATCACCGTGGGCGGCGTGTCCGAAGGACTCCGCGACCTGGTCGGCCGGCTCGCCGACGGGCCGATCCCCGCCGTGGAGGTGCGGCGGTTCCGTGTGGCCATCCGGCCGGGCAGGCCGTTCGTGTTCGGACGCGCGTTCGGCCTGCCGCTGTTCGGGCTCCCCGGGAACCCGGGTGCGGCACTGGTGGCGTTCGAGGAGCTCGTCCGGCCGGCCATCCTGGCGCTGCAGGGGCGCCCCGGCGTGACCCGTCCATCGGTGGAGGCCGAGCTGGGGGGGAGCCTGAGGCGCTCGCCCGACCGCACGTGGCTGCTTCCCTGCCGGGTCCGGTTCGAACTCGACAGGCTGGTGGTCCAACCACTCGAAGGCCGCACGATCTCCTCGCTGGCGGCCGCGCAGGGATGGCTGCGCATCCCCCCCGGCGACGGCGAACTCCCCGCCGGCTCGACGGTCCGGGTGCGGCTGCTGTTCGAGCCGGAGCGCAGGCGGCAGCCATGACGCAGATGGCGGGGCTCGTCCTGTGCGGCGGCGAGAGCCGCCGGATGGGCCGCGACAAGGCGCTCCTCGTTCTGGATGGCGAAACCCTTGTGCTGCGGGTGGCTCGAACGCTTGCCGAGGTGGCCGACCAGGTGCTGCTTGCGCCGGGGACGGTGGGCCGGCTCGGGGTGACGGGCTATCCGGAGGTGGCCGACGACCCCGTGGGCGCGGGGCCCTTGGCGGGGATGGCGGCGGGACTGGCGGCCAGCCCGCGTTCGCTCAAGGCCGTCTTGGCTGTCGACATGCCGTTCGCGAGCCCCACCGTGCTGGCCGCGCTGGCCTCGTTCGCCGACGGCTATGACGCCGTCGTCCCGCTCACGGCCTACGGCCTCCAACCCCTCCACGCGGTATACGCGGCGTCAGCGCTGGAACCGTTGCGGACGGCCCTGGCGGAGGGAACGCGGAGCGTCCTTCACGCCCTCGAACGCCTCCACGTCCGCCAGGCCGGTCCTGAGGTGTGGGGCGACGCGGATCCCGAGGGCCGGTTCGCGTTCAACCTGAACACGAACGACGACCTGCTCGGCCTGACCTGAACCAGGCCGACGAAAGGGGCGCCGGTCGGGCGCCCCTTTCCTTCGGATCCGACCCTTGCCGTCAGATGAGCAGGCCGTGGATGAAATACCAGGCGAAGATGGCCGAGACCACCACCAGCAGCGGGTGAACGTCCTTCCACTTCCCGCGGAGGACCGCGATCAGCGCGAAGGCGATGAACCCCGCGCCCACACCGTTCGTGATGCTGAACGTGAACGGCATCACCACCATGGTCAGCAGGGCCGGGATGCCGATGCCCGGGTCCGACCAGTTGATGTCCTTGACCATGGTCATCATGAAGTAGCCCACGATCACCAGGATGGGCGCGGTGGCTTCGGCCGGGATGACGCCCGCCAGCGGGGACAGGAACAGCGACAGCAGGAACAGGATCCCGACCACGACGGAGGTCAGGCCGGTCCGTCCGCCCTCGGACACGCCGGCGGCGCTCTCGATGAACGTGGTGTTCGACGAGGCCGAGGCGGCGCCCCCCGCGGCCGCGGCGAGCGAGTCGACCAGCAGGACCCGGTTGATGCCCGGGAGCCTGCCCTCCTTGTCCAGCAGGCCCGCCTCCCCGGCGATCCCGACCACCGTTCCCATGGTGTCGAAGAAGTCGGAGAGCATCACCGCCAGCACGACCGCGATGGCCGTCCAGAACCCCAGCGCCTTGGCGCTGAAGAAACTGAACGAGAACTTGCCCACCAGGTTGAAGTGCGGCGCGCTGACCCACTTGTGCGGGAACGCCGCGATGCCGTTGGACCACACCTTCAGGTGCTTGGCCTCATTGATGATGGTCGCCAGGACGGTGGAGGCCACGATGCCGATGAGGAGCGCTCCTTTGACCCTTCGAGCCACCAGGGTGGCAGTGAGGATCAACCCCACCACGAAGACCAGGATGGTCCAGTGCCGCAGGTTCGGGTTCAGCGTCACGATGGGCTCGCCGGCGGCCGGGTGCTGCACGATCCCCGCGTTCACCAGCCCGATGAACGCGATGAACAGTCCGATGCCGATGCCGATGGCTCGCTTGAGGTCGAGCGGGATGGCGTTCAGCACCGACTCCCGGAAACCGGTGAGCACCAGGACGGTGATGACCAGGCCCTCCACCACGATCACGCCCATGGCCTGGGGCCAGGTCAGCTTGTCGGTGAGGACCAGGGTGAACGTGACGAACGCGTTCAGCCCGAGCCCGGCTGCCAGTGCGAACGGGTACTTGGCGTAGATCCCCATGATCAGGGTCATCACGCCCGCCACCAGCGCGGTCACCGTGAGGACCTGGTCGAAGGGAAGTCCGACGCCCGTGTGGTCCTTGATCGTTCCCAGGATGGCCGGGTTGACGAACAGGATGTAAGCCATCGTGAGGAACGTGGCCACGCCCGCGACGAGTTCGGTCCGAACGGTCGAACCACGTTCGGTGATGTGGAAGTACTTGTCCAGCGAGGTGCTCCCCGTGCCCCCCGCGCTCCCCGCCGGCGGCTCGGTCTTGGGAGGGGGCGTCGACGTGGTTGCCATGCACGCTCCTTTCGCGCGGGGCCCCCACGCATCCCCATGGCAGATGCCGTTGGGACCACCTGACCTGTTCGGGGAAGACGGGCGAAGCATATGCCGAGCGGTC
>DAIMKN010000012.1:0-29065 GCA_036721725.1 Actinomycetota bacterium
CGTCTCGAACGTCTTCCCGTCCGCCGCGTCCGCGAACTCGCCGTCGATGAACAGCTGGTACTCGCGCATGTGATCCTCCTGTTTGCGGTCAGTCCGGTTCGGTGAGGATACCCCTGTCGCCCTGTTAGTGGTACGAGTGGGCGTCGTCGGGGAAGGTGCCGGCTACGACATCGTCGCGGAAGGCGGTGACTGCGTTCGTGATGATCGAACCGAGGTCCGCGTAGGGTTTGGCGAACTTGGGGTAGGTGCCGGCGCCCAAGCCGAGCAGGTCGGTGAGGACCAGGACCTGCCCGTCGCAGTGCGGGCCGGCGCCGATGCCGATGGTGGGAACGGCGGAGGCTTCGGTGATCCTCTTGGCGAGGGTTGCCGGCACGCCCTCCAGGACCAACGCGAAGATGCCGGACTTCTGCAGGCCGAGGGCATCCTCGAACAATCGGTCGGCCTCCTCCTCCGTTCGGCCCTGCACTCGGTAACCGCCCATGGCGTGGACGGACTGGGGGGTCAGGCCGAGGTGGCCCATCACGGGGATGCCCAGGTCGACGAGCGCGGCGGTGAGTTCGAGCTTGGGACCCTCGAGCTTGACGGCGTGCGCGCCGGCCTCCTTGAGGAAGCGGCCGGCGTTGCGGATGCCGTCGGCGGTGGAGACCTGGTAGCTGAGGAAGGGGAGGTCGCCCACGATGAGCGCATGGTGAGCGCCGCGGGCCACGGCCCTGGTGTGGTGGAGCATCTCGTCCATGGTCACTGGGAGCGTCGTCTCGTAACCGAGGACGTTGTTCGCCAGCGAGTCGCCCACCAGCAGGATGGGGATCCCCGCGGCGTCGAGGATGCGGGCGGTAGGAAAGTCGTAGGCGGTGAGCATGACGAACCGTTCGCCACGCTCCTTGAAGCTCCGGATGTCCCGGACGGTGATGGACATGTGCTCGCGCCTCCTTGCGTCGAAGTGCACGGCTCTGACACCTTCGATGGTACTCCCGAGCGATGCAAGCGAACGCCTCCCCGACTCGGAGAACTTTGTCGTACCCCCGCGCTAGGATGCGGTTCGTCGAGGTCGAAGGGGGCGGGGAGCGTTCGGACCGGGTCGTGAGGAGCCCGGCTGATAGGATTGGGCGACCATCGCCTGCTCCCAGATGGGGGCCGCTCAGTCCAGAGGAGGTGGAATGCGGAAGTACGAAGTGTTGCTCATCCTGCCCGCCGAGGCCGATGACAAGGCCGTCGGTGAGGTGAGCGAACGCATCACCAAGGTGCTCTCCTCGAAGGGTGGGGAGGTCACCAAGACCGACCGGTGGGGTCGGCGGCGGTTCGCCTATGAGGTGAACAAGCAGACGGAGGGCTTCTACCTCCTGCTCGAGTTCACAGCCGAACCCGAGACCCTCACCGAGCTCGACCGGGTGCTCAGCCTGGCGGACCAGGTCATCCGGTTCAAGGTAACGGCGGCGGCGGCGTGACGGCGTTCGTCATGTCGCGCGTCTGCCGAACATCGGCACCTTCCCCGCTTCCGGCCGTGCCATCGCACCGGGAGACGGACTTCCAAGACAGGTGGTGATCGAGATGGCAAGTGAGAACCAGGTCGTGATCGTGGGCAACGTGACCCGTGACCCCGAGCTCCGCTACACCCCGAACGGCGCGGCCCTCGTGAAGTTCGGCGTGGCCGTCAGCCGGCGGATCAAGGACGAGGCCACCGGGCAGTGGAAGGACGCCGACACGTCGTTCTTCGACGTCACCGCGTGGCGGTCCATGGCCGAGAACATCGCCGAGTCCATCACCCAGGGCTCGCGGGTGGTCGTCGTGGGGCGGCTCCGCACGAACTCGTGGGAGACCCCGGAGGGCGAGAAGCGTCACAAGATCGAGATCGAGGCCGAGGAGGTCGCGCCGAGCCTGAAGTGGGCTACGGCGAAGATCGACCGGCAGGGACGCGGGGCCGGCGGGTCCGACTGGCACGAGAGCGTGACGGTCGGCGCGGGCGGACCGCAGGAGGAGACACCGCTGGATGCCTAAAGGTGGAGGAGAACGCCGTGGCGCGCCGCGCAAGCGTCGCGAGAAGGAAGACAAGCCCTGGAAGAAGCAGAAGAAGAAGTTCTGCATCTTCTGCCGGGAGAAGGCCACCCACGTCGACTACAGGGACACGAACACGCTCCGCAAGTTCGTCTCCGACCGGGGGAAGATCCGGGCCCGCCGGGTCTCCGGCAACTGCGCCCAGCACCAGCGGGACGTGGCCATCGCGGTGAAGAACGCTCGGGAGATGGCGCTGCTGCCATACACCACGCGATGAAGATCATCCTGCAGCGCGAGGTGGACAAGCTCGGCGGCCCCGGCGACGTCGTCACCGTGGCCGACGGCTTTGCCCGCAACTACCTCATCCCGCACGGCTTGGCGGCGGTGGCCACGCCGGGCGGCGAGCGTCATGCCGAACGGGCCCGTTCGGCTCATCAGGGCAAGGTGCAGAAGGACGCCGCCGAGGCCCAGGCCATCGCCGACAAGCTGACAGCCTCGCCGATCCGGCTGACGGCCCGGGCGGGGGAGGACGGGCGGTTGTTCGGCTCCATCACCCTGCCCAAGCTGGTGGAGGAGCTCACCAAGGTGGCGGGCGTGCCGATCGATCGCCGCCAGGTGCATCTCGGCGACCCCATCCGCAACACGGGCGCGCACGAGGTCACAGTGGAGCTGGACCCCCAGGTCCAGGCGGCCGTTACCGTCGAGGTGGTCGCTCAGTAGGCAACGCGGGCGCCTTCCACGAGCTCGCCGGGCCGCCCCGGTCCGTCGGGCTCTCCTTCGCGTTTCCGCAGGTCAGGCGGTGTCAGAGGCCCTCGGTAGCATCCGAACATGAGTTCGGCTGACATTTGTCGGGAGTGTTATCCACAAGCCCGGTGGCCTGCGCGTTCGAGTCCCGGCGCCCACCTTTGCCCGCGCTATCCACCGTCCCGCCGCCTGTTCTTGCACAGCCCCCCGCCGCTACGGTTCGGCGGTCACGAAGGGGGGTGAGCATGGCGAGAACGGCGGAGGAGATCGGCAGGGCGATCCGGCCCGAACGGGTGCCGCCGCACAACCTCGAGGCTGAGGAGTCGGTCCTCGGCTCCATGATGCTCTCCCCCGACGCCATCGCCGCCGTGGTGGAGCGGGTCCAAGCCGACGATTTCTACCGGCCCGCTCATCAGCGGATCTACGCCGCCATCCTCGGGGTGTACGCGCGCGGCGAGCCGGTCGATGCCATCACCACCGTGGACGAGCTGAAGCGCCGCCAACTCCTGGAGGGCGTGGGCGGACCGCTCTACGTCTACAACCTGGTCGAGACGGTCCCCACGCCCGCCAGCGCGGGCTACTACGCCAAGATCGTGTCCGACCATGCGCTGCTCCGGCGGCTCATCGACGCCGCCGGGCGCATCATGGCGAACGCCTACACGGTCCCCGAAGACCCCAAGAAGGCCGCCGACGAGGCCGAGGGCCTCATGTACAGCGTGTCGCGGCAGTCCGAACAGGACCAGGTCGTCTCGGCCCGCGAGCTGGTCGACGAGAGCATGGCCGCGCTGGAGCACATCCAGCAGCGCGACTCCAAGTTCGCCGGCATCCCGACGGGCTTCACCGATCTCGACGAGCTGACCTCGGGCCTGCAGGCCAGCAACCTCATCGTCATCGCCGCCCGCCCCGCCGTCGGCAAGTCGTCGTTCGTCACCACTCTCGCCCGCAACGTGGCGGTGGGGGAGAATGGCCCGCCCACGCCGGTCATGATGTTCTCCCTCGAGATGAGCCGGTTCGAGATCGGCATGCGGCTGCTGTGCGGGGAGGCCAGAGTGCCGTGGGACCGGGTGCGTTCGGGCCGCGTGGCCACTGACGAGTGGACGCGCCTGGCAGAGGCGGCCGAGGTCCTGCACGAGGCGCCGCTCTACATCGTCGATTCGGGCAGCGTGAACATCGTGGACATCCGGGCCAAAGCCCGGCGGCAGCGGTCGCGGCGGGAGGGGCTCGGGCTCATCGTCATCGACTACCTCCAGCTGATGTCGGGCCACGTTCGCGCGGAGAACCGCCAGCAGGAGATCGCCGAGATCACCCGTTCGCTCAAGCTGCTGGCCAAGGAGCTCGAGATCCCGGTCATCGCGGTCTCGCAGCTCAACCGCGACCCCGAACGCCGCCAGGACAAGCGGCCCCAGCTCTCCGACCTCCGGGAATCCGGCGCCATCGAACAGGACGCCGACGTCGTCATCTTCATCCACCGTGACGACGCCACGGACGACCCGTCGGTGAAGGGCAAGGCCGACATCATCGTGGCCAAGCACCGCAACGGGCCCACCGCGACCATCGCGCTGACCTTCCTGCCCCACCTCACGCTGTTCCGCAACTACACGGAAGGCTTCGCACGATGAAGGGAGGCGATAGGCTGACCGGCTCGTGAGCCCCCGTCCCGGTTCCGCCGTCCCGCCCCCCGACGTCCGCGAGGTCCACCGCCGCCTCCGCGCGCGGTTCGGACCGCTGGACGCACCCCTCCAGCGCGAACCGTTGGAAGAGCTCGTGCTCACGATCCTGTCCCAGAACACGAACGATGTGAACCGGGACCGGGCGTTCGACGCGATGCGTTCGCGCTACCCGACCTGGGAAGTGCTGGCCTCAGCCTCGCCCGGCGATCTGGCGGAGGCCATCAAGCCGGGCGGCTTGTCGAACATCAAGGCGCCCCGGATCTTGGCGGTGTTGCACGAGATCCGCGACCGCGAGGGCGGTTCGCTCGACCTGGGCTGGATGCGAACGGCGCATTCCAACCGCGTCTTGGCCTACCTGACGTCGCTCCCCGGGGTCGGGCCCAAGACGGCGGCGTGCGTGCTGGCCTTCTCGCTGCGCCGCCCGGTCATCCCGGTCGACACGCACGTCTTCCGCGTGGCCGGCCGCCTCGGCCTGCTCCCGCCCCGCACGGACCCCGAACGCGCCCACGCCGTCCTGGAGGCGGCGGTCCCGCCGCGCCTGCGCGTGTCGCTGCACGTGGGCATGATCCGCCTGGGCCGCGAGATCTGCCGAGCCGGGAGGCCCCAGTGCGAACGCTGCCCGCTGCAGGACCTTTGTCCCACCGCGCCCACCATCTTGGGACGCGTTCGCCTGGGTAAGGTGGGCGCCAGATGATCCCCGGTCCCGAACTGGTCGCCGAGTTCGTCCTCGGCCTCGGCGCGGCGTTGTTCGCCGCGAACCTGTGGGTTCTGCTGCGTCCCGTGGTGACCCGCCCCAAGAACGGCCAGCCGGTACCCCGGCCCCGAAGCTACAACCGGGTGTGGATCAACCTGGTGGTCGGCGCCATGGTCGCCGGCTGGGCTCTCGCCACGCTCATCCGCAAGGCCTGATGGGAGAGAGCGGATGAGGGGAATCGAACCCCCGTCTCAAGCTTGGGAAGCTTGCGTTCTGCCATTGAACCACATCCGCGTGAGCGCCCGATTCTAGCAAGTGGGTGATGGCGGCTTTGCGCGCCACCCACAGCCGGATGAAAATGGGCGGGGTCGTCCGGCGACATCGGGGGTGAGGTGGAGCTGCTGCGCACCATCCCGGACGTGCAGGCGCCGCACGGCCGAGCTGCTCATCGCCGAGATCGGCGTCGACACGACGTGTTTCGCCGGATCTGACCACCGCGTACAGGCGCCGTCTGTGTGGGTCTCGTCATGGTCAGAACGAGGAGCCCGCCCAAGGTGATCACGAAGTCATCGACGGTCGGCCCTATGACGAAGGACCTGCCGGGTTGACGTACAGGAGCGTCGCCGGCTCCTTGTAGATGCGGATCGTGAAGTTCCGGGCCGGGCCGGATCCGTTGAATCACGTCCGACGGCCCGGTGACCCCGGCCATCCCGCCCGGTTCCGGCTAGGTCTTCGACGAACCCAGCCGAGCTTCCAGGATCCGTCCCAATGCCCGCACGGCCTCCTGCCGGACGGCGGGCTCGGGATCGGTGGAGGCGGCCCACATGATCGCCCGCGTCCCCATCGGCCCGGGGGGGATGGCGGCGAGGGTTCGAACGGACGCCAGCCGGATGGCCGCGTCGTCGTCGCGGAGGATCGCCACGAGCGTTCGTTCCAGGAACGGATGATCGGGCGCGGCCAGGATCGCGGCCAGCCGGTGTTCGGCCGGGCCCGCCGTCATGCCCGTCAGGGCCGGATCGGAACCCGGCGGGCCGCCTTCCACGCCCGCTCCCGTCGATCCCCCCCGCCGTCCATGTAGGACCAGCCTAGGAGCGGGGGCGCGCCGGCGCATCAGGCGAAGGGGTCCCAGTTCGACGGGCCTTCGGACTAGGGCTCCTGCTGCGGCCCGCTGTTCGGCTCGGACGACGGCTCCTCGGCCTCGGCGGAACTCCCCGCAGAACTCTGCCGGGGGGGGAGATGACCGAGCATCCGCAGGGCCTGTTCGGCCGTGGAGGCCACCTCGGCCACGGGATCGGTCAGGAACACCTGCCGCAGCGGCCCCACGGCGCGAGGATCGCCCAGGCTCCCCAGCAGCGCGACGGAACGGTTGCGGACGCGCTGGTCGGGATCGGTGAGCGCGCCAAGCAACGCCTCGGACGCCTCCGGGCCTCCCAGGGCCCCGAGCACGCGCACCGAACGCAGCCGCACCTCGGGATCTCGCGAGGACAGGCCGGCCACGAACCGCTCGGCGCCGCTCACGCTCCCCAGGATCGATGCGGCGGCGGATGCCGTCTCGGGGTCGCCGTCCATCAACACCCGGACCAGCGGCTCGATGGCCGTCTCGCCCATCCGCACCAGGACCTCGCCCACCGGCCGGCGGAGATCGGGCGTTCCCAGGTGCCCGGCAAGCGTTCGAGCCACCGACGGCGAACGCCACCGCAGCAGCGCCTCGGCCGCCATGGCCCGGACGCGCCCTTCGGGGTCCTGTAGCGCAGAGATCAACACCTCCAGCACCGAGCCGTCGTCGACCATCCCCAGCGCTCGCACCGCCTCGACCCGAACGTCGGCCTGCGGATCGGACAGCGAACGGGTCAGGGCCGGCACCGCATCGGGCAGGCGCATCCGGGCGATGGCCGTGGCCGCGGCGCGGCGGACCGAGGGGTCCGGGTCCTCCAGTCCGAACGTCACCACGGCCGTCGCGGCGGGGGAGGACGAATGGGCCCCGATCTGCACGGCCAGGGCTCGGTCCGTGGGGTCGGGAGAGTGGGCCCCGGTCAGGGCGATCTCGGTCAGGACGTCGGGGTCCGAACCGACCAGGGCCTCGATCAGGGCCTCACGTCGTTCGCGTCCCGCCACCCTGATGGCGGTCCACAGGATGCCCCGGGCGCTGGGAGGAAGCGCGGCGAGCTGGCGGAGGGATGCCCGCCACACCCGTTCGTCGTCGTCGCCCAGAGCCTCGAGCAGGAGATTCCCGGCCGGGCCCTCGATGCCGGGGGAGAGCTGTTCGACCGCCACTGCCCGCACGTCGGGGTCCGGGTCGGTCAAGGCCTGGGCAAGCGAGGCCACCCGCTCCTCGACGGAGCCCCGGGCCAGCGCGTGGATGGCAGTGGCTCGAACGGGCGCCGACGGGTCGTCGGACAGGGCGTTTGCCGCCGCGGCCAGCGCGGACGGGTCGTCCGAGGCCGCCATGGCGTCGAGCACGGCCGAACGGACCGCTCCGCTCGGATCTTGGAGCAGCGCCGCCAGATGTGGCAGGACGGCGCGGCCGCCGATGGTCCAGGCCAGGTCGACGGCCGCGGCGCGGTGGACCCGAGGCGTGGAGATGGCCGCCGCGGCGAGTTCCTCCGGCCGAGGCCGAACCGCATGGAGGGCCGCCAGGAACGGGGCGCGATCCGCCGTCGCGGCCTGGGCAGCCGGCGGCAGGAGCGCTCGAACGGGCACGGGGACGCCGATCGCCGCCACCACCGACGCCGCCAGGATGGCGTCGCCCGTGGATGGTTCTGCCCGCGTGTTCGCGGCGAGCGTTTCGTTCCGGTCTCCGCCCGCCGCGGCCAGGGTTCGTTCGGCCCATGCCGTGAGGACCTCGGACGGAACGCGACCCAGGGAGCTGGCGGCGCGGGAGCGAACCCGTTCGTCGGGGTCGCGAAGGGCCATCGCCAGGACGGCGATGAGTTCGTCCTCGGACGGCGCCGACTCGGCGATGGCCCCCGGTGCGGGCGCCGCGTCGTAGGCCGGACCGAGCAGCCTGCGGGCGTCTCGGGCGCCCTGACGGAGCTCGGGGTCCGCACCGGCGTCCACGGCCGCCACCAGCCGCAGCGAGTGCGGGCTGCGTTCGGCCAGCAGCAGCCGAACGGCACCGCGGGAGAGCGCGGGCGGCCCCCCCAGCCGCGAGGCCAGGCGTTCGATGCCGAACGCCTCGGCAAGCTGGGACAGGCCGGGGCGTTCGGACTCCAGGGGCGGCGGGTCAAGCGCCGCGACGCTCACCAGGAACGCGTCGACCACCGACTCGTCGGGCTCGGGGAGACGGGTGATGAGCAAGGGGAGGGCCTCGAGAGCGGTGCGCTGGGCGAGCGGCCACGAACGGGCCAGCGCCAGGTCGAGTAGCTCGGGCAGGTCCGGATAGCCCCGCCGGGCGGCCTCGCGGACCATCGCCGCCCGGACGCCGTCGTCGGGGTCCCGCAAGCCGCGTTCGACCAGGTCCCGGGACAGCGTGGGAGCGCCGGCCAGAGCGCGAACAGCCAGGCGCCGGAGCGAGGGGTCCGGGTCGGAAGCGAGTACGCCGGCCACCTGCGAAGCCTCGGCCGCGCGCAGGGGGCGACCGTGCAGCCGGACCAGCGCCTCGCGGCGCCGGGAGGTCTCGGGCGACAGGAGGGGCGAGCGGACCGGACGCGCCGGACCAGGGGTCTCGTCGCCCACAGGACGCGAGCCCGGGTCAGCCGGCGCCGGGTCCACCGGGCCGGAAGCGGGGTCCTGCGGAACGACCCCGGCCGGATCTGTCATAGAGGTAGGGTCGTCAGGCCTGATGGTCGCCTTTACCCGGGGAGCGGGGGCGGTGGCCGGCCGAGGAGGGGCCGGAGGCGGTGGCCGCCGAGGGGGAGGCGGTGCCTCGAACGCCGTTCGAACCCCCGCCAGCAGCCAGGAACCGGAGATGGGAGGTTCCTCGGTCCGCTCCGGAGGGTGCTGGCGCGGGCCGGCCAGGGCCTCGATGTCGTCCGGCGGGACCACGGCCGTCGACGACGGCTCCCCGACCGCCCCGACCGCCCCGACCGCCCCGTCACCTTCGGTCTCCATGATGGGATGCTCACCGTTGACCTGTCCCCAGTCGGAAAGGTCGGTCTCGCCCGGAGGTTGGGGTTGCTCCGGCGGGGGGGTGGGATCCCAGCCTGCCGCCGCTTCCCGCACGGCCTGGGCGCGACGGCGTTCGAGGTCTCGCCACCTTCTCATCGCGCGACCGGCCTTCCTCCAGGGACTGCGGGTGCGGCCGCGGGTGCGGCCGTCCGTTCTTTCGTCCTCGCTCGCCGGCGGCCCCCGAGCCCGCGGCGGCGCCACCCTATCCCACGGTTCGGTCCGGCGTCTACGAAACTCGAACGGTTGCGACACGGTTGTGACATCTTGGTAGCCGCTGTCACATCCTGGGCCCATGGCGCGCCGGGCCGGCCACCGACCGCCGATCTCCCACCCGGCGATGTAGCTGTCGAGATCCAGCGGCCGTCGCTTCGTGAGCAGCGCGGCGAGCTGCGCATCGAGATCCTGGGGAGTGGACGAACAGCGAATGCGGATCGGTCCCCCGCCACGGCGAGCCGAACGCGTGGTACATCAGGATCAGCGGCCGGCCGGCGTTCATCACCGGCGAGTGTAGGAGCGCGGGTCGTTCGCGGGTGTCAGGCGCGCTCAGGCGCCGCGCATCCCCGCGGCCTTGAGCTGCTCGACCCCGGCGTAGCCGTAGCCGCCCCGCTCGCCGCCGTTCTTATCGTTGCCGTTGCCGTTCGAATCGTTGCCGTTGCCGTTCGAACCGTAGCCGTTCGTATTGCCGCTCGAGTAGCTGCCGCCGCGGTTGAAGCCCGGGTTGCCCGCCGCGCCGGCCTGGACCTCAGAGGAGCCCATCCCCATGGCCACCGCGGCCATGGCCGCCTTGGTTCGGTTGGTCACGCCGAGCTTGCGGAAGATGGAGGCGAGATGGGCCTTGACGGTCTTCTCGGACAGGAACAGCGTCCTGGAGATCTCGCGGTTGCTGTACCCCTCGGCCAGGAGCGCGATGATGTCGTTCTCGCGCCGAGTGAGGCCCGCCTCGGTCCCGCGGTTGGCGTGCGACTGGGCCTGTTGATCCGCGGCTTGCGCCGAGTCGAACAGGTTCCGAACGGCCCTCGGCGACAGCACGTTGCCAGAGCCGGACATCGCCACCGAGATCGCCTGGACCAGGTCCTCGGGGCTGCAGTCCTTCAGCAGGTAGCCGGCGGCCCCTTCGGCCAGTGCCTTCTTCACGTACTCGGAATTGTCGAAGCAGGTCAGCATGATGACCGGCATGTTCGGGTGCGACACGCGGATCTCGCGGAGGAGGTCCAGGCCGTCGCGTCCGGGCATCCGGATGTCGAGCAGCGCGACATCCTGCGGGCTCGCCTCGAGTTCGCGGACTGCCTGGTCGGCGTCAGCGGCTTCGGTGATCTCGGCGCCAGGGATGGTCAGCGCCAAGACCTGGGCCAGGCCCTTGCGCACAAGGGTATGGTCGTCGACCAGCAGTACCTTCATATCGCCACCTCACGGGATCGGGAGGCGAGCCACCACGCGGGTTCCCTTGCCCGGCGCTGACTCGACCTGGAGTGTTCCCCCCATCTCGTGGACGCGGCGACGCAGCAGTTCCAGCCCGACGTGATGCTCCGTTCGAGCAAGGTCTTCATCGGCTGGCGAGAACCCTCGCCCTTGATCGCCCACATGTACTGTTAGTTCGGTCGTTCCGACGGTCAACTTAACCCCCACGCTGGAAGCAGCGGAATGTTTCGCCGCATTCGCCAGCGCTTCGCGGATGACCACGTAGGCGACGGACAGGATGGCCGGCGGGACCCGGGTGAGCTCTCCCTTCACGGTGACGCGCGCCGGCAGGCGCCACCGCTGCACGATGTCTTCGACGTAGCGGGTCAGCGGTTCGGGCTCCTCGTCGGGTCGTTCCCGGTGCAGGTCGAACAACACCGCCCGGAGTTCGCCGAGCGAACGCCGGATCTCCGCCATCGAACGCTCCAGGGTCTCGGCGGCCTCCGAGGGGTTGAGTTCGAGCTTGGTCTTGAGGCCCTCGAGCTGCATGACGGCGCCCGTCACGGTCTGGACCAGGCCGTCATGGAGAGCCGAGGCCATCCGGAGGCGCTCGCGTTCGACGCGGCTCGAGACGGTCCGCTCCCGGTTGCGGGTGGCGGCGCGGGTCGTGGAGACCGCCCGCGAGATGACCGCGACGGTGCCGGTGGACAGGCCCGGACCGTGCGGATGGGCGAGGATCAGCGTCTCGTCTCGGCGGTCGGTGCCGAACGCCCCCGTCACGGTGGTGGCGCCCGTCCCGAGGGCCATGGCCAGGGTGGCCAGCGTTGCGGCGGCGAGCGCGGGCACGCCGGCATCCGCGGCCAGCGCAGCCTGCGCCTGGCGGGAGAGGGTGCGCGTGAAGTTGGCCGGCGGGGAGGTGGCGACGTCGATGTCCAGTCCGCGTTCGGTGAGCAGGAAGACCTCGGTGGCGCCGGTGGCGTGGCGGATCGCATCGAGCAGGTCGTCGGAGGTCGGGCCGGCGTGGGCCACGGACCGCTGGCACGCGCTGAACACGGCCCAGATGGTGTCGGCCTCGTGGGTGGCCTGCAGCGAGGCGCCGCCGCCGGCGAGCAACCGCACCAGGTTGAGGTAGGGGCGGGCTCGTTCGACCCAACCCTGCTCGCCGCTCGGTGTCGCCGAGTCCAGGACGATGCGGCCGCCCTCGGGCGTGGGGAGCGTGGCGAGGCTGGCGCATCCCAGCGCCGCCAGCCGAGGGCCGACGCCGGGGAGCGTTCGAACGTCCCGGTACTCCGCCCCATCCGGCGTGCCGTCGAGCGTGGCGGGGTCCAACAGGGCGTGCCAGGCGCGTTCGGCGCCTTGATGCTCCCAAAGAGCCCATCCCGTCGCGGACGGAACGAACAGCCGCGCCGTGTCGAACCCGAGGTCGAGACGGAGTTCGCGAAGTGCCGTTCGAAGGTCTTCCGCCGGACCTTGAGAGGTCTCGGGCAGGTTCAGCGAGGTCAGGTCGAGGGGTGATGTCGGGGTCGCGTTCGGCGTCACCGAAGCAACCCGGCTGCGGTCGGACTCAGGAGCCATGGGGGAAGGGTCCTTCGCTCTCGGGGTCAGCATCGTACCTCCACAGCGGGCCGGTTCAACTACCTCCGGTCCGAACGATATCGGCCGAACGCGCCCGAGTCTTTAGGCCATTCGCCGAACGCCGTCCCCCATCGGGGGGACTCCGCGGCCGGCCGGCGAGGCCGGCGTTCCACGGTCCGGCGCCGCAGCTCGAACCTTGCGCCGCTACTCGCTTGCGCCGGGGATGGGGGCCGGCGACTTCTCGGCGCCGACAGCCCTCGCCATCACCTGCGCCACGTCCAGGACCTTGATGTCGCTGCCCCGGTCCTTCGCTCCGTCGTCCAGCATGATCAGGCAGTAGGGGCAGGCCACGCCCAGCGTGTCCGCGCCGGTGGCGATGGCCTCCTCCGTTCGTTCGATGTTGATGCGCTTGCCCAGGCGCTCCTCCATCCACATCCGCGCGCCGCCCGCGCCGCAGCAGAACGCCCGGGAGCCGTGACGTTCCATCTCCACGCGCGTTACGCCGGGCACCCTGTCGAGGACGTTGCGCGGCGCCTCGTACACGCCGTTGTGCCGCCCCAGGTAGCACGGGTCGTGGTAGGCCACGGTCTCCTCGACAGCTTCGGTCGGCTTCAGCCGCCCTTCGCTCACCAGGCGCTCGAACAGCTGCGTGTGATGGATGACCTCGTAGGACCCGCCGAAGTCCGGGTACTCGTTGCGCAGCGTGTTGAAGCAGTGGGGGCAGTTCACGACGATCTTGCGGACCTTCGCGCCGTTGAGCGTTTCGATGTTCTGCTTGGCCAGCTCCTGGAACAGGTACTCGTTGCCGATTCGCCGGGCCGGGTCGCCGTTGCACAGTTCGCGAGGCCCCAGGATGGCGAACGGCACCCCGGCCTTCTGCAGCACGCGGGCCACGGCCTGGCTGATCTTCTTGGCCCGGTCGTCGAACGACCCCGCGCAGCCCACCCAGTACAGGTACTCGGGCGCCGGGCCGTCCTCCAGCACCCGAACGCCGAGTCCGTTCGCCCAGGCGGCGCGTTCGGATTGTGCTTGGCCCCAAGGGTTCTGGGACTGTTCGAGGCTCCGCATCAGCGTGCCGGCCTCCGCCGGGAACCTCGATTCGCCCATCACCAGGTTCCGACGCATGTCCACGATGTGGTCGATGTGTTCGATGTTCACGGGACACTCCTCCATGCACGCCCCGCAAGTCACGCAGTCCCACACCACCTCGTCTTCGATGATGTTCGGGTTCAGCGGCGTCTGCTCGACCTCCGTGCCCGAACGTTTCGCCTTGACCAGTTCGGGCCCCGCCTCGAACAGGTGGTCGCGCAGGTTCATGATCAGGAGCTTGGGCGACAGCGGCTTGCCCGTGTTCCACGCGGGGCACACGTTCTGGCAGCGCCCGCACTCCGTGCACGTGTAGAGGTCCAGCTCCTCCTTCCACGTGAGGTCGGTGATGGTCGCCGCGCCGAGCTTGACGTCGCCCGACTCCATCTTCTCCATGTCCAGATCCAGCGGCCGGAGGTAGCCGCGCGGCTTGGTGTTCGAGAAGAACACGTTGATGGCGCTGGTGAAGATGTGGAGGTGCTTGGAGAACGGGATGTAGGCCAGGAAGCCGAACACCAGCACCAGGTGCGCCCACAGGAACAGCCGTTCGAACGCCGCGGCGTGGCGGCTCATGTGTTCGAACAGCGGCGCGAACAGATGCGACACGGGCGTCCAGGCGACTGGCGATTCGTTGACGCCCAGAGCGATGCGCGAGGCGTTCAGCATCACCAGCGTCAGCATGATCCCGAAGATCATCACCAGGATGAAGTCGGCCTCCTCCAGATGGCTGCCCTTGAACCGGTCGGGCCGCTGCACCTTTCGGATGTACAGGGCGATGGCGAGGCCGATCATCACCATCACCGTCACCGTGTCCTGCAGCAGTCCGAGCCACGCAGTTCGACCGATCAGCGGGATGGCGAACGACTCCTCGAAGACCTCGCCGATGGCCTCGATGATGGTGGTGAGCAACACCAGGAAGCCCCAGAAGATGAACGCGTGCATGATGCCCGGCAGCGCCCGCTGCAGGATCTTCTTCTGGCCGATCACGACGGTGGCCTCGTACTCCACGCGCTTGGGGAGGTCCTGCAAGCGGTCGACGGGCTGTCCGAGCCGAACGAACCCGTACAGCTGCCAGGCCCGGAGCATGAACAACCCGCCCGCCACGGCCGCCACGACGAGCAGAAGGAGACGGCCGACGAGGCTCGCGACGAACGGGTGAACAGCCAGGAGAGCAGGCACCGCGGGGGAGTCTAGGGGCCGGGGCTCATCGGTCGCAAGTGCAGGCCGCCCGGGCCGCTCGCCGCGGGAAAGGTCTACCAGTCGGAACCGGTGCTGCGCTGCGGTTCGTCCGGTTCGGCGCTCTCCTCGGGCCGGGTCCTCCAGTCCGGGCGCTCCGAACGTTGCTGCGGCGGGTCCTCGTTCGGCGACACCCATTCCGAGCCCGCATCGGGGCCCCGGTCCCAACCGTCGCTGCGGCTCTCCCAATCCCGGGCCGCGTCCCGCTGCACACCCGACCACGCCTGGTCCGCCGCCTCCTGCACGGTGCCGGGCCACGACTGCGATGCCGTCTCCTCGGACCCACGGGCGTCGTCCTCGTTCGGCTCGGTGTCCCAGGACTGCTCGCCGCCCCGCTGCTGGGCCTGCGGCTCGCCGGGCCACTCCTCGGCCTGCGCCTCGGAAGCGGCCTGCGGCTCCCACTCCTGCGTCACCGGTGCCGGGACTACCGGGCCGGGGTCCTCGTCCGCTGTCTCCACGACGTCCGGCTCCGAGGGAACCGACATCAGCGCTGGGTGGGAGCGGGTCGAACTCGAACCTCGCTCGCCGCCGGGGGTTACCAGCAGGGGCGGGTTCGACACGGAGTTGACGTCGGCGAGGTCGGTGTCCAGGCCGGCGATGGAATCCGCCAGCGGGGCCAAGGCCTGCCGGATCTGGTCGGGGACGTCCTCGATGCGGGACCGAACCTCATCGATCTTGGCCTGGGCGCTGCGCATGACCGGGTCGACCCGTTCGCGCCACGCGGCGAACCGAGCCACCTGGGCCTGGGACTCGCGCCACATCCGATCGGCGTCCTCGACCTGCTGGCGGGTGGTGGCGTGGGCGCGTTCGACGATACGCGTGGCCGACTCGTTCGCGGTGGCCAGGATGCGAGAGAGTTCGTCGCCCAGGAACTTGTTCGTCATCTCGGCCTGCTTCTGGCGACCCGCAGCGCCCGGGCCTCCCGCGGACGCGCCGGCGCGAGGGGCGCTCTGGAGCTCGCCCCGGAGCTGTTCGATCTGCTGGGCGAGTTGCGCGTTCTGATCGCGCATCGCGGCCATGTCCGACTCCATCTTGGAAACCTTGGACTCGGCGGCGCGGACCCGGCCCTCGGCCTGTCGCAGCATGATGTCCCGGTCGGCGATCATCTGGTTGACGGACGAACGCCGATACCCGAGCAGACCCCGGCTCAGCTCCTCGGGAGCGTCGTTCCTCATGGCGTCTTGCCGCCTTTAGATGTGGCATCGCGCACTGGGCCTACGCGATTATTTGACGTTCACGCTGATGAATCAACCACTGTACGCACATTTACCTGCGGTGATGGCTCGCGGGCGCCGGGCCCGAGTGGGGCGTCCGGCCAAGTCCGTCAACGTGGTGTACGACACCATTCGGCGACGAACGGGGCCGTCGGGCGGGTCCAAGCAGACCCGCGGCCCACCGGCCCGATCCCGCAGACGCGGGTCCTCAGCCGGGCTGGACCGTGACCGGCACTCGCTGGACCGCGTTGTTGGAGTATCCGCCCAGGTTCCAGGCCGGTTCGTCGGGCTGGGTGTTGCCCTCGGAGTCGATAGCCCGGCACCGAAGCTCGTAGTCTCCGGGACCCGAGGGCTCCCAGTCGAACGACCAGCCGCACCACGCCGCCGCCGACGGCTGACCGTCCAGCCGGGCCGGCCGCCACGTCAGCCCCTCATCGGTGCTCACGTCGACGCCGGTGACCGAGCCAACCGGACCACGCCCGTCCCAGAAGCGAAATCGGGCCGAGCGGTACGTATCTTCGTCGCGACAGGAACTCGGGGACGCCGGGCGGCACCATGAGCGCGCGAGGCATCATCCGGCTGAGGGGCGTCCCCACCTCGGAGTCGGCCGTGCGCATCCGATAAGCCTGCTGCTGCTGGTAGCCCTGGAACGGCTCGGCCACGGCCTCGATGCGTCGAAGCCACTTCACGTTCGTCATCCCATACCAGCCGGGGACGATCAGGCGAAGCGGGAAGCCATGTTGGGGGGGAAGGGGCCGCTCGTTCAGCTCGTAGGCCAGCAACACGTCGCCGCGCAGCGCCTCCTGGGCGGAGAGGCTTCGCTGGTAGGCCTGCTCCACGCCGCCGTCGATCCCGTGGTCGAGCCCGGTGAAGACGATCTCCACGGCATCTTCGGAAAGATCGACGTCTCGCAGGAGCGCAGACAGTGGTGTGCCCGTCCACTCGCCGGTCCCGATGGCCTCGTCTAGCCAGGGCTGGCTGACCGGCCTCGGGTCCATCCGAGCCCGCCCGTTGCCGGCACACTCGAAGGTCACGGCGCTCGTCACACGGGGTCGGCGCCGGATCTGCTCCAGCGTCAGCGATATCTCATGTCCGACCCGTCCGCCGATCGAGAGCGCCCACCCCGCCGGTTCGATGACCGGGATGTCGAAGTGCGTGAGCAGGTAGTGCAACCCGGTCGGCGTCACGGGGTAGCGAAGCGCTTCGAGGGGCATCCCGTGGTTGCGCGCAGCAAGCTGAAGCTCCTCGACCGAGAAGCTCGAGGCGGGCGGATCGGATCGCTGTTGGCCGGCTATGTCCCCAGATCCTCGATCACGTCGTAGTTGCCGTAGGTGACCTCACCTTCCACGAGCTCTGCCATCTTCTTGGCGAACGCATCCGTTTCCGGCCGGCCCGAGTTCTCCATGGCGAGCTCGTAGGACTCGAACTCCGCGATGACCATGTAGGCACCGTCTCGGTCGCGATCCTTGACGATCTTCGCTCCCCGGTACCCGGGAGCGGTCCCGCCCTGCCCCTGTTGGTACTCCTCGGCCAGGGCCTTGATGTCATCAAAGCGGCTGGTCGAGAACGAGACGGTCTGGATGAATCCCATCCCTCTGCTCCTTCCTTCCGTCGCCGCGAGCTTATGGCGGCGTACGAGGCCCAGTCAAAGCGAACGAGGGCTTGGAGAGGGCCGGCATCCAGGAGGGCGACGGGTCGCACCGACCTTGACACGACTCGACTCAACCTTTATTCTGTTCAACGTACGAACTTTCCTAACGATTTAGGAGGACACATGCCCAAAGCAGTAGGGATCGACCTTGGGACCACGAATTCGGTGGTCGCGGTCCTCGAGGCCGGCGAGCCGGTGGTCATCGCGAACGCCGAGGGAAGCCGCATCACGCCGTCCGTGGTGGGCTTCTCCAAGACCGGCGAGATCCTGGTCGGTGAGGTCGCCAAGCGCCAGGCCATCACCAATCCGGACCGAACGGTCCGTTCGATCAAGCGACACATGGGTGACGGGAGCTGGAGCATCGACATCGACGCCAAGAAGTGGACGCCGCAGGAGATCAGCGCCCAGATCCTGGGCAAGCTGAAGCGCGACGCCGAGGGCTACCTGGGCGACAAGGTCACGCAGGCGGTCATCACCGTGCCGGCGTACTTCGACGACGCCCAGCGCCAGGCCACCAAGGAGGCCGGCGAGGTGGCGGGCCTCGAGGTGCTCCGCGTGCTGGCCGAGCCCACCGCAGCGGCCCTCGCCTACGGGCTGGAGAAGGCCCAGGAGGAGAAGACTATCCTGGTGTTCGACCTCGGCGGGGGGACGTTCGACGTGTCCGTGCTCGAGATCGGCGAGGGCGTGTTCGACGTCAAGGCCACCAGCGGCAACACGAACCTGGGCGGCGACGACTGGGACCAGCGGATCATGGACTGGCTGGTCACGCAGTTCAAGAACGCCCACGGCATCGACCTGTCGAAGGACCGGATGGCCCTGCAGCGCCTCAAGGAGGCCGCGGAAAAGGCCAAGATCGAGCTCAGCCAGGTGATGGAGACCACCATCAACCTGCCGTTCATCACGGCCACGCCGGACGGCCCGCTCCACATGGAGCAGAAGCTCAGCCGTTCGGAGTTCGAACGCATGACCGAGGATCTGGTCCAGGCGTGCAAGGGGCCGTTCCAGCAGGCCGTGAAGGACTGGGGCGGGGAGGTGGCCAAGATCGACCACGTCATCCTGGTGGGCGGCTCGACCCGCATGCCGATGATCCAGGACCTGGTGAAGGGCCTGACCGGCGGCAAGGAGCCCCACAAGGGCGTCAATCCCGACGAGGTCGTGGCGGTCGGCGCGGCCATCCAGGCCGGCGTGCTTCGCGGCGAGGTCAAGGACATCCTGCTCCTCGACGTGACGCCGTTGTCGCTCGGTGTCGAGACCAAGGGCGGCATCTTCACCCGGCTTATCGAACGCAACACGACCATCCCCACGCGCAAGAGCGAGATCTTCACCACCGCGGACGACAACCAGACGCAGGTGGAGGTCCACGTCCTGCAGGGCGAGGCCGAGACGGTGTACTCGCCGGGGGTTCGTTCCTTGGGCAAGTTCAACCTCATGGGCATCCCGCCGGTCATGCGGGGCATGCCGCAGATCGAGGTGGCGTTCGACATCGACGCGAACGGCATCGTGAACGTGAGCGCGAAGGATCTCGCCACGGGCAAGGAGCAGCAGTTCACCATCACCGGCGGGACCGCCCTGTCCAAGGACGAGATCGACCGGATGCAGAAGGACGCCGAGAAGTTCGCCGAGGAGGACCACAAGCGCCGCGAGGAGGCCGAGGCCCGCAACACCGCGGAGAACCTCAGCTACCAGGTGGACAAGGCCCTCACGGAGTACGGCGACAAGATCCCGCAGGCGGACCGGGAAGCCGTGGTGAGCGCGAACGACGCGGTGAAGGAAGCCCTGAAGGGCGACGACCCGAACGCGGTGAAAGCAGCCAGCGACGCGCTGATGACCGCCTACCAGAAGGTGGGCCAAGCCATGTACTCGGCCCAGCAGGCCGCCGCGTCGGCCGGTCCGGCCGCGGGTGACCCGCCCGCGGGTTCGTCGCCTGAGACACCCGAGGGCGCGAGCGGCGACGGCGACGTCGTGGAAGGCGAGATCGTGGACGAGGGCGGTGCGGCCTAGTGGAAGGCTCCGAGGAGCGCGACCGGGAGGACGAACGGCCGCGCATCAAGGTGACCGATCGGCGGCGGGTCCGGGCCGACGGGGAGCCGAACGCTTCCCCGCCGGCCGGGTCCGCCCCGGAGGACGTCACCGCCGCGACTGATCAGCCGGCTGCCGGGACGACCGAGGAGCTGGAGGCGGCCAAGCGCCGGGCGGCCGAGTACCTCGACCACCTCCAGCGCCTCCAGGCGGAGTTCGACAACTTCCGCAAGCGCGAGCTGCGGCAGCGGACGTCCGAGGTCGAACGGGCGGCGGAGCCGGTGATGCGACGGCTGCTCGAGGTGTTGGACGACTTCGAACTCGCGCTCATGTCCGCGGAGAACAAACCGGACTTCGACCGCTTCCTGCACGGCGTCGAACTGGTCTACGCCAAGCTCGCCGATATCCTCCGGGCGGAGGGCCTCGAACGGATCGCGGCGGAGGGGCAGCCGTTCGACCCGACGCTGCACGAGGCGCTCTTGCAGACGGGCGACGGCGATGGCGAACCGGTCGTGGCGGACGTGCTCCGTCCCGGCTACACGATGAAGGGCCGTGTCATCCGGCCGGCCGGCGTTCGCGTCACCAGGCCTTGAGGAGAGGGGAGTGAGGCGGTGAACGGCGACATCCGGCGGGAGTGGTTCGACAAGGACTACTACCAGACGCTCGGCGTGGCCAAGAACGCCTCCGCCCCCGAGATCAAGAAGGTCTACCGCAGGCTTGCCCAGAAGCTGCACCCGGACGCCAACCCCGGCGACGCTTCGGCCGAGAGCCGGTTCAAGGAGGTCTCGGCGGCGTACGAGGTGGTGGGCGACGAGGAGAAGCGCAAGCAGTACGACCAGGTTCGGGAGATGGCCTCGGCCGGCGCGGGCAGCGGATTCGGCGGCGGGTTCCCCGGGGCCGGCGCGGGTGGCTTCCCCGGCGGCTTCACCGGGTACGGCGGGCAGCGCGTTCGCGTGGAGGGGGTCGAGGATCTCGGGGATCTGTTCGGCGGACTGTTCGGCAGCGCCAGGGGGGGACGGAGCAGGCAGCCTTCTCGGGGGGCCGACCTGGAGACCGAGGCGCGCATCTCGTTCGAAGAGGCGATGCAGGGCGTGACGATCCCCGTTCGGATCCAGGGCCCTGCCGTCTGCCCGACGTGTCACGGCTCGGGGGCCGAACCCGGGACGCAGCCGCTCCTCTGCCCGGAATGTGGCGGCACCGGCGCGGTGGCCCAGAACCAGGGCATGTTCTCCATGTCTCGAACGTGCCCCCGGTGCGCTGGGTCGGGCCGGATCGTGGAGCATCCCTGCCATACCTGCGACGGCTCGGGGAGCGTTCGGCGGACCCGAGAGTTCTCGGTCAAGATCCCGGCGGGCGTCCGGGACGGCGTCCGGATCAAGGTGTCCGGGCGGGGCGAGGCCGGTGGCGCGGGGGCAGGCCCGGGCGACCTCTACGTGGTGGTGCGGGTCACGCCCCACCGGCTGTTCGGCCGCAAGGATGCGGACCTGACGCTGGACCTCCCGTTGAGTTATCCGGAGGCGGCGCTCGGCGCGAACGTCGACGTCCCCACGTTGAACGGTCCGGTGACCCTGAAGGTCCCGGCGGGCACGCCGAACGGCAAGACGTTCCGCATCCGAGGCAAAGGCGCCCCGAAGCCCCGCAAGGACGGCAACGGCGACCTGCTGGTGCGGGTGCAGGTGGACGTGCCGCAGAAGCTCTCCCGTGAGGAGAAGGACCTGTTGAAGCAACTGCAGCAGGCGCAGAGGGAATCACCGAGGCGGCGCCTCGGCGTGGAGGCGTGAGGAGGTGAGGCGAGGTGGCTGAGGAGCGAAGGGACCAGCGACCGGAGGCGGCGCAGGAGGACGAACGCGGCGTCTACATCATCAGCGTCGTGGCCGAGCTGCTCGGCATGCACCCCCAGACCCTTCGGATCTACGAGCGCAAGGGCCTCCTCCAGCCGGCGCGCACGGCCGGCAACACCCGCCGGTATTCCGAACGCGACCTGGCCCGCCTGCGCACGATCCAGCGGTTGTCGCAGGACGAGGGCGTCAACCTGGCCGGCGTTCGGATGATCGTGGAGATGCAGAACCGTCTCGAAGAGCTCCGCGGGCAGATGGAGGAGCTGCGGCTGCGGCTCGAGGACGCCCAGGGACGGACGCAGCAGGAGGTCCAGCAGGTCCACCGCCAGTACCGCGCGGACATCGTGCCGTTCGCCGAGATGAACCGGCTGCGCGCCCAGGTCGAACCCACACCGTATCCCGAGGCGGCCGGGAACGACGAACGCCGCGGCCCCATCGCCGTCGGGCCGCCCGGATGGACGGCCGCGGCCTCGCCGGGACGGGGGGAACCGCACCGCCCCAGGAACCGTTGAGCTCCAGGAGCGAGGCCGTGATCCGCATCCGCCCCTACCGGCGGGAGGACTACGACGTCGTTCGGCGCTGGATCGACGACCGTGAGGCGGGCGGACCGTTCACCTTGCAGGTTCCCAAGCGCACCGACGACGAGATCCGACGGTTCGTCTCGGGGGAGGGCGACGGGGTGAACGTTCGGTTCGCCGTGGAAGCAGGTGGCGCGGTCATCGGCGAGGTGCAGTACCGGCGGGCCGGCCAGATGCCGGGCGTGTACGAGCTGGGGATCGGGATCTGGGATCCGGCGCAGCGGGGCAAGGGCTACGGCCGCGAGGCGCAGCGCCAACTCATCGAACTGATCTTCGGCGACCTGGGCGGGCACCGCGTGCAGGCCGGGACCGAACCGGCGAACGTCGCCGAGCGCCGCGTCCTGGAGTCGCTCGGGTTCACCGAGGAGGGCATCCTGCGCGGCTATCTCCGGCGGCCCGGAAGCGCCGGCGACATCGTGATGTACAGCGTGCTCAAGGAGGAATGGCCTCCGGCATCTCCCGGGCAGAGCCCGAACGCAGGCGTTCGCGACGAAGGAAGTGAGCCGAACCCATGGACATCAACAAGCTGACCCTGAAGGCACAGGAAGCGCTGCAGGCCGCCCAGGAGCAGGCCGGCGCCCGGAACCAACAGATGGTCGAACCGGCCCACGTGTTGTTCGCGCTGCTCTCCGACCCCCAGGGCGTGGTCTTCCCGCTGCTGCAGAAGCTGGGGCAGAATCCGCGCGTCCTGCGCGACCGGACCGAGGAGCTGATCGCCCGCATCCCCAAGGTCTACTCGGGCGGCGCGGCGCCGGAGGTCTACCTCTCGCCGTCCACCCGGCAGCTGCTCGAACGCGCCGCGAAGGAGGCGGCCACGCTCACCGACGAGTACCTGTCCACCGAACATCTCCTGCTGGCGATGGCCGACCCGTCGTCCGACACCAGCCGCGTGCTCTCCGAGGCAGGCGTCACCCGCGGCGCCATCCTCCAGGCGCTGGCCGAGGTCAGGGGCAGGCAGCGGGTCACCGACCCGAACCCGGAGAACAAGTATCAGGTGCTCGAGAAGTACGGCCGCGACCTCACCGAGCTCGCCCGGGCCGGCAAGCTCGACCCCGTCATCGGCCGGGACGACGAGATCCGCCGCGTCATCCAGGTCCTCAGCCGGCGAACGAAGAACAACCCGGTCCTCATCGGCGAGCCGGGCGTGGGCAAGACCGCCATCGTGGAAGGCCTGGCCCAGCGCATCGTGGCGGGCGACGTCCCGGAGGGCCTGAAGGACAAGCGGGTGGTGGCCCTGGACATCGCCGCGCTGGTGGCGGGGTCGAAGTACCGGGGGGAGTTCGAGGAGCGGTTCAAGGCCGTCCTGCGGGAGATCGCGGAGAGCGACGGGCAGATCATCACGTTCATCGACGAGCTCCACACGATCGTCGGCGCGGGAGGGGCGGAGGGCGCGGTCGACGCCGGCAACATGCTCAAGCCGATGCTCGCCCGCGGCGAGCTCCGGGCCATCGGCGCCACCACGCTGGACGAGTTCCGAACGCATATCGAGAAGGACCCCGCCTTGGAACGGCGGTTCCAGCAGGTGTTCGTCGGCGAGCCGAGCGTCGAGGACACCATCGCCATCCTCCGCGGGCTCAAGGAGCGCTACGAGATCCACCACGGCGTTCGGATCAAGGACGCCGCTCTCGTCGCCGCGGCCATCCTGTCCGACCGCTACGTCACCGGCCGGTTCGAACCCGACAAGGCCATCGACCTCATCGACGAGGCGGGGTCGCGACTGCGCATCGAGATCGATTCGATGCCCATGGAGATCGACGAGGTCGAACGCCGCATCAAGCAACTGGAGATCGAACGCGCCGCGCTGACCAGGGAGACGGATGCCGCGTCCAAGGAGCGGCTGGACAAGCTGGAACAGGAGCTCGCCGACCTCCGGGAGCGTTCCAGCGGCATGAAGGCCCACTGGCAGCAGGAGAAGCGGCATATCGACCGCAGCCGCCAGCTGAAGGCCGACATCGAGGCGAACCGAACGGAGGGAGAGCGGGCCTCGCGGACGGGCGATCTGCAGACGGCCTCGGAGATCCAGTACGGCCGCATCCCCGCGCTGGAGCGCGAGCTGCAGGAGGAGAACGACGCGCTGGCCGCGCTGCAGGCCGACCAGAAGATGTTGAAGGAGGAGGTCGACGAGGAGGACGTCGCCGAGGTCGTGTCCAAGTGGACCGGGATCCCGGTGTCCCGGCTCATGGAAGCCGAGGTCAGCAAGCTCGTCCACATGGAGGAGGGCATCCACCAGCGGATGGTCGACCAGAACGAGGCCGTGGCGGCCGTGGCGAACGCCATCCGCCGCAGCCGGGCCGGGCTGTCCGACCCGAACCGGCCCATCGGTTCGTTCCTGTTCTTGGGGCCCACCGGCGTGGGCAAGACCGAGCTGGCCAGGGCGCTCGCGGAGTTCCTGTTCGACGACGAACGCGCCATGATCCGCATCGACATGAGCGAGTACCAGGAGCGCCACACCGTGAGCCGGCTGATCGGCGCGCCCCCCGGCTACGTGGGCTACGAGGAGGGCGGTCAGCTCACCGAGGCCGTCCGCCGCCGACCGTACTCGGTGATCCTGCTGGACGAGGTGGAGAAGGCCCACGGGGACGCGTTCAACGTGTTGTTGCAGCTGCTGGACGACGGCCGTCTCACCGACGGCCAGGGCCGAACGGTCGATTTCCGCAACACGGTCATCGTGATGACGTCGAACCTGGGCAGCCACTATTTCTTGACGACGAGCATGTCTCCGGACGAACAGAAGGGCGCCGTCCTAGCCGAGGTTCGCCAGCACTTCCGCCCCGAGTTCCTCAACCGCATCGACGAGATCGTCGTGTTCCATCCGCTGGGCAAGGACGAGATCGCCGGGATCGTCGACATCCAGCTGCGCCTGCTCCAGCATCGCCTGGCCGAACGCCACCTCGTGGTGACCCTGACCCCCGCGGCTCGCGACTACCTGGCCACGACGGGGTTCGACCCCGCGTACGGCGCGCGGCCGCTGAAGCGGCTCATCCAGCGCGAGGTCCAGGACGTTCTGGCCATGAAGCTCCTGTCCGGTGACATCCGCCAGGGCGAACGCGTCGAGATCGACCGCGACCCGGTCGGCGACGGGCTGACGTTCCGCGCCGCCTCGTGAGCTCGCGCCCGTCGGCGCGGCCCGGCGGAAGGGAGGCACGGGGGTGGACTCGGGCCACGTCGCGGGCGGCGCCCTCCGCCTTAGGATCTAGAGCTAGAGGCCGGTCAAATGTGGTCCGAAGGTGGATGTGGGAGGAGGGCGGTTCACCGACACTCGCGATGGCGGAACAAAGAGTCTTGAGTTCTACCGGTTCTATGAACCGGATCGGCATCATGCTTTCCCTGGCGATCACCTCGGTCGCGATGTTCGCGACGCCGGCGTTCGCCGCGGGAACGTACCCGCCGCCGCCCACCACGCCACCGCCCCCGCTCCCACCCGCGACGCCCCCGGCGCTGCCCTTCACCGGTGCCAGCATCTCCCTCGGGCTCATCATCTTGGTCGTACTGGTGGTCGTGGGGACAGCGTTGCTGCTGGCTGGGCGTCGTCGCAAGGTCACCTGAACTGACCCTCGTCTCCACGGACGGGCGGCTGGCCCGGGGCGCCGAACGCGTCCCGGGCAGACCGCGTGGGTCGAAGCTGAGTCTCACATCGCGCCTGCTCGGCGCGCTGTGTTTGGTGGTCGCGGTCGGCATGGGGGCCCACTACGCGTGGCTCCTGTGGGGAACCGGCATCTACACCTCACACCAGCAGACCACGCTGCGTCAGCAGATCGAACGGCAGATCGCCCACCCTCGGTTCGCGCCGGTCGTGGCACACCCCGGCAAGGGGCACGGTGGCAAGCCCCACCCGGTCATCCCCGCGGTGCACTTCGACGAGGGTTCGGCCATCGGCATCATGACGATCCCCCGGATCCACCTGAACATCGTGGTGGTGGAGGGAACGGGCACGCTCGATCTCCGTAAGGGCCCCGGGCACTATCCCGGCACGGCCTACCCGTGGGAAGAGCACGGATGCGTGGCCATCGCCGGCCACCGCACCACCTACCTCCATCCGTTCTGGGCACTCGATCAGCTCCTGCCCGGTGACCTCATCCGCATCGACACCGAGTTCGGCCGGTTCGACTACCGCGTCACCGGCTCCCAGGTCGTGCTGCCGACGGAGACCTGGGTGGCCGATCAGACCAAGCAGCCCACGCTGGTCCTCTCGGCCTGCACCCCGAAATTCTCCGCATCTCATCGACTGGTGGTCTTCGCGGCCCGACAATGAAGACCATGGAGCGGCCGACGGACCAACGCCCGAGGCCGCCGGCCGACGAGCCCTCGTTCCTCGACTCGCCGCCGGGCCGTTCGACGCGCGCGCGCCCTCCCAAGCCTCGTCGCCGCAGGCGCCGCCGGTGGCCTCGAGTCCTGCTGCTCGCTCTCGGCCTGGTGGTGCTGGTCGGCGCGGTGTCGGTCGCCGTGGCGCTGGGCGTTCGTTCGCACCTCGAACGGGCCCGTTCGGATCTCACGGTCGCCCAGGACGCGCTGCTGGGCGGCAACGTGGCCAAGGCTCGAACGGCGTTCGACCTGGCCTCGCGGGAGTTCCGTGCCGCCGGGTTCCAACACGGGGGCTTCCTGCTGCGGGCCGAACAGCATCTGCCGCTGGTGGGTCGAACGCCCAGGGTCCTCATCGATCTGACCGTCATCGGGGTCGAGGTGTCGGACGCGGGGGCAGGGGTGGCCGCGCAACTGGCGGCGCTGCCGGGAGGCCTCGCCGCGCTGGGACCGAAGGACGGCCGGCTCCCCATCGAAGCCCTGCAGCGGTTGGGGCCGGTGGTGCACCAGGCCGCGCAGATCATCGCCGCGGCCAAGGCGAAGGCCGACGCCCTCCCCGCGTCCTGGGTGCCGGGCCCGGTCTCGGCGGCCTCCGACGCCGTTCGCTCGAAGCTGGACCATGCCGCTCCGCTGGCGCTCGCGGCCGATGCGCTCCTTCGCGAGCTGCCCGCGTTCGCCGGCCAGGACGGCGTTCGGCGCTACTTCATCGCCCCCCAGAACGTGTCCGAGTCGCGGGGGACGGGCGGCCTCATCGGCAACTTCTCCATCCTCACCATCGATCACGGGAGGATGTCGTTCAGCCCGACCTCGGACATCAGCGCGCTGCCGGACGCCTCCTCGCCGGCCGGCCTCGACCCGTCGGCCGAGTTCTCGCGGATCTACGACACGTTCGGCGGGGCCGGGTTCTGGCTCAACATCAACATGACGCCGGACGCGCCGACCGCGTCGGCGGCCGTCGAGGCGCTGTACCAGCGCGACACGGGCTCGCGCCTGGACGGCGTGATCCTCGTCGACCTCGACGCCCTGTCGAACATGCTCACGGCGACCGGTCCCATCCCGGTTCCCCGGCTGCACACGACGCTCACGGCCGGCAACGTCGTGGGGTTCGTGGCGAAGGCCGCGTACCTGAACCTCCCAGGGAACGCGTTCACCCTGGGGCCGCGACTGGTGGCGGAGGCCGTGCTGCACCGGTTCTTCACCGCCGCCCCGCCCCTGAAGGCCCTGCGCGCGCTGGTCGGCGCCGCGGCGAACGGCCACATCATGGTGGACCCGGCCGACCCGCGGCAGCAGGCGGCCTTCCGCCTGGCCGGGGTCACCGGCGACTACCGGGCCCCGGCCACCGGCGACTTCTTCGGCGCGGTGACCAGCAACGCGGCCGGCAACAAGGTGGACTACGACGTCGATCGCTCGATCCGCGACGAGGTCTACCTGCAGTCGAACGGCGCCGCTCGCGAGGACACCGAGCTCGAGCTGGTCAACCACGTGCCGGCCGGCTCGGCGGGGAGCTACGTGCTGGGGCCCTACCCGGGTTCGAAGCTCGGGCCGGGCGTCGACCAGCTGTGGACCGCGTTCTACTGCACCACGTACTGCCATCTGGACCAGGCCCTGCAGGACGGCGAACCGCTCCCCATGGGCCGCTACCAGGAGCACGGCCTGTCGCTCTACGCGAACTTCGTTCGGATCGATCCGCAGCAAACACGGACGCTCGTCCTGACCCTCGATTCACCGAACGTCTGGCAGGGGGACGCGACCGGCGGCGAGTACCACCTTCACGTGCCGGGGCAGGCCACGGCGCACCGGGTCGCGGCGACCGTGGTGGTGCACGCGCCCGACGGGATGCGGGTGGCGTGGACCAGCGTGCCGATGCGGGTGAGCGGCGACACTGCCACCTGGCACGGACTGTTGGGAGTGGGTCAGGACTTCGCGGTTCGGTTCCACAGGCCGTTCGTGCCGCGGGTCCTGGAGCGGGTCTGGCAGTTCCTGTCCAAGCCCATCCGCTTCTAGCGGGCGCCGGGCGGCCTCAGGTCCGAACGGCGCGTTCGATGTCGATCCGAACGAGACAACGGCCCTCGCGCTGCATGGCCGCGCGGTAGTCGTCCCAGTCGGGGTGCTCGCCCCGGATGCTCCGGTAGTAGTCGACCAGGAGCTCCATGGCCTCGGGCAGCGAGACGATTTCGGCCCGTCCGTCGATCTGGATCGAACCTCCGAAGAACGCCTCCTTCAGCACCGAGAGCGACGCCCGCGGGTCCCGCCGGAGGTTCTTGGTCTTGGTCCGGTCCTCGGTGGTGCTGAACACCACCCGGGCCTCGCCGTCGACCGAGATGGTGATCGGCGAGAGCTGCGGGTCGCCGTTCGACCTCCTGGTGGCGAGGACGGCGCGCATGTTCTCCTTCACGAACTCCACCGCTTCGTTCCGCTCCACGTCTTCTCCCTTTCTGTTTCCCGACGGTCGTGTCCCGTGCATACTGTCCCTCATGGGACCTGTTCTGATCTTCGTGTTCGTCGCGGTCGCGGTCGTGTTCGGCATCTACTGGACGTACAAGCAGAAGCAGAAGCGCCGAGCCGGCCTCGCCACGTTCGCCACGCAGTACCAGCTGCAGTACTCCCAGACCGACCCGTACGGGCTGCTCCGAGGCTCGGCGTTCCACCTGTTCCGGGAGGGGGACGGGCAGGGCATCGAGAACGTGCTGTCGGGGACGTGGCAGGGCGTGCCCGTGCGCGAGGCCGACTACTGGTACTACACCGAGTCCACCGACTCCAAGGGCAACAGGACCAAGAGCTACCACTACTTCTCGGTGTGCCTGGCGGAGATGGGAGCGACCATGCCCTACGTCGGGGTGAGCAAGGAGAACATGTTCACGCGGCTCGCGGACCACGTCGGCCTGCGCGACATCGACTTCGAATCCGACCAGTTCAACCGGGAGTTCAACGTGAAGTCGCCGGACCGCGAGTTCGCGTTCAAGC
>DAIMKN010000013.1:0-28505 GCA_036721725.1 Actinomycetota bacterium
GCGTTGGGATGACCGCGCCGGTGGGGGGGGTGGTGGGCGTGGTCGCGGGATGGGTCGAGGGCCGGTGCGTGGGCGGGTGGGTCGGTGGGTGGCTCGACGGGGGCGGAGAGTTCGAAGGGAGCGCGCCGGTGTGATGACCGATGAGGTGGGTGGCGTCGGCCACCTTCCACGCCAGGGCGGCGAGCGCGAGCAGCACCAGCACTGCCATGAACCGGCGGAAGCCGTAGCGGGGCGGCGGCCGGTGGCTGGCGGGCCGGATGGGGGGCGTTCGGCTCACGGGCAGCCTTGACAGGGGGGAGTGATCACGGTGTCTGGGCCCATCCTAGGTGAGCGCTGGCGGTTGCGGGCCGCTTTCCGATCGAACATCTACTCGCGCCCGGTCACGGACGGCCGGGCGTGACGGTGGCCGACGGGAAGTCGATGTGGAGCGGCGCGGTGCCGTTCGGCAGCAGCAGGTCCAGCCCGTCGGGCGTGTCGAGGAAGCCGGGAGCGGTTCCCTTCAGGTCCTTATGGCCGAACTGCCACACGATGGCGTGCGTGTTCGGGTCGATGAGGACGACCCGGTGGGCGAAGTCGTCGTTCACCGCGATCAGGCCGTTCGGCATGGGCGCGCCCAGGCTCGGATTGGAGAGCTCGCCGTCGCCGCTGGTGGGGCCGTAGGACCACAGCACCTTGCCGCGGGAGGTGAACCGGATGACCTTGCCCGGCGTGTTGTAGTCGACCACCAGGTACGAACCGTCCGCCAGACGCTGCGGGTCCGAGGGCAGGGAGAGCCCGGGGAGCTGGGTCGCCCACACCTGGGTGCCGTCCGGCTTGATCTCGGAGATCCATCCGCCTCGAAGTTCCGACACCAGGAAGTCGCCGTTCGGAAGCGGCGTGTCGCCGTTCGGATAGCCGATCCGGCGCGGGATGTCGTGGATGCAGACGTTCGGTACGTCGGGGTTCTCCGTCTCGCCGATCTGCTTGATCACCCGGCCGGCCGGGTTGAAGAACAGCAGCCGGCAGTTGTGCGCGTCCGCCACCGTGACGCCGCCGTCGAGCGTGGGATAGGCGTCGTCGGGCTGGTGGAGGTAGCCGGGAGCGCTCCCGGGAACGCCCGGATGCCCGTACGTCCAGATGGTCTCCCCCGAGGGGTAGGCGATCTCGGCGAGGACGTCGTTGTCCTCCTCGTTCAAGAGGATGGCGTGGCCGCCGTGGACCCAGAACGCGTCGTCCGGAAAGTAGAAGCGGAACGGCGGCGGGGGGAGGTTCGGCGCCGGGTACTCCCACACGATCTTCTTCTTCGGCGTGACCACGATCAGGCGGTTGTTGCCGCGGTCCGCGATGAGCAGGAGTCCGGCGAACGGCCTCACCGTGGCCGGATCGATCGTCGGCGAGGGCTTGGGGGTCGTGGGACGAGGTCCGCCGCTCGTCGGGAGTGTGGAGGCCTCAGTGGTCGGCCTGTTCAGTCCGTTCGATGAGCAGGCAGCGGCGACCACTCCGAGAGCGGTGGCGAGAACGAGGAGGCGAGCCCGGCGGGAAGGGCGTTCGACCGGCACAGCGGCCGAGTCTAGCAACGGCGGCCCGACGCCCCGGCGCGTCGATGTGGAGAATGCGTAGGATGCGCATCGAACTCGTCGTGGGCGACATCACCGAACAGGCCGTGGACGCCGTGGTGAACGCGGCCAACTCCTCGCTCTTGGGAGGCGGTGGAGTCGACGGCGCCATCCACCGCCGGGGCGGCCCCGAGATCCTGGAGGCGTGCCGGCAGCTCCGAGCGTCACGCTACGCGGGCGGCCTCCCCACCGGTCAGGCGGTCGCCACCACGGCCGGACGGCTCCCGGCCCGCTGGGTCATCCACACGGTCGGTCCGGTCTATTCACGGTCGGAGGACCGTTCGGCGCTGCTGGCCTCCTGCCACACCGAGAGCCTGACGGTGGCCGACGAGCTCGGAGCCCGAACGGTCGCCTTCCCCGCCATCTCCACCGGCGTCTACGGCTACCCGTTGGACCTCGCGGCGCCCGTCGCCATCGCCGCAGTCCGGGGCGTCACGACCAAGGTCGAGGAGGTCAGGTTCGTGCTGTTCGACGAACGCGCCCACCGAGCGTTCGAGGCCGCGCTCGGTTAGCGGCGCTTGGCGTTCGGGGCGTGCTGGGCCAGGAAGCGTTCCAGGGCGGCCAGGGCTTCGGAGGTCGCCTCGAACTGCGGCACGTGGCCGACGTTCGGCAGGGCCAGCAGTTCGCCATGAGGGAGCGAGCTCGCCAGGCGCCACCCTAGCTTGGGCGGCACGATCCTGTCCTCGTCTCCCACCATGACCAGCGTGGGCTGCTTGACCCGGCGCATCGACGTCCAGAACACTTCGGGCCGTTCGGTCACCACGTTCCGCATGGAGGAGAAGAACGCCATGCGGGCCCGAGGGTCGCGGTACACGCGGATGAACTCGCCGGCCGCGGCGGTGATGGCAGCGTCGCCCAGCGTGGACGGATCGGCGAACAGCCGTCGCAGCATGCGTTCCATCCATTTCTGGCGGAGCGGGAACGGCACCGCGCCGAACTCGGTCGGCAGGACGCGGGTGAAGCCCATGACGTAGCGGACCCGCAGGCCCGGGACGGCAGGACAGAGCAGCCCCATCGCGGAGACCCGAGCGGGCGAACGCAGCGCCAGCTCCAGGGCCACACGCCCGCCCATGGAGTTGCCCAGCACCACGGCCGACGGCGCGTCGAGTTCGTCCATCAGGCACCGAACGACGTGCGCGTAGAAGCGCGGCGAGTAGTCGGCGACCGGCTTCTCGGACTCGCCGTGGCCGGGAAGGTCGGGGACGATGACCCGGTGGCGCTGGGCCAGCGCGTCAACCAGCGGCAGCCACGAGATCTTCGAGCCGCCCAGCCCGTGCAGCATCAAGAGCGGTTCGCCCTTGCCCACGACGTAGGTGGAGAGACGCAGCCCGTCCGCCTTCACCTCCACCTGGTCGAAGTCGGACCGGCGCCGGGACCGACCGAACGGCTTGAACAGCGTCTGCAGTCGCACCGCCAGGTCCAGGTTGCCGCTCACCTCGAGTTTGCCGGCCTGGAAGGCGTTCGGACCGGTCACCTCCCCGCCGTCGATGGCGAACCAGGTCTCCGCGGAGGCCGCCACCGTAGCGTGCGGCGACGCGACCGAGCCCTCCCGGACCATGCAGTGGTGATCGGCGAACGCCACCACGAACCCCAGCGGGCCGATGTTGAGCTGGACCTCGGCGGCGAGTCCGTTCGCGGCGCCGTCGCGGAACCGGCGGGGAAGGGACTCGATGTGTTCCCGGATGAGGTCGGGAGTGATGGCGTGCTTCGGTTCGGCCCCGCTTGCCAACGCTCCCGCGCTCTCCTCTCGGCCCGGTCCCCCATGTAATAGTAGTGGCCGGACGGGTGGTGCGGACGGGAGTGAAGGTGGGCATGTCGCAGAAGAACCTGGTGCTGATCCTGGCTCGAGACCTCGCGGACAAGCTCGCCTCGGCGGTGTTCGTGGTGGACCGCGACGGAAAGCTCGCATACTTCAACGAACGGGCCGGCGAGATCCTGGGGATGTCGTTCGCCGAGGCCGGACACATGCCGATGCAGGAGTGGGGCACGAGATTCAAGCCGACCGACGGTGACGGCCGCGAGCTCGCCCCGGACGACCTTCCGCTGGCCGTGGCGCTGCGCGAACGCCACCCCGACCACTCGTCGTTCAGCATCCTCGACCACGAAGGACGCCAGCGCGACATCAAGGTCACGGCCATGCCGCTCTTCGCCACTTGGAGCGAGTTCGTCGGGGCCATCGCCATGTTCTGGGAGGACAGGCCGCCGGACATGCCGCCCTCCACGCCGGAGACGCCGTGAGGGCGAAGGTGTGGGGCTGCCGCGGCTCCCTGCCCGCCCCCGGTCCCGAGACCATCCGCTACGGCGGCAACACGTCCTGCCTGGAGGTTCGGCTGTCGAACGACCACCTGCTGGTGATCGACGCCGGGACCGGCATCCGCAACCTGGGCGTGGCGCTGGGCAAGGACCGGCCCGAACGCCTCGACATCATCCTGACGCACCTGCACCTGGACCACATCGAGGGCCTGGGCTTCTTCACCCCCATCTGGGACCCGAACGTGGAGATCCACCTGTGGGGCCCGGCATCGCCGACCAAGTCGCTGCGCGACCGCATCGTCACCTACTTCTCGCCGCCGTTGTTCCCCGTGCACCTCGACGACATCCCCTCGAAGCTGTTCCTCCACGACGTCCCGGAGGACCCTTGGCAGATCGGGCCGGCCACCGTTCGAGCCGCGCCGGTCAACCACCCCGGACCGACCCTCGGCTATCGCGTGGAGGAGCAGGGCAAGGTCCTGACCTACATTTCGGACCACGAACCCGCCCTAGGCCTGGAGGAGTTGGCCACGGCCGACCCCGAATGGGTGTCCGGTTACTCGCTGGCCTACGGCGCCCACGTGCTGTTCCACGACGCCCAGTACACCGAGGAGGAGTACCGGAACAAGGTCGGCTGGGGCCATTCCAGCATCGCCCACACGGTCACGTTCGGCCAGATGACCAAGGTCGAACGCCTCCTGATGTTCCACCACGACCCGTTGCACACAGACGCGAACCTCGAAGCGATGCTGCTGCGGGCCAAGGAGCTGTGGGGGGACGAACCGGGCGGCCTCGAACTGGCGTTCGAAGGCATGGAGATCGACGTCTCGTAGGGATCGGCTCTCCCGGGCCGGGCCGAGTGTGGATGCGTTCCGATGTTCGATGCGGGAGACTGTTCCAACCATGGGGCGCGTGCTTTCGGGGATCCAGCCGACGGGTGAGATCCACATCGGCAACTACATCGGGGCGATCCGGCACTGGGTCAGCGACCAGTGGGTGAACGACTCGTTCTTCGCCGTGGTCGACCTGCACGCCATCACGGTGCCGCAGGACCCCGAGACGCTGCGCGCCAAGACCCTCGAGGTCGCGGCCATCCTTCTGGCGGCGGGCATCGATCCCGACCGGGCCACCCTGTTCGTCCAGTCACAGGTCCACGAGCATGCCGAGCTGGCGTGGATCCTGAACTGCTTCGCCATGTTCGGCGAGCTGCAGCGCATGACGCAGTTCAAGGACAAGGCGCACAAGCAGGAGGCGAGCGGGGTCAGTGTGGGGTTGTTCGACTACCCGGTCCTGCAGGCGGCGGACATCCTCATCTACCGAGCCGACCGCGTGCCGATCGGTGAGGACCAGCGCCAGCATCTCGAACTGACCCGGGACATCGCCCAGCGGTTCAACTCTCGGTTCGGGGAGACGTTCGTGCTGCCCGAGGCGGCCATCCCGAAGGAGGGGGCGAAGATCGCGGACCTCCAGAACCCCACGGCCAAGATGTCCAAGTCCGCCGACACGGCGCAGGGGACGCTGCGAGTGATCGACCGCCCCGACGTGCTGGTCCGCAAGATCAAGACCGCGGTCACCGACAGCGGACGCGAGGTGCTGGCCCGCGAGGACAAGCCCGCCATGTCGAACCTCCTGACCATCTTCTCGGTGGTGGCGGAGGTGCCGGTCCATGAGCTGGAGTCGCGCTACGAGGGCAAGGGCTACGGCGACTTCAAGAAGGACCTGGCCGAGGCCGTGGTCGAGTTCCTCCGCCCCCTCCAGCAGCGAACGGCCGAGATCATGGACGACCGTGCCGGGCTCCTTCGAACGCTCGAGGCCGGCGCGGCGAAGGCCCAGTCCGTGGCGGCGGGGACGCTCGCCGAGGTCCGCGAGAAGGTCGGCTTCCTTCCCCGTTCGTAGATGAGCGCCCCCGGCGCGAACGAAGTGCTGGCTCGCGACGGCGAGGTGGCCGTTCGGCTGATGCGCGACGACGAAGCGGACTACGCCCTGGTGTCCGAGTGGCGTTCGGACCCCCGTGTCCTGGAGTTCTACGGCGGTCGCGACGAGCCTCTGACGCTCGAGGAGGCTCGAACCGAACACCGGCCGCAGATCCGGGGTGAGGACCCCGTCCGGTCGTGTTTCATCCTGTTGCACGACGAGCCGATCGGCTATCTGCAGTTCGCGACGCAGCTGATCCCGGAGGAGTGGGCCGGCGCGGACCTCGCCTTGCTGGAGGGCGCCGCGGCCATCGACCTGTTCATCGGAGACCCTGCGCTGTGGAGCAAGGGCTACGGCTCTCGAGCCCTGCGAGCCATGGTTCGGCACCTGTTGGACGGGGGCGCCGCACGCGTGCTCATCGACCCCCTCACCTCCAACTCCCGCGCCATCCGGGCGTATCAGAAGGTCGGGTTCCGAGCCATCGGCGTCCTCCCGAAACGCGAGCTCCACGAGGGCGAACGCCGCGACAACCTCCTGATGGTCGCGGAGCAGCCAGAGGCGTAGAAGCTAGTCGTGATCCTGCAGCCCGAACTGGAGGCGATGAACCCGGCGGAGCGGCGCCGGCTCCAGTCCGAACGCCTCAGCCGTTCGATCGAACGCCTCGCGGGCGTGGACTCGGCGTTCTGGCGTTCGAAGCTCGACGGGATCGCTCCGGGCGACATCCGCGGCGTCGACGACCTCGACGCCTTGCCCTTCACCAACAAGCCCGAGATGCGGGAGGAGTATCCGTTCGGCATGCTGGCCGTGCCCATCGAACGGACCGTGCGCCTGCACGCCTCGTCCGGGACCAAGGGCAAACCCACGGTGGTCGCCTACACGGCCGGCGACATCGCGACGTTCGCCGAGGTCAACGCCCGCGCCATCGCCGCGGCGGGAGGCACCCCGAAGGACGTGCTCCACGTGGCCTACGGCTACGGCCTGTTCACCGGTGGGCTTGGGCTGCACTACGGCGGTGAGCGCCTTGGCGCCACGGTGGTGCCGGCGTCGGGTGGCAATCCCGGGCTGCAGGTGTCGCTGATGGCGGACCTCGGGGCGAACGGCCTGGCCTGCACGCCGTCGTTCGCCTTGCTGCTCGCCGAACGCGCCGCCTCCG
This sequence comes from Actinomycetota bacterium, assembly GCA_036721725.1. Taxonomy (GTDB): domain Bacteria; phylum Actinomycetota; class UBA4738; order UBA4738; family UBA4738; genus DAIMKN01. The sequence goes on from DAIMKN010000013.1 coordinate 6,913, forward strand.
ACGGGTTGCTCGAGCGGATCGGCGAACGGCTGCGCTACGCGGTATGCGGAGCCGAACCGTGGTCGGAAGGTTTCCGTTCGAAGCTCGAGGCGGCGTGGGGAGGCATCGACGCCTGCGACATCTACGGACTGTCCGAGGTCATGGGACCGGGCGTGGCCGTCGAGTGCCGCGAGGGCAAGGGGGCGCTGCACGTGTTCGATGATCACTTCCTGCCCGAGATCGTCGATCCGGCCACCGGCGCTCCGGTGGGGCCGGGCGGCCAGGGCGAACTGGTCCTCACCACGCTGACCAAGGAGGCGCTGCCGGTCCTGCGCTACCGAACGGGCGACGTGACCTCGTTCGTCGACGACGCCTGCTCGTGCGGCCGGACCCACCCGCGCATCGCCCGCTTCTCCGGGCGGGTCGATGACATGCTGGTGGTGCGCGGGGTGAACGTCTTCCCCAGCGAGATCGAGGCGGTCCTCCTCGGCGAGCCCGCGGTCGGAGGACAGTACGCCATCGTCGTCGACCGCCGCGGCACCTTGCTGGAACTGGAGGTCCGGGCCGAGATGGCCGGACCCGGCGGATCGCCGGAGGAGGTGTCCGTACGGCTTGAGAAGCGTCTGCTCGAACGCCTCCGGGTCCGGGTCAGGGTCCATGTCGGCGAGCCGGGCACCATTCCGCGGCAGGAGTTGGGCAAGGCCAAGCGCGTATTCGAACGCACGCTGGACGACGACCCCTTCCCCGAGCAGCCCGATGGATAGCGCTTCCGGCCGCTTTCCGTCCGAAGATGCGGGTCTCTCCGGTCGGAAGAATAGCAATGCATACTTCTTCCATATGATCAGCAGCAGCGACCCGTTCGCCGGGCTGGTCGGCCTCGTCGGCGACATGGAGGGGCCGGTCGACGTGGCCGAGAACCACGACCGTTACCTCTACAGGTCCGGTCGCTCCGCCTGAGAACCGTCCACGTCGACTCCGGCACGTTCATCGCGCTCTTCTGGCGCAGGGATCGGGCGCACGACCCGGTCCGTAAGCACTTCTCGCGGCGCCGCCGCGATAGAGACGACCTCGTAACCTCCGACCCGGTGGTCGGGCAGAAGGGGCGCCGGAGCTACGTTCGGCGCTCCGCCGTCAGACGAACCTCGACCATGATGAGCTCGGTCGGTTCGCTCGCCGAGAGCCGCACCGCTGGCTCCCGTTGGATGCGGGCGGCGTCGCCGATGGCGAGCGTCTCGTGGTCGTTGACCGTGACCGAGCCGGAGATGACGTAGAGGTACGCGCCCTGATCGTCGTCGAACGTGTGCGACACGGACACGCCTTCGGACAGCGAGGACACATAGACGGCGGCGTCCTGATGGACCAGCACGGCGTCCCCCCCATCCCGCGAGATGACCTTCAGCAGCCGGTCCGTTCGATCCGCGCGGGTGAAGACCTTCTGTTCGACGGACGGCGTCAGGCCTCGCTCGCGCGGGATGATCCAGATCTGGATGAACCGCATCGGCTCGGTCTGCGAGGCGTTCTGTTCGGAGTGCAGCGCGCCCGAGCCCAGGGTCATCCGCTGCACCGAACCCGCCGGGAGCGGGCCGGGCGCGCCGCCCACGCTGTCCTCGTGCCGGAAGAGACCTTCCACCACGTAGGTCAGCCCCTCGATGTCCCGGTGAGGATGGAGCGGCCAGATGGCGCCGGGGATCAGCCGGTCGTCGTTGAACACCCGCATCGAACCGAACCACGTCCACTCGGGATCGCGGTAGGTGTCGAACGAGAAGTGCCACCGGGCCCGGAACCAACCGCCCTCGGTGTCGTGGATGTCCCTGTTACGTCGAACGTCGATGGTCACGCCGTCTCCTCCCGGAGCGATCAGACGGCTTCCTGTTCGTCCTCCTCCGGCAATGGCGGGGCCTGCCGGATCCGTTCCATCGCGTCGTCGCGCTGAACCTCCAGCAGGGCCAGCTTGGCGCGGTCGATGACGAGGCTGCCGTAACGGACATGTTCGTACGCCCGGGTCAACGCGGCGAACCCGCTGCGACATTCCGGGAAGTGCCGCGAAACGTCCACCAGGAACTCGCCCGGCGTGGCCGAGGCGGGCTTGGGGAGCTTGCGATCCTCCAGCAACACGAGCGCTTCCGCGTACCACCGCCGAACGGTGTCCGCCGGCATCTCCCGGCGAAGCCGCCGCCCCATGCTCTCCGACATCCGGATCCGAGCCTTGGGCAGGAAGCGGATTTCGTCCGTTCGCTTGGCTCGCGGGTCGGACACGTCGGCCACAGCCTTGCGACGGCGGATGGCCCAGAACACCCCGGCGATCAGGCCCACCAGACCCAGCAGGCCGAGGACGCGCTGCACCCACCCCACCTTCCCCACCCTGTGGGACACGCTTGCCCTGTTCCTGGTGAGGAAGATCCTGTCCATCAGCTTCTTGAGCGCGTTCGGATCGACGTGGACGTGCAGCGCCACAACGATGCTCGCCACCACTCGGAAGATCTGGCTCATGACGAACGCCACCACGGTTACGACCAGATCGATGAGGGGGAACAGCGCGCGTCCGGCGAGCTGGATCCCACCGCCCTTGCCGCCGAGCAGCCATCCGATGACCAGGAGGATGGCGAGCGCCCCCAGCAGCTTCAGCGGGAGCCGGAGCCACTCGGAACTGTGTTCGACGCGGCCCTCGTGTTCGCCGGTCAGCCGAACGCTCGCCATCCGCGAGGCGAGTGAGCCCAGGAAGAAGACGGTAACGATCACCGGAAGGATCGGTTCCCACCCCGCCTTGACGTTCACCGCGACGGCGAGTTCGATGAACAGGCAGACCGCGCCGATGAGGAACGCCTCGTGGAACGGGTTGCGCCAGTCGCGAACGGCCAGCGACACCATGCGCAGGGCCACCAGAAGCGAGATCAGCAGCATCGTCAGAGCGCCGGCGGGTCCACCGTGTCCCCACACCGAGCCCTGGGCCAGCCCAACGACGATGGCACCGACGGAGATGACCACCGGCATGACGGGACTCCGCTGGAAGGGCGTGGCCAGCGCCACTCCGGCGGTGTACAGGAGCGCGAACAGCGGGTAGTTCGCCAGCGGGCCGCCGTGCGCCAGGGCCGCCTGCTGGGCGAACAGCGCCACCGGCAGGTAGACCACGCCGCTCTCCGCGAGCGCCGCGAGGGCGGCGGGGGCCACGCTGCGCAGGGCCAGGTTGCGTTCGGCCTCGGTCTGTTCACCTCCCCGGTCCATCCACAGGCTCATGACGCGCCCTCCAGCACGGCCTTGAGCGGCGACAGCTCGAACACGCTCATGCCGCGCCTCCGCAACGCCATCATCTCGTGCCGCAGCCTGCCCCCCGCGCGAGGAGAGATGACGACGATCGCGGTGTCCTTCGCCACCCTCCGGCCGGCCTCCCGCAACACAGCGCAGAGGTCCGCAGTGGGTTCGTTCGGCATCCGGGCCAGCGCTGCGAACAGCGCCCCCTCGTGGCCCTTGCGCGACGATGGCGGGACGCGGAGCGGGCCCCGGCCCCGGCTGAGATGGGTGTTCGCCACCATGCCGATCCGCCACCCGTTGTCCACGGCCTGCCTCGCCAGGAAGCTGGCCCACCCGATGGTGTCCTCGGCGATGTCCGGGTAGATGGCGTTCCAGAACGGCTCGCCGACCGACAGGTCCAAGGCGAACAGCACGTCCGCGCTCCGGGTCGGCTCGAACAGCTTGACCTGCAGCCCCCCGGCGTGGCCGGTCAGCTTCCAGTGGATGCGGTTCAGTGGGTCGCCCGGCTCGTAGGGCCGAACCCCGGCGAAGCGTTCGCGTTCGTCGAACATCCTGGACGCCCGGGCGGGCTGGCCGAACGGGAGCTTCCGGATGATCTCAACTGGCAGCTGGATCCGGGGTTCCGGCATGACCAGGAGGTCGGCGTCGGGCTTGACGTCGCGCTGCATGGGCGACAGGTCGAACGGGTCCGAGACCTCCGCGGAGATGCGTTCGAGCCAGTACTCGCCGCGCCGACGGACCAGGACGGGCAGCTCCAGGATCACCTCCGAACGCGCGCCGAGAGACAGCTGGCGGTGGAAGCCGCGGATGGTGCCGGGGCCGTTCGTCTCGCCGGGGAACAGGCCGGGAGGGAGCCAGATGCCCAGCCGCACGACCGGAAGCGGGAGCGGCTTGTCGTTCACCACGCGTACGCGAAGGATGACCGGCTCGGAGGCGAACACCCTGGGTGGGTCGAACTCTGCGGTGATGGTGAGCCGGTGCCACGCGAACCTCGCCCACAGCGTGGCGGCGCCCGCCATCGCGGAGACGCCGCCCGCCCACAGCAGCAGCGTCAGCTTTCCCGAGGCCACGGCGACGGCCAGGAAGATCAGGCCGATGGTGAGGAGGATCGAACGGCGGGTCTCGTTGTCCGTGGCGTCTACGCCTTCGTCGCTCGCGAGGCGGAGGGTTCCATGCGGCTCACCCTCGCCCGAACCCGCTGAACTCGACGGGCACCGGGACGTGTTCGATGACCTCGTCCACGGCCTCCTCGGCCGTTCGGTCCCGGATGCGGGCGTCGGTCGTCATCACGAGCCGGTGGGTCAGGACGGGCCGGGCCAGCGCCTTGACGTCGTCGGGCAGGACGTAGTCGCGGCCCTGCAACAGCGCCCGAGCCCGCACCGCGTCGCCCATGTGTTCGACCGCGCGAGGGCTGGCTCCCACCGCGACGTCGGGGTGGTCGCGGGTGGCGCGGGCGATGGAGACGATGTAGCGGCGAACCGGCTCCTCGATCCTCACCGCCCCCACCAGATCGCGCAGCTCGTCGACCGGCGGGAGGTCCGGCAGCGGTTCGGCGGTCGAGGAACGATCGCGCCGGTTGACCTCCAGGATCCGCTGCTCCTGCTGTTCGTCCGGGTAGCCGATGCGGACCTTGAGGAGGAACCGGTCGAGCTGCGCCTCCGGCAGCGGGAACGTCCCCTCCAGCTCGACGGGGTTCTGCGTGGCCAGGACGAAGAACGGGTGCGGCAGCGGATACGTCGCGCCGTCCACGGTGATCTGGCGTTCCTGCATCGCCTCCAGCAACGCGGCCTGCGTCTTGGGCGTGGCCCGGTTGATCTCGTCGGCCAGCAGGACCTGGGTGAAGATGGGGCCCTTGCGGAACTCGAAGTCGTTCGTCTTCAGGTTGAGGATCGAGGTGCCGGTGATGTCCGAGGGCATGAGGTCGGGGGTGAACTGGACCCGGTTGAATTCCATGCCGAGGAGGCCGGCCAGGATGCGCACCATCGTGGTCTTGCCCACGCCGGGGACGTCGTCGATGAGGACGTGCGCGTCGGACAGGATGCCGATCAGGACGAGCCCGAGCGGTTCGCGGATGCCGAACAGACGCTGTTCGACGCGGTCGCCCAGGGTCTGGAAGAACGAACGAACGCCGTCGGGGTCGGTCATCACCTGAGGATACGGTTCTCAGGCCGCCGCTGGATGGCTCGCTGTGGCCAGGGTCAGCGGGGCGTTCGACGGATGAAGTCGACGACGACCTGGGCGAGGTCCTCGCCGCGGTCTTCCTGGAGGAAGTGGCCGACGCCCTCGATGGTCACGTGCGGCTGGCCCTGCGCGCCGGGGACGGTCTTCTGGAGGATGCGTTCGCCGCCCCGGGTGATCGGATCACGGTCGCTGAAGGCGGTGAGGAAGGGCTTGTCGAACGTGGCCAGTTGCTCCCAAGCCTTGAGGTTGGCCGGCGAGGCGGGGTCGTCGAGCGATGTCGGGACGAGGCTGGGGAACTGCCGGGCGCCCTCCTTGTAGCTCTCGTCGGGGAACGGAGCGTCGTACGCCGCGACGATGTCGTCGGGGAGGTCCGTGGTCGTGCCGAGCTGCACGATGCCGCCGATGGGAAGTTCGGGCGTCTCCTGCGAGAACCGCCGCCACTCCTGGAACTGCTGGCCCAGGGAGCTCTGGCCGGTGGGAAGGCCCGTGTTCGCCGCGACCACCCGGGCGAAGCGTTCGGGCTGCTCCGCGACCAGGCGCAGGCCGATCAGCCCGCCCCAGTCCTGACACACCAGCGTGATGTCGTGCAGGCCCGTGACCTGCAGGAACGCGCTCATCCAATCGACGTGTCGTTGGTAGCTGTGATCCTGGCGGCGTGAAGGCTTGTCGCTCTTTCCGAACCCGACCAGGTCCGGTGCCACCGCCCGGAGGCCGGCCTGGGACAGCACCGGGATCATCTTCCGGTAGAGGTAGGACCACGACGGCTCGCCGTGCAGCAGCAGCACGAGCTCCCCCTCGGCCGGGCCCTCGTCCACATAGTGCATCCGCAAGTCGCCCTCGCCATCTCCCGAGGGAACGTCTGCATATTGCGGCTCGAACGGATACCCGGGGAGGCCGGCGAAGCGTTCGTCCGGCGTTCGGAGTGTCTTCATGCGGTCTTCCTTCCCTTCGCGCGCGGACGGGCATGCGGCGTCGGTCTCGCGGCCGCGGTCCACCCTTCGGCCAGGGCGTGCTTGTCGACCTTGCCGGTGTGGTTGCGCGACAGCTCGTCCCCGAAACGGACCTCCTTGGGTACGGCGGCGAACGACAGCTTTTTGGCCCACGAGATGAGCTCTGCTCCACGCCGCGATGGGCACCGACGGCGCGTTCGACCTCCGCGGGATAGACGTTCTCCCCGCCCGTCACGATCATGTCGTCGGCCCGGTCGCGGAGGTAGAGGTAGCCGTCCTCGTCGAGGTAGCCGACGTCGCCGAGACTGGCGAACCCATCCCGGAGGCGCCTGCCGGTCTGCTTGGCGTCCTTGAGGTAACCCTCCATCAGGAGGTCGTTCGTCACCCAGACCTCGCCGGTCTCGCCCGGGTCCACCGGATGGCCCTTCCGGTCCAGGATGCGGACCTCGACGCCCGGGACCGGACGCCCGACGGTGCCCTTGCCGCCGTGCTGGTCCTCGGGGCCCGCCACCGAGACCCATCCGACCTCGGTCCCTCCGTACAGGTCGTACACGACGTCGCCGAGGAGCCGCCGGGCTTTCGTTCGGATCTCGGGCGGGAGCCGCGAACCGGTGCACACCACGACCTCCAGTGAGGACAGGTCGTACTTGCGCGCGCCCCGCCAGTTGCACAGCTCGTACAGCATCGACGGCACCACGGCCGTCGAGCCGACCCGCCACTCCTGCACGGCCTGGCAGAACGACTCGGGCGTGAAGTGTTCGGCCAGCACCAGCCCGTTGCCCAGGACCTGCGAGATGGTGGCGAACCCCGACGCCGCCGCGTGGTACAGCGGCGCCACCACCAGATGCGGGGCGCCGTGGCGGAGCGGGATCGTTCGAAGCAGCCCGGCGAACGTCGAGAGCGACCACGAACGTCCCATGTCCCGGATGGCGCCCTTGGGCGTGCCGGTCGTCCCGGAGGTGAAGATGACCACCTTGCCGCCCGACTCCCGCCCCACGTCCCCCTCGGACGGCGACGAGACATCCAGCGCCAGCTCGTAGTCGTCCCCTACCTGCAACACGGGAAGTCCGGGAGTCGCGACCTCCGGGTGGTGCGTGATCAGCAGGCGCGCGTCCATCCGCCGCAGCAGCGTTCGGGCCTGCCGAACGGGGGCCCGATCGTTCATGAACGCCGCGGTCGCCCCGACCCGCAGCGCCGCCGCCTGGGCCTCCACGAACTCGAGCCCGTTGGGCAGCAGGATGGCCACCGCGTCGCCCGGCCCGATGCCGTTCGACCGGTACCAGTTCGACAGCCGCAGGATGCGTTCGTACAGCTCGGCCCACGTCAGGATGCGATCCTCGTGGATGAGCGCGGGCGCGGTGGGCGTTCGCTTGGCGTGCAGGGCGAAGATGAGGTGGTACTTCACGCCCTCCCGGATGAGCTGCTCCAGGAGTTTCGACCGCGGCAACGGGACCGACCGGTTGCAGGGCACCTGCTCGCAGCAACGCGCCGAACCCCGCCACGGCGTCGGTCGCCTTGGACGCGAGACCGGCGCCCGGCAGCTTCGAGAGCGCGGCGATGGGGCCCGAACGGGCGCGCGGGGCGGCGGGACGATCCGGCATGCGCCCTATCCTTTCCGCAACCGTCGCCGTCTACTCCCTGGGTCGTGAGTGGTCACGCCAGGTCCTGTACCGCTTGGACGAACTCCTTGCGGATGCCCGTGACGAACGGGACCTCCTCCTTGGTGTAGGCCCGGGCCTTGGCGTCCCGGAGTCGCCTCAGACAGTCCACGATGCGGTCGAGCTCGTCTGCCTCGAACGCCAGGATCCACTCCCAGTCGTTGATGCCGAACGCACTGGTGGTGTTGGCCAGGACGTCGGGGTACTCGCGACCGAACACGCCGTGTTCGCGCAGCATCTCGGCGCGTTCGGCGGGAGGAAGCAGGTACCACTCGATGGTCCGGACGTACGGGTAGACGCAGGCGTACTTCTTGGCCGGTGTGCCCTTGACGAACGCCGGCTGGTGGTCCTTGCTGAACTCGGCGGGCCTGACCACACCCATGAATGCCCAGGTCAGTTCGAGCCTGCGACCGAGTTCGGTCCGGCGGAACTGGACCAGAAGGTCTTGGAGATCGTCGGGGCTCGAGCCGACCCACCACATCATCAGCTCCGCGTCCGGACGGAAGCCGACGGTCGAGTAGGTGCCGCGGAGCGTGATGCGGTCCGACCACTCCTTCAGCAAGATCTCCGCGTCGTGGCCCATCCGTTCCAGGTCACCCGCCGTGGCGTCACGGAGTTCGGGGCGCGACCGGAACACCGGGTAGTACGCGTACACCGTGGCCGCAGCCTCCGGCCCTTCGGTCTTGGTCAGTTCGTCCATGAGATCGCCTCCTGTTCATCCGCACCTTCCGCCGGCTTCCGGATGACGAACCGGTGCACCGCCTGCGCCACCTCCGTGGCCTGCCGAACGCAATCGGCGATCCCCACGCCCCGATACGCCGAACCGGCCACGAACACGCCTGGCGTCGCGGCCAGTGCCGTATCGATCGCCGTCATCCGTTCGAGATGGCCCACCTCATATTGCGGCATGGCCCTCGGCCATCGCACCACTCGGCTCGCCTCCGGCGGCGCGTCGAACTGCGTCACCTGTTCGACCGCACCTCGCACCGCCGCCACCAGCGCGTCGTCGGTGAGGGCCAGCGCCTCCTCGGACTGGGCCCGTCCGACGTAGCACCGCAGCACCGCGCGGCCCGCCTGGTCCGGCCGGGGCCACTTCGACGACAGCCACGTGCACGCCGTCACCGTGGCGGTCCGGTCGGCGACGATGTAGCCCGTCCCTTCGGGCATCCTCGCGGCGCTCCCCGCCGGATAGACCAGCAGCACCACGGCGGTGGAGGCGTACGCGATCCCGTCCAGCGCCTCCGCCGCCTCCGGGTTGCGTTCGCGGAGCAGCCGGGCCGACTCGAACGCCGGCGTCGTCAGCACCACCGAATCGGCGGGGTGCACCGCGTCGCCCGTCTCCACCTCGTACGCGGTGTCGGTTCCCGTTCGAAGCGCCGAGACGGGCGAGTTGAGATGGATCCTCTCCGGCCCCAGCGCGTTCGCCACCGCTTCCACCAGCCGGCCGAGGCCCGTCCAGGGTGCTGCGAACAGCGCTCCTTTGGCGTGGTCGGCGTTCCTGGCCGAACGCCGCGCGGCCCGGATGAGGCTGCCGTGGTCGCGCTCCCAACCCTTGAGCTCGGGGAAGGTCGCGGAGACGCTCAGGCGTTCGGCGTCCCCGGCGTGGATGCCCGCCAGGAGCGACCCGACGTGGCCGGCCGCCTCGGGGCCGAGCCGCCGCTGCAGCAACGCTGCCAGCGGTTCGTCCTCTGTGACCCGCCGGGCCGGCCGGACCAGGTCGACCAGCGCGCGTCTGCGGCCCCGCCGGCTGAGCCCCGGCCACCGCCGGACCTCCATCGCCCCGGCCGGGATGCCGAACGCCGCCCGCGAGGGAAACGGCACCAGGCGACCGCCGCTCAGGATGAACGCGGGGAGGCGTTCGGGCACGACGAGTTCGTTCTCCAACCCGAGCTCGCGGGCCAGCTCGACCGCCCATGGCTTGCGGACGACGAACGAATCGGCGCCTTCCTCCACCTGCATGCCGGCGAGCTCGGCGGTGCGGATCTTGCCGCCGAGCCGCGACGACGCCTCCAGGACGGTCACCTCCAGCGGGCGGCCGTTCGAATGGCCCGCCAACCGGTACGCCGTGGTGAGCCCGGTGATCCCGCCGCCCACCACGACCACCCGGTGGGCCGAGCCGAGCCCCACGCCGCTACTCCGCGAGGTGGTCGCGGACCACCTGGGCCAGCACCTCGATGAAGGCCGGGTCGGCGTTCGGCATCTCGGTTCGAACGAACCCCAGGCCGACCTCACCGGCCACCTCGCGGGCCTCGATGTCGAGGTCGTAGAGCACCTCGAGGTGGTCGGCGACGAACCCGGCCGAACACGACACGATCGCCGTTCGACCCGCGGCGGCGGCGTCGCGGATGACGTCCTCCACGGGCGGCCCGAGCCACGGATGAGCGGTTCGGCCGGCGCTCTGCCACCCGGTGGTATACGCCTCGCCCCCCAGGCCGACCTCCGCCGCGACCAGGTCCGCGGTCTCCCGCAACCCGGCCGCGTACCGACACCCCTCCGGGCACTCGTGACACGTTAGGCACCGCGTCGTCCCGTCGGCCTCCGTTCGCTTGGGCAGGCTGTGCGCGGAGAAGATGACCTCCGCGCGTTCGCGCTCCGACGGCGGCAGCGTGTCCAGCGCGGCCCGGACGCGCTCGGCCAGGAACGCCACGAACGCCGGATGGTCGTGCCACTGCCTGAGGAACGTCATCTCCGGGCCGCCGTGTTCCAGCGCGGCCAGGGCGCGTTCGACGTAGGTCTCGATCGACATCTGCGACCAGTGCGGCGCCATGACGATGCCGATGGCGCGTTCGATGCCGTCCTGGCACATCCTCGCCACACCCTCGGAGATGAACGGGGGCGAGTGCTTCATGCCGAGGTAGGGGCGATGCTCGCGACCGGTCTGTTCGGTCAGCAAGGCGGCGAGGCGTTCCGCTTGCTCCCGCGTGGTGTCGAGCAGTGGGAAGCGGTTGCCGATGGCCGCGTAGCGATCCTCCAACTCCCGGAGGTGTTCGGCTGAAGGCGCGCGGCCGCCCCGGATGTCTGTGTAGTAGCGCTCGATGTCGTCGGGCCCGTCGGCGGTCCCGTACGCCATCACCAGCAGCCCGACCGGCTTCACTCGGGTGACTCCTCCGCGAACACGCGGTCGGTTCGTTCGTGCACCAGGTCCACCAACCGCTGCAACGTGTCCGGGGAGGTTCCCGGCAGCACCCCGTGACCGAGGTTGAAGATGTGGCCCGGCCGGCCCGCGGCCCGCCGCAGCACCCACAGCGCCTTGGCCTCCACGGCGTCCCACGGCGCCAGGCAGGCCGCCGGGTCCAGGTTGCCCTGCACCGCCACGTCGAACCCGACCCGCTCCCAGCCCTTGTGGAGCGGCACCCGCCAGTCCAGGCCGACCACGGTGGCGCCCGCGTCGCGCATCAACGGCAGGAGTTCGCCGGTCCCCACGCCGAAGTGGATGAGCGGCACGTCGAGATCCTGCAGCGACGCGAACAGCTCGCGCATCGTGGGCAGCACGAAGTGCGTGTAGTCGTCGGGGTCGAGCGAGCCCGCCCAGGAGTCGAAGACCTGCAGCGCCTGCGCCCCCGCGTCCGCCTGCGCGCGAAGGTACCGGGACATCGACACGCCGAGCGTCCCCATCAACCGCTGCCACGTCTCTGGCTCGCCCAACATCAGGGCCTTGGTGTGTTCGTGGTTCCGGGACGGCCCGCCCTCCACGAGGTACGAAGCCAGCGTGAACGGCGCCCCGGCGAACCCGATCAGCGGCACGCCTGCGGGCAGTTCCTTGCGCAACAGCCGAACGGCCTCCAGCACGAACGGCACGTCCTGTTCGGGCTCCAGCTCCCGCAGCCGCGCGACATCCTCTGACGTCCTGAGCGGATCCGCGATGACCGGCCCGACGCCGGGTTCGATGTGGACGTCCGGCCCGAGCGCGGCGACCGGCACCATGATGTCGGAAAACAGGATCGCCGCGTCAAGGGCCATCCTCCGCAGCGGCTGCAGCGTGACCTCGGTGGCCAGCTCGGGCGTTCGGCACAGGGTCAGGATGTCGTTCGTCTGTCGAAGTTCGCGGTACTCCGAGAGGTAGCGGCCGGCCTGGCGCATGAACCACACCGGCGTCCTGTCCACCGGCAGCCCCCGGCACGCCCTCAGGAAGCGCTCCTGCGGTTCCTCCTGCGGTCGTTCGAGGCCCGCCCCGAACGAGACCTCGACCACCGTGCCGTCATCCACGCCGCTCGCGTCGCTCATCGGCCTGAAAGCCTACAGGCGCCCGCCGGAACCGGGTCCCCCCCGGTGAGGGCGCTTACCGGAGGAAGACCGGAGGGTGGCCGGAGAGGTGGGACGCGATGGTGGCGATCAGATATCCGACGAACAGCAGCGAACCCACCATAGCGTGGAGCTGGATGTTCTTGCCCATCACCGCCATCAGCGTGTACGGGCTGTCGTAGTGCTCCTTCAGCCCGCGGTACACGGTGAGCGCCAGCGGGATGCCGGCCAGCGCGATCAGCGTGGGCCGGGCGATCCACCCTGCCACCGACGCCACCAGGATGAAGCCGAACGTCCCCGCGGCGAGCGCGCCGTACACCGCGATGACGCGTTCCTTGGACCATCGGACGGGGAGCGTTCGCTTGCCCGCGGCGGCGTCGCCGGCCCGATCGGGGATCTCGTTCACGTAGAGGATCAGCGCGACCAGGATGCCGATGGGGATCGACACCAGCACCGCCTCCCACGAGAAACGCCTGGCCTGCACGTAGAACGCCCCGAGCGTCATGATCGGGCCGAACCCGAGGAACGTGGCGATCTCGCCGAGGCCGCGGTGGACTAGCTTGAGCGGCGGGGCGGTGTAGAAGACGCTGATGAGGAAGCCGGCCAGCCCGATGATGAGCAGCGGGACGAACGCCCGGCTGATGGCCAGATAGAGCCCAATGCCAAGGCCGACCACGTAGAAGCCGACCGCGATCTGGACCATCTGGCGCATGCTCAGCAGGCCGTACACGATGACCCTCGAACCGCCGCTGAACTGCGTGGGGTTGACGTTCGCGTCGTCGGCGCCGCTGCGCGTGTCGAAGATGTCGTTCGTCACGTTGAGCGCGAGGTGGACGCAGGCCCCGCCGATGACCGTCAGCAGCGCCAGCCACCACGTGAAGATGTGGTGCCGCGCGGCCACCGCGACGCCCGCCAGGATCGGAACGAACGTGGCCGACAGGAACGGCAACCGCGTCGCCCGCAGGAACAGCCACCCCGGGGACAGCCGCGGCTTGACCGTTCGGCCCGTCTCCTCAGAAAGCTTGTCCATGTACCGATGTGCCTGCGGCACACCACGTTCGGAGAACTCGAAGAACGGCATCTCCTGTTCGTCCCAGTGCTGGACGCGGCCGGGGACGAACTCCAACCGCCCACCGTCCACCGACCGGAGCGTTCCCCACAGCGACACGTAGCGGCGCTCGTCGTAGCCCACGCCGGGCTGTGGCCGGATGTGGCTGAACACCAGGTTGACCTCGGGACCGAGGGGCGGGGCGACCTCCGCGCCGGCCACCGCGTCCAGCGTGACCACGCCTCGGTTCAGGTCCACCTCGAACCCGGTGGCCACCGACAGCGGGTACCCGCCCTGGTCCAGGAACGCCACGATGGCGTGCGTGTAGTTGTGGCCGAGGCCGTCCAGGAGGCGTTCGATGCGATCCCACTTGGAGGTTTTGGTCGTCATCGTCCCGCCCCGGTCAGCTCGAACACCTGCGGCGCCACGTCGGTCCGTCCGTCCTCCCACAGGAACGCCCGGCGCGGGCGGATCTCGATGATGCCGCGTTCGAAGAACAGCGGCAGGGCCACCCGCTTGCCCAGGAAGAAGTCGATGCCCGGCTCTTTCAGCCGCCACATCGGCAGAACCTTCTTCTCCCAGCCGCTGTGCAGGTCGGTGTCGTCCACGACGGCGTCGCCCTGGATGGTGGCGCGGCGGAAGCGTTCGACGCTCACGGCCGCCGGATCGGTGATGGACAGGGACACCTTCGGGTTCGCCTTGATGTATTCGAGCTTGCGCGAGAACAACACGCTCGACGTCAGGTAGATTAGCTCGCCGTCGTACAACGGGATGAGCGGGTGGGTCACGGGGCGGCCGCGATCGTCGATGACGGTCAGCTCGCCGACCAGCGCGGTGTTCAGCAGTTCTTCGACGGGTTCAGGCAGAACGCCCATGCTCCACTCCTTCGCGGGTCGCGGTCGAACGCCCGGTGAGCGTTCTTCAGCAAGACTAGACATTTCCGGCCGTTCGCAGCGGGGCTTCAGCCGGAGAGCCGAACGCGACCGTCGGGCTCTCCTCGCAGGGCCGCCGCGTCCGCCTCCACCATCCCCTCGGCGGCGAGCCGGCGCACCGTGGTCAGTACCTGGTCCATCGACCGCCCCGAGGTCTCCGCCACCGCGGTCAGCGGGGCGGACGGTTGGGTGCGGAGCAACGCCACGATGCGTCCCCGCAGCTGCCGCGTCGAACCCTCGAACGCGCCCTGCCGGCGAGGGGCTCGTTCGGGCTGCGCCCCCGACGCGAGGAAACGGCACTCGGGGGCGAGGGGACACTCGGAGCACCTCGGGACCGGCCGGCAGACCGTCCGGCCCAGGTCCATGACGGCCTGGTTCCAGTCGCCCGGCCTCTTCCTGTCGACCGCCTCCGCGGCGGCGCGACGGATGGGGGCGGCGCGGAGCCCATGGGGTTCCGACCCGAGACGCCACCGCGCTACCACCCGCAGGACGTTCGTGTCGAGGGCCGGGACGGGCACGCCGAACCCGATCGACGCCACGGCCGCCGCGGTGTACGGCCCGATGCCGGGCAGCTTCGACAGCGCCGAAGGGTGTACAGGGAGTGCGCCGCCACAGGTGGCGACCACCTCCCGGGCCGCCTCCGACAGCGCCACCGCCCGCCGGTTGTAACCGAGTCCACCCCACGCCGTCACCACCTCGGACCGCGGCGCCGCGGCCAGCGCCGCCACGTCCGGGAAGCGTTCGACGAACCGTTCGAACGCCGCCGCGACCCGCGGGGCCTGGGTCTGCTGCAGCATGATCTCGCTGACCCATACGCGGTACGGATCGGACGGCGAGGTCCGCCACGGATAGGTCCCGGGCGAACGCCGAGGCTCGTACCAATCGAGGAGCGCTGAGGTCACGCCGCCAGCATGGCGCGTCGCCGCGGCGAGGTCACCTCGGCGGGACGGCGGCGGCGCGCGCGGAGATGGCGGAGGAACCACCCCTCCGCCAGGACGGCCACATCCGCCGGGTCGCCGTTCGCCGGCACCACCGCCACGTCGCTCTCGGCGGGGATGCGGGCCATGGCCCGCCGACCCATCTCGGCGAGGTTCGCGTCGCGGCCCGGCACGACCACCAGGGTCGGTGCGGCCACGCTTCCCAAGCACAGCCGGGCCAGGTCGGGGCGTCCACCCGAACACACCACGGCGGCGATCTCGCGGCCCAGTTCGGCCGCCGCCCACAGCGCGCCCGCCGTTCCCGTGCCCACGCCGAAGTAGCCGATCGGGAGCCGGGCTGTCGCCCGTTCCTCGCGAACGACCCGTGTGGCCGCGACCAGCCGGTCGGCCAGCAGCGGGATGTCGAACCGCCGCTCCGCCGGCTCGTGCCCCGACAGCAGGTCGAGCGTCATCGTGGCCAGTCCGGCCCGGTTCAGACGACGGGCCAGCGCGAGTTCGGGGTCCTCACCGCAGAAGTGCCGCGACAGCGGTCCGGCCCGAGGCCGGGCGAACACCACGCAGCCCAGGCTTCCGGCCCGCACGGTGAGTTCGGCCGGAAGGTCGACCTCCCGCCCCGCCTCCACCTTCAGTCCCCGAACCACGCTCACCGCCATGACGACATCTTGGCCCATCCGGCGACGAAGTTGTGGAGCCCCGGGACCCCGATACGCTACGGCCGTGCGACTGTTCGACGAACGCTCCCAGGCCCTCCGCGAGGTCTCGCTCCGTCCCCGAATGCGCGTCTACGTGTGCGGCATCACGCCGTACGACTCGGCCCACGCCGGCCACGCGTTCACCTACGTCCAGTTCGACGTGCTGGTCCGCTACCTCCGGCATCTGGGCGTCGAGGTCGATCACGTCCAGAACGTGACCGACCTCGACGACGACATCCTGCGGGTGGCGCGAGAGCGGGGCGTGGACTATCTGGAACTCGCGGCCTCGGAGACCGAGAAGTTCGAACGTTCGATGCGCGCCATCGGCGTGATGCCGGCGTCGCGACTTCCCCGCGCGTCGGCGTTCGTGCCGGAGATCGTGGAGGAGGTGCTGGTGCTGGTGGCGGCGGGGCACGCCTACGAACGAGCCGGTACCGTGTACTTCCGGATCGCTACGGATCCGGACTACGGCTCGGTGTCGGGGTTGTCACGCGAACAGATGCTGCCGCTCGCGGCCGAGCGAGGCGGGCATCCGGAGGACCCCGCCAAGGACGACCCGCTCGACTTCGTGCTGTGGCAGCGTTCGGTCGACGACGAACCGCGGTGGGACAGCCCGTGGGGACAGGGGCGGCCCGGATGGCACATCGAATGTTCGACCATCGTCCGCCGGTTGCTCGGCCAGCCGGTGGACGTCCACGGCGGAGGTTCGGACCTCGTCTATCCGCATCATGAGTCCGAACGCGCCCAGGCCGAGGGATTGCCGGGATCCGAGCCGTTCGTTCGACACTGGATGCACACGGGGATGGTAGGCCTGGCGGGTGCGAAGATGAGCAAGTCGCTGGGGAACCTGGTGTTCGTCGACGACCTCCTGACGCGCCACTCGCCGTCGAGCGTCAGAGAACTCCTCCTCCGCCACCACTACCGCGATGACTGGGAGTTCCGAGAGTCCGATCTCACCCACGCTTCGGGAGATCCTGCGCCGCAAGGGCTTTCGGCCAACAAGGCCCGGGATGCGTTCTACGCCGCACTGGACGACGACCTCGACACCCGCAGGGCCCTGGGGGTTCTGGACAACGCGCCACCCGACGTCATCGAAGAGGGTCGAACGCTCCTCGGCTTGGTCTGAAGCGGCGTCGTGGAGCGGAACTCAGTACCCGCCGCCGCTACCGCCGCCGCCACCGTGGTGGAAGAACACCAGATAGATCACGAGATAGGCCACCGCGGCCACGGCGAGGTAGATCCCAACCCACTTCACCCACTTCGAGCCATAACCGGACTTGCTCTGTGCCATCCTGCGGCCTCCTTCCGTCCGAGGGCGCCGATCGGCGCACGCTCCGTCGGGGAACGTCCTGTTACAAGGAGTACGGCCCAACGCGAAGAAGGGTTCGTTCGTCCGATGCGGCGCTACAGATCACGCGCCAGCCGCGAGACGCGGTCCTTGACGGGCGTGGGCACGAGCTTGTCGACCGCCGAGGCCACCTGCGCGTCGAGCCCCACCAGATACCGCGGCCGCGGCGAACGCGCGCCCAGCGCCCGGGCGATGACACGGGCCACGGCGTTCGGATCGGCCATGAACGGCTGGCTGAGCCGGATGCCGCCGAGCGAACGTTCGTAGGACGTTCGGTATCGAGAGCCCGCTCGACCCTGCATGTCCGTCTCGGCCATGTCCCAGATCCCGGTCTTCACCCCGCCCGGCTCGACCAGCACGATCCTGATGCCGTCCTGGGCGACCTCCATGCGCAGCGCGTCCGACAGCGCCTCGATGGCATGCTTGGCCGTCTGGTACCAGCCGGTCAGCGGGGTCGTGGTCAGCCCGTAGATCGACGACACGTTCACGATCCGCCCGCCGCCGGCCGCGCGCATGGGCGCGAGCGCCAGCCGGGACAGGCGCATCGGCGCGATCACCATCGTCTCCAGCGACGCCCTGGCCTCCTCGTCCGTGACGTCCTCCACCGCGCCGCTGAACGAGGACCCCGCGTTGTTCACCAGCCCCCACGGCTTCACGCGCTTCATCACCCGTTCGCATGCCGCCGCGTCCGTAACGTCCAGCAGCACCGCCTCGACCGTCACGCCGGCGTCGGCGGCGGCGCGTCGAACGACCTCCGCCTTCGAACGCGACCGGACCGACCCCACGGACCGGAACCCATTGCGGGCCAGCAGGATCGCCGTTGCGAGCCCGATCCCCGAGTTCGCCCCCGTCGTCAGGACCGTCCGCTCATCCATGGGTTTCCGGAGCCTGCCGCTCAGAGCTCATCGAGGGCCGCCGTTCGACCGGCCCGAGCCTGTCCGAGACCAGCCTGCGCTCGTTCGAAAGCGCCGTCGATCCTGTCGAGGATCTCGACGAGGCTGCCCGGATCCGCGTCCGCCCAGTCGATGGCCTACGACAGGAGCGATCGGGCCAGCGTTCCCTGGTGGATGTGGGTCCGTTCGGCGAGCCTGGCGAATTTGGCGGAGTACTCCTCGTCCAACGTGACGTTCAATCTGATGCCGGAAGTCATCCAGGAAGCCTAGCGCACGCGTCGCCCACCTGGATGCGAACCGATGCCCGGAAGGGATTACGAACCGTCGCCACTACTCTTGGATGGAGCTCCAGATGGATGGAGTCAGTCATCTTTGAGTGGTCGCGACGAGGAGGTAGGTAAGGATGAAGGCCTTCGCCATCGACGAACTCGGACAACCCGGTTCGGTGCAGGACATCCGCGTTCCCGAGCCAGCTGAAGGACAAGTGCGGGTCCGGGTTGCGGCCGCCGGGCTGAACCCGTTCGACAACGCCGTCCTCCAGGGCAGCCTGAAGGACCGGATGGAGCACCGGTTCCCGCTCGTGCCGGGCATGGACGCCTCGGGGACGGTGGAGGCGCTCGGTGACAGGGTCGACGGGTGGAACGTCGGAGACGAGGTGTTCGGCTCCGTCGGCAAGATGTATCTCGGCGAGGGAACCGTGGCAGAGTTCGCCACCATGTCGGCGGGGACGGTGGCTCGCAAGCCGGCCTCGGTCGACCACGCCGCTGCCGCGGCGATCCCGGTGGCCGGCGTCACGGCCCTCCTGATGGCGGATGCGCTCCAGCTGTCCGAAGGGCACGTCGTGGTCGCGGTCGGTGCGACGGGCGGGGTGGGAAGCTACTTCGTCCAGCTCGCCGTGCGACGGGGCGCGCGGGTCGTGGCGGTGTGCCGCGGCGGGAACGCCGACTACGCCCGCCGCCTCGGCGCCGCCGAAGTGATCGACTACACGGCCGGCGACGTCGTCGAACAGGTTCGAACTCTCTACCCGGACGGCATCGACACCGTCGCCGACATGAAGGGCGAGGGCGTCGCAGGGCTGGCGGAGCACGTTCGTTCCGGGGGCCACGTGGCCTCAGCGGTCGGCGCCGCCGATGTCGAGGCCCTCGCCAGTCGAGGGATCGAGGGCACGAACGTCCTGGGTACCGTAACCACACCCCGGCTCGAGGTGCTCGCGAAGATGCTGGAGCGTGGAGAGATCATCAGCCCCGACATCCGTTCGTTCGCGATGGCGGACGCCGAGGAGGCGTTCGCAGCGGTAGCGACCGGCCACGTTCGCGGCAAGATCGTCGTCACGCCGGGGGTGAGTCCCGAGGCCGCCGGTCAAGACCCAGAACGGTGCCCGGGGAGGGATTCGAACCCTCACGCCCTCTCGGGCTGTGGCTTTTAAGGCCACTTCGTCTGCCAGTTCCGACACCCGGGCGGCTGTCCGGGCGAGTCTACCTCCCTCACAAGGGCCCTCAGACGTCACTTTCTTGCGGAACGAACCGCCTCTGACCTGCGTCGATGGTTCGGCTCCCGGCCAGCCGAGAGGCCGGGGGTAGACTGCGCGCTCAAGGAGTGGAGATGTCGCGAGGTGCCCGGCTACTAGCTTCCCTCGCCGTCGTGTGCCTGGTCACGAGCGCCTGTGCCATCGAACGGCTCGGTCAGCCGACCACCCCGAAGGCGGGCCCGGCCATCGCCCTCTCCGTGCTGTCGGACCGCATCTACACGGTCGATCCTTCGACCGGCGCTCGGCACGTCGCGGTGGCCGGCTTGGCGAACTTCCAGTCCGGCTACGCGGTATGGGCGCCCGACCACTTGAACCTCGCCTACGGCAACGGCGGGATCTGGGAGGTGGACACGGCCACCGGCTCGCGGCATCTGCTGGTCGGCGGCGGCTCACTGTCCATGCCGACGTTCGGCCCGGCCGGTTCGGAGCTCGCCTACGGCAACGGGCTGTCGATGTGGGTGGCCTCGCTGGATCCGGTTCGAACCGAACGGGTCAAGCTGACCGGCACGCTGGCTCCCATCGCGCCCGACTGGAGCAGCAGGACCCGGATCGCGTTCGAAGGCGTCGAACTGGACTGTTCGCTCTCCTACACCTGCCCGGCCACCGACCGCAGCGAGATCTGGTCGATGGCCCCCGACGGTTCGGACCTGAAGCGGCTGACCTCGGTGGGGCACGCCGAGAACCCCAGGTGGTCGCCGGACGGCTCGCACGTGCTGTTCGTTCGGCGGATTCGAACGTCCGCCGGGACGCTCGAGCAGCTGTGGGTGGTGGCATCGGACGGGACGAGGCTGCACCGGCTCGTCCCGGGCGACCAGGTCGTCGCGGCGGACTGGTCGCCCGACGGGACGAGGATGGCCGTGGTCACCGCCGGGAGCCGCCCGTCCACGCTCCAACTATCGATCGCTCCGGTCGCGTCGAACGGCCACGTAGGGACGCTGAAGACCGTGGGCGATCCCTTCCCGGGGACCGCCGCCACGCTCGACTGGTAGGTGCCGGTCAGCTCTCCGAGATCGTCACGGTCGTGATGGTGACCGGCTGGCGCGGCTTGTCGTTCGGACCGGTATCGACCTTGGCGATGGCGTGCACCACGTCCATCCCCTCGCGGACCGAACCGAAGATGTTGTACTTCTTGGGGAGCTGGGCGCCCTGCGAACCTTCCACGATGAAGAACTGCGAGCCGTTCGTGTTCGGACCGGCGTTCGCCATGGCGAACGACCCCTCGCGGTAGGTCAGCGAGTTGTCGAGTTCGTCCTCGAACTCGTAGCCGGGGTCGCCCGAGCCGTTCCCCTTGGGGCAGCCGCCCTGGATGACGAACCCCGGGATGACCCGGTGGAACGTCAGGCCGTCGTAGTAACCCTCCCTGGCCAGGAACACGAAGTTGTTGACCGTTCGAGGCGCGGCCGAGCCGAACAGGTCCGCCACGATCGTCCCCTGCGACGTCTCGAGCGTCGCGGTGTAGGACTTGGACTGGTCGATCTGCATCTCGGGGGCACGGTCGTAGCGCTTGGCTGCCATGGTCTTGACTCCTCCTGGGCTCGGGTCGAACGAACGCGCGTCAGGCCGCCTTGACGCTGACGCTGTCGATGTAGACGAACTGGGACGGCGCCGACGTCTCACCGCTCGGCCCAGCGATGACCGGGAGCTGTCCCAGCTTCTGGAGAACGTCGAGGCCCTGGGTCACGTGCCCGATGACGGCGTACCCCGGCCCGCCCTGGGTCAGCGAGGCCGGATTGTCGCTCAGCACGATGAAGAACTGGCTGCCCGAGGTCCCCGGCGCCTCGGAGCGGCCCTTGGCCATGGCCACGGTACCGATGGGGTAGGTGGTGTTCGCGGCCGGCGTGTCCACAGTCCTGTAGCCGGGCCCCCCCGTCCCGTCCCCCACGGGGTCTCCGCCCTGGACGACGAACCCCGCCACGATCCGGTGGAACGTCAACCCGTCGAAGAAGTGCTTCTGG
>DAIMKN010000014.1:0-26697 GCA_036721725.1 Actinomycetota bacterium
CTTCCAACCTTCTTCAAGGAGCGCTGTGCATGGATGCGAAGCAGATCCACGACAATCCGTCGCCGGATGAACTGAGGAAGTTCACCGAGCAGATGACAACTGCCCGCGTCACCGAGTTCGACAACGTGAACGTCCAGACGCGGGTCACCTCCCGCAGCACGTCCTCGACGTTCATCGTCACCGACGACCCCGAGCTCACGGACGCCAAGACCATGAGCCGGGCCGACTACGACAGGCTAGCCAAGCTCCAGGACGACTACATCGCCGACCAGGAGATGGTGGTCGTGGACGGCTACATCGGCAACGTGGAGGGCTTCCAGACGGCGGCCCGTCTGTCCATCGAGAAGGCGAACGCGAACATCGCCGGCATGCAGCAGAAGCTCTACTACGAACGGGACGGCGGCGAGCCCGAGGTCCACGTCATCTACACGCCGAACCTCGTGGCCACGGGGTACCCGGAGGATCGCTGCATCGCCGTGGACCTCGACAACATGGTCACGCGCGTCATCGGTTCGGACTACTTCGGAGAGTCGAAGAAGGGCGGCCTCCGCATGTGGAACAAGATCGTCTACGACCGGGGCGGCCTGTCGCTCCACGCGGGGTTGAAATCCGTCCCGGTCGGCAGCGAGGAGAAGGTGTTCCTCATCATCGGTCTGTCCGGCACCGGCAAGACGACGACCACGTTCACCAAGCAGAACGACTCGCTCCCCGTGCAGGACGACTTCGTCGCGCTGATGCCGGGCGGCACGGTCTACGGCACGGAGAACGGCTGCTTCGCCAAGACCTTCAGCCTGGACCGCGAGTTCGAGCCGAACATCTACAACGCCGTCACCAGCCCCGGTTCGTACCTGGAGAACGTGTACCAGGACGAGAGCGGTGCGGTGAACTTCTTCGAGACCTCGTACACGAAGAACGGCCGCGCGGTGTTCTCGCTGTCGGACCTCGGCCGCTTCAAGGACGCCGCCGACCTGGGCAAGGTCGACTACCTGCTGATCCTCAACTGGAACGAGAACATCATCCCGGCGGTGTCGCGCCTGACGCCGGAACAGGCCGCCGCGTACTTCATGCTCGGCGAGACGACCGGAACCTCCGCCGGGGGTGCGGCCGAGGAGG
Organism: Actinomycetota bacterium; assembly: GCA_036721725.1. Classification (GTDB taxonomy): domain Bacteria; phylum Actinomycetota; class UBA4738; order UBA4738; family UBA4738; genus DAIMKN01. The sequence continues at coordinate 1,114 of DAIMKN010000014.1, forward strand.
GCAAGTTCCTCCGGGTGCCCGGCACCAACCCGTTCTTCCCGCTGCGGCACGGCCTGCAGGGCAACCGGTTCCTTTCGCTGCTGGACACGCACCCCATGGAGGTCTACCTGATGAACACGGGGCGGATCGGGGGACGCGATGGCGACGAACGCTCGAAGAAGATCAAGATCCCGACGTCCTCCGCCGTGGTCAAGGCCATCGCCGAGCAGACCATCAAGTGGGACGGCGACCCGGACTTCGGCTACGAGGTGGCCACGGAGGTCCCCGGCATCGACGACCCCGAGTTCCTCCAGCCGCGCAAGCTCTACGAGCGGCAGGGACGCCTGGCGGACTACGACGCGTTCGTCTCCCGGTTCAAGACCGAACGCGTGGAGACGCTCCGCAAGTACCCCGACCTGTCCGAGGACATCGTCAAGGCCGTTTCCTAGGCCTGGAGGCTCACCGAACCTCGCTCATCGATGTTCCAGCCAGGATTGTGCGCGACCTCCCAGGGATGGCCTTCGGGATCGATGAACAGGCCCGAGTACCCACCCCAGAACGTTGACGCGGGCTCCCGGGCGATCGTGGCGCCCGCGGCTCGAGCCTCGGCGACGACGGCGTCGACCTCTTCCGTAGATCGGGTGTTGTAGGCGAGGGTCACCCCTCCCCAACCTCCGCCGTCATCCACACCGGAGTCTGCGGCGAGCTTGGCGCGGTCCCAGAGCGCGACGATCATGCCGCCCGCTTGGAAGAAGACGATGTCGTCGTCGGGACCCGCCCCGGTCCGCCAACCGATCGACTCGTAGAACGTCCGGGCCCGCCGGAGGTCTCGTACGCCCAGGGTGACCAAGCTGAGACGCTGCTCCATGACCGGCATTCTCTCAGCCCGGCGGGGCGAGCCACTTCACGGGCCGGCCGTGTGGCCCCGTGGTGGCCAGGAGTTCGTCCCGGCCGCCCGGCCACATGGTGAGCCGGACCTGGTGAGGCTCGTGCCGGCGCCAGTCCGGCGGCTCCATGCGGAGCCAGGCCAGCGGCGCCAAGACGTCGGCACGGTCTCCCGCCGAACGCAGTGTCCGTTCCATCGTGACCTGTTCGTCGTCGCCGAGGTACTGGAAAACCACCGAGTGGAACACCACCGTGGCCGCTCCGGCCGACGGCTCGCTCAACCGAGCGCCCAGCCACGCCGCGGCGCCGGCCGCGTCCATTCGAACCGGGACGTCCTTCGCGACGGCCAGCGCTCCGCGGAGGCGCTCGAACCGCTCGATCTGATCCGCCCACACCGACGACATCAGGGCGAGCCGGCCTTCCTCCGTGGCGGGGTCGATAGGGTACGGGTCGCACCCCCGTCGTTCGACGATCTCGACGGCTTCGGGAACGAACGGCGGGGGCGGATCGAACGCGTCCCGGATGCGAACGGGCGAGGCCGGGTCGCCCCAACCTTCCGCATCGGTCTCGTAGCGGTACCGGTCCCATCGGAGGTTGAGCCCGGCACTGGCCCCCACCTCCAGCAGCCGCATGGGCAGGGCGGTTCGAGCGGCGACCAACAGGAACCCGCCCAGCAAGGCGGCCGACCGGCTCACCTCGTTCGTCTGACAGGGTGATGCGACAGTGTGACGCAGCGTGTCACATCGTCGCGTCAGGACATCGGCGAACGCGCCCCACGCCTCGTCCTCGGGCCCGGCGGCGCCGCCGACGCTCGGGTACCGCCTGGCCAGGTCTCCGCCCTGGCCCGTGAGGACCTCCCGGTGCACCGCCGCCATGAATCGAAGGGCCAGGGCCGTTCCTCGGGGCTCCGCAGCGAACGGCTCGAGCACCTCCCAGGCAGGGCCGCCGGCCACCACGTCCAGCGCGGCGCGTTCGAGCAGGGACCCATACAACGGCGAACCGCCCTGGGCACAGCCGAAGGCCTGTTCGCGCAGCCGTCCCGCGACCTCGGCCCGAGCGGCGTCCTCGGAGCTGGCGCCTATGGCCGTTACTCCGCCATCCCGGAGTCCATCCACGTCTTGAACGTCTCGATCTGGTCGGCCGACCACGGCCCGTCGCAGGGCATGTCACCCGCCTCGACCCGCTCCAGGATCGCGGCGGCGTTCTCCTTCACCTGCTGGTGGTCCCACAGGTCGAACGCCCAGTCCATGCGGGCCCGGTCCTTGTCCCGGAACAACGGCTGGATGTCGGTGGCGAAGCTCGTGGCGGCAGCTCCCTGATCGCTCATGACGGTTCCCCTTTCTTGAGGCCGCGGGCATCGGATGGCGGTGCGAACGCCTGCGGACGGCGACGCGGTTCAGCTCGGGCCGGCCGGGTCCGCCCCGGCCCGTTCGATGCGGTCCTGGACCTCCCGGAGGCGTTCGGCCACGACGGACAGGATGGTCACCGCGACGCTCGGGTTCTTGATCAGGAACGGCTTGAAGTACATCGCCTCGATGGTCATGGCCTCCACCGGCTCGGCGGCCACCACACTCGCCGAGCGAGGCTTGTTCGCCAACAGGGACATCTCGCCGAAGAACGCGCCCGGCTGCAGGGTGTGGGTCGCGCCGCCGGTCCTGACCGTCGCGGTTCCGGACAGCAGGACGAACAGCCCGCCGCCCTCGGCGTCCTTGGTCACGATCTCCTCACCGGGTGCGAAGGTTCGTCGCTGGCCGATCCGGGCCATGCGGTCGAGGTCTTCCGGCGTCAGGTCCTCGAAGAACGGGACCCTGCGTAGCGCTTCGACTTCCTCCGGCAGCTCGTCCATCTTCCCCGTCCTCGCGTCGTCCGTTTCCCACTCGTCACGCCGACCGCGGCGCGGCGCCACTTTACGACAGCGACCGACAGGTCGGGTCAGTCAGCCCGCCCCCGCTACGCCTGCGGGCCGTCCCCGCGCGGCGAGGGCTCCCGGGCCAGCGCCAGGCCCGTAAGCAGTTGCACGCCGGCCAGCCCGATCGGCACGAAGATGTACCAGCCGAACTGCGTGCGGTCATCGACCGACGCGTAACCCACGAAGAAGCCGGCGAACGCGAACCACATCCCCACCCTCGCCGCGATGTGCAGGGCGAAGAGGACCTGTTCGCCGGCCGACGCCGCGTCGAACCGTTTCCCCAGCCATCTCGACGCGGACCGAACACCTCCCATCACCAGCAGGCCCGCCAGGACATACTCGACCACCTCACGACCGGGACCCTTCCGCGGCCGCCTCGTTCAGCATGCGAACGACCGCCTCGTCGGAGACCTGGTCGAAGTCTCGGTACCATTGGCCGACCGCGACGAACGGCGACGGCGTGTCCACGACCACGACGCCGTCGGCTTCTGCTCGCAGCCGTTGGAGCGCCGCTCCGGGCGCGACCGGCACCGCCAGGACCACGCATCCCGCGCCCCGGAGACGGACCGAACGCAGCGCCGCGACGGCCGTTCCTCCCGTGGCCACGCCGTCATCGACCACGATGGCCGTTCGTCCTTCCAGCGCCACGGGAGGCCGGCCGGCTCGATAGGCGTGCGTTCGGCGCCGGATCTCCTCGAGCTGCCGGGCCACCTCGGCCCGGACGAACTCCGTCGAGACCCCGAGCGCCGCGATCATCTCCTGGTCCAACACCTCGACGCCCTCGGCCACCGCGCCCAGACCGAGCTCCGCGTTGCCGGGCGCGCCGACCTTCCGCGGGATCACCACGTCGAGCGGCGAACGAAGCGCCGTGGCCACCTCCGCCGCCACCGTCACGCCCCCGCGAGGCACGCCCAGGACCACGGTGAGGCCGCAGGCCAGGGCGGGGAGGCGTTCGATCAGCCGCGCCGCGAGCCGGCGGCCGGCCTCTCCACGATCGGCGAACGAGGTCCCGGGGAACACCTCGCAAGCTTATGTCGCCCAGCGGGAAGGCGGCTACGATAGCCGCTCACATCGACCCGGGAGGTGATCGTGGTCAACGCGTATATCCTGATCCAGACCGAGGTGGGGAAGGCCGCGCAGGTGGCGAAGGAGGTTGCCGCCATCAAGGGCGTGAATGCGGCAGAGGACGTCACCGGTCCGTACGACGTCATCGTCCGGGCCGAGGCCCGCAACGTGGACGAGCTCGGCAAGCTGGTGGTGGCCAAGATCCAGGCCGTGGACGGCATCACCCGAACATTGACCTGCCCGGTCGTCCATCTGTAGCTCGAACCCCGAAAAGCTCACCGAGGTCGGTTCGCCGGAAGTGGCGGACCGGCCTCGGTCGTTTCAGGACGGCGGGGCGAGGGTGGCGAGGTCCGCGTCCTCATCGCGGAGCGTCTCGGGCGGCACAGGTGTGCGCGCTTTCAGCAGCGGCATGGCCGAACGCAGCTCGTGGTTGCGGTTCAGCGCCACCGCCGCCTGCGGCACGCCGTCCTTCAGGTAGAACGCCACGAAGTCCCGTTCGTCCAAGCTCCCCCGGACCACCAGGTCGTCCCACTCCATGTGGAAGCCCGCGTACTGCAGGTGCTGGTCGTACTGGTCCGACCAGAACCACGGCACATCGTCGTAAGGCGCCCCCGTGCCGAGCATCGAACGCGCCGCCGCCCTCCCCTGCCGCCGGGCGTTGTCCCAGTGCTCCACCCGGATGCGAGTGCCGAACATGGGCCGGTAATGGTTCGCTACGTCGCCCGCGGCGAACACGCCCTCGACGTTCGTTCGGCAGAACTCGTCCACCACGATCCCGTTGTCCACCTCGAGCGGGGTGCCGTTCGCGATCTCCACGTTCGGCTGGACGCCCATGCCGATGACGGCGAAGTCGCAGTCGATGCGCTCGCCGCTCGCCGTGACCACCGTCTCCACGCGGCCCTTCCCGTCGAACGACGCCAGCCCGTCGCCGAACCGGCAGGTGACGCCTTGATCCGCATGCACCCCCGCCAGGACCCGGCCCACATCCTCGCCCAGCACCCGGGCCAGGGGGACGCTGCTGTGCTCCACCGCCGTCACCTGGACGCCGCGCGAACGGAGCGACGCGGAGACCTCCGAGCCGATGAACCCCATCCCCACCACCACCGCGTGCGCGCCGGCCTCGGCGGCGTCCCGGATCCGTTCGGCGTCATCGACGGTCCGCAGGTCGAACACCCCGAGGAGTTCGATGCCGGGGATGGGGAACCGCCGGTTGCGCGCCCCGGTCGCGAGCAGGAGGGTGTCGAACGCCACCGTGTCGCCATCGCTCAGGGTGAGCGTTCGCGCGTCCGTGTCGACCGCCTGGACCGTGGTTCCCAACCGCAGCGTCACGTCGCGTTCGGACCAGAACTCACGGGTGCGAACGTGCGCTTCTTCGAACGGTGTCTCGCCGCGGAGGAACGACTTCGAAAGGGGCGGCCGCTCGTACGGCGGGTGGGACTCGGCGCCGATCAGGGTCAGGTCGCCGTCGAACCCGTCCTCCCGCAGCGTGGCCGCAGCCGTCCCGCCGGTCAGCCCGCCCCCCACCACCACGATCGGACCTGGCGAGGCCGTCACTTCTTCTCCGAAACGGCCTCTGGCGCAAGCGGTTTGCGAGCCGGACCGCGCAGAACCTCGCCGTCGGTGTCGTAGCGCGAACCGTGGCAGGGGCAGTCCCAGGTTCGCTCCGCGCCGTTCCAATCCACCGAGCACCCCATGTGCGTGCACCGCGGCGACACGGGGTGCAGCGCGCCTGCGTCGTCCCGGTACACGGCGACGCGCCGTCCGTCCACCTCGACCACCGCGCCGCTGCCCGCCTGGATCTCGGCCACCGTTCGGTCCACCGTCTTCACGATGAGCACGTCGGTCGGCGCCGAATGGGCCACCTCCTTGGGCACCGAGCCCAGCACCCGGCGGTTCATGCCTTTGTTGCCCACGACGATCAGGTCGGCCTCGGCCTCCGCCGCCACGCCGGTGATTCGTTCGGCCGGCTCGCCCAACTCCAGCCGCCTGTCGATCCCGATGCCCACGGGACCGCCGTTCGCCGTCTCCTCCAGGACGATGGCGCCGATGAGCGGATCGCCCACGTACACCAGGGTCACGTCCGCCCGAAGCAGCAGTCCCAGTTCCATCGTTCGGCGGGCCGCCTCGCCGGCGGTGGACGAACCGTCGGTCCCCACCACCAGGTGCCGGTACAGGCCCTCGGCCCGGGCGGCAGGGTCGCTCGCATCGCGCGTATCCACGATGAGCAGGTCCGTGGAGGCCGAACGGGCCACGGCGCCGGGAACGCTTCCGGGTGCGAACCGCCGGCGCTGCTCCATGCCCTTGTTGCCCACCACCACCAGGTCGACGCCTCGCGCCTCCGCCAAGGCCAGGATGACCTCGGCCGGGTCGCCCTCCAGCAGTTCGGTGGAGACGACCTCCGCGCCCTCCCGCTTCGCCGCCACCGCCGCCCTCTCCAGCCCCCGGGCCGCTGCGGCCCGGGCTGAGTTCGGGCGCCGAACGATGACGATGACGAGGTCGGCCTCCCACCGCCCCGCCAACCGCGCCGCGATGCGGTTGGCCAGCAGCGCGGTGATGGACCCGTCGGTCCCGACCAGGATCCTGCGGTACGCCATCGTTACGTCACCACGAACGAGCCGTTCATCTGCTGCGAGTGCACGTCGCACCGGAAGTAGTACGTCCCCGCCGGGAGCGCCTTCACCTCGACCGTCTCCGACGACGGCCCGTTGATGATGTCGCCCGTGGCCACCGCGGTCGCCCCCGAAGAGTTCGTGTAGACCGCGAAGTTGTGCGGGATCCCGGGATCCTTGTTGTCGAACGCCACCGTGACCGCCCTGCCCGCCGGCGCCGCCAGGCAGTCGGTGTCGAACGCCACGTTCTGCGCGGAGATCGAAAGCTGCGTCCCGTTCGGCGTGCAGGAGGCCGACCCGGGTGGCGGCGCGGCCGAGCCGGCCAGCCCGAACTGCGGCTTCAGCACCATCAGGAACAGGATGGCCAGGAGCCCGGCGATGCCCATGGCGGCGATGGTCACCGGCCGGCGGTCCTTGAGAACCTCGTCGAACTGTTCGTCGGTGACCGCTTCCGACCCGCCCGCCTTGGACTTGGCGATGCGGTCGACCCGCCGGTAGTACGGCTTGGCCATGTAGTACATGGCGAGCGTGGTCACGACCAGCACGGCGATGGCCGTCCAGATCCAGGCCTGCCCCCACCAGCGGCCCAGGAAGCCCGCCACTGTGCCCGCCACCACCAGCAGGCCGAGCGAGTAGTAGAAGACGCGGGTGGAGGCACCCGACAGCTGGAGGTACGCGGCGATCTTGGCCGGGTCGCGTTCGGACCGGAGCTTGAACAGCACGCCGATCGACACGCCGTGCGCCGCAAGGAAGCCGAACACGCCGACCAGATGGAGGAAGACCCACCACGTGTACACGTCAGGCCCCGGGGTCGTCCAGGACGCGCCCCAGCTTGCGCTCCTTCTGGTGGCGTTCGACCGCCAGGTCCACCAGCCGGTCGATGAGCGCCGCATAGGCCAGGCCGGTGGCCTCCCACATCTTGGGATACATCGAGACCGGGGTGAAGCCGGGGATGGTGTTGATCTCGTTCAGGATCAGCTCCGCGGGCGGACGGTAGAAGAAGTCGACCCGCGCCATCCCGGCGCAGTCGATGGCCCGGAACGCCGTCACCGCCATCCGCCGGATGCGTTCGACGATGTCCGCAGGGAGCTGGGCAGGGATCTCCAGGCGCGTCTCGGCGTCGAGGTACTTCGAACGGTAGTCGTAGAACTCACCGTGGACGAGGATCTCCCCCGGCAGCGAGGCCTCGGGTTCGTCGTTGCCGAGGACCGCGCACTCGATCTCCCGCGCTCCCTCCACCGACGCTTCGATCAAGGCCTTGCGGGCGAACGACAACGCCAACTCGACCGCGGCCTTGAGTTCGTCAGGTTGCCTGACCTTCGTGATGCCGACCGACGAACCGAGCGTGGCGGGCTTGACGAACAGCGGCAGCCCGAGCTTCATGGCGCGGCGTTCGACCCCGGCCCGGTCCAGGTCCCAGTCGCGTTCGTGGACCGTCAGCGACGGCACCACGGGAAGGCCTGCCGCCGCGAACAGCACCCGCTGCACGGCCTTGTCCATGCCCACGGCGGAGGCCAGCACGCCGGACCCGACGTAGGGAACGCCGGCCAGCTCGAGCATCCCCTGGATGGTGCCGTCCTCACCGAACGGTCCGTGGAGGAGGGGGAACACTACGTCGATCTCCTCCCGCGATCCGTCGTCCGCGACCAGCGCGGCATCGCCCGGTTCGCGCGACAGCGCAACCTCGCCGCCGGACTCGAGCGCGACGGCGGGCAGGCGCCCGGCCACCGCCGAGGGCAGCGCGGGAAGGCGGTGCCACCGACCCTGCTTGTCGATGCCGATGGTCAGCACGTCGTAGCGTTCGGCATCCAAGGCCTCCAAGACGGCTCTGGCCGAGATCACCGAGATCTCGTGTTCGGCGCTGCGGCCTCCGAACACGACCGCCAGGCGCCGCTTGGGCCGGCTCACGCCTTCTCCAGGGCGTGCGTGAAGTCGTCCAGGAGGTCCGCCGGATCCTCGCCGCCCACGGCCACCCGCAGCAGGCCGTCGCCGATGCCCGCGGCCTCCCGGTGCGACGCCGAGAGCTGCCGGTGGCTGGTCGTGGCGGGATGGCATACCTCGGTCCGAAGGCTGCCGAACGACGAACCGACCCGGGCCAGCTGGAGCGCCTGGCAGGCCCGCTGGGCCGCGTCGTAACCACCGTCGACGTCCACCGCCAGCATCGCCCCGTACCCCGCGCCCCCGAACAGCGCGGTGGCGCGTTCGTGATCCCGGTGGCGCGGGAGCCCGCAGTAGCCGACCTCTTTCACCTTGCGGTGCGAGGCGAACACCTCGGCCAACTGCAGGGCGGTGGCGCACTGCCGCGCCATCCGCAGCGGCAGCGTCTGGACGCCCCGCAGGGTCAGCCAGGCCTCGAACGCACCCGCCGTGGTGCCCATGTCGATGGCACGCTTGCGGATGTTCGTGAGCAGCGAGGCCGGGCCGGCCACGGCGCCGCCGATCATGTCCGCGTGGCCGTTGATGTACTTCGTGGTGGCCTCCACCACCAGGGTCACGCCGGGGATCTCCATCGGCCGCAGCAGCACCGGTGAGGACACCGAGTTGTCCACGACCAGGGCCACGCCCCGTTCGGCGCACACCTCGGCGATCCCTCCAACGTCCGCTACGCGGAACGTGGGGTTGGCCAATACCTCGATCAACACCGCCTTCGTCTGCGGGCGAAGCGCCTCGCGGACGGCGTCGCGTTCGGCGTCGGCGAACGACACCTCCACGCCCATGCGGGGGTAGGTCCTCGTGAGCAGCGAGTGGGTCCCGCCGTAGATCGTTCGAGCCGCCAGGACGTGGTCGCCGGCCTGGACGAGCTCGGACAGCGCGGCGTGGACGGCGGCCATGCCGGAGGCGAACGACCACGCGGCCTCGGCCCCCTCCAGCGAGGCCAGCACCCGGTGCAGCGCGACGTGCGTGGGGTTGCCGTACCGGCCGTACACGTAGCCCGGCCGGCGTTCGTTGATGACGTCGGCATAGTGATCCAGATCGTCGTAGAGGTAGTCGGCGGTCAGCCAGATCGGGGGGGAGACGGGTTGTTCGGCGATGCCGGCCAGGTTGAGGTCGGCGTCGTGGATGGCCCGGGTGGCGAACCCAGGGCCGCGGTCGTCGCCCCGTCGGTCGTTGCGCTCGTTCGACATGGCGCCAAGCGTATCGTCATCCGAGACCCCATCGAGTGCGAATGGGAGTCAGCTATCATCGGGCCCGCCGAGGGCCCCCTGTCGCGCCTGGAGGTTCCGTTGACCGTTTCCCGCGCCGCGCCGCTGTTGCTTTTGGTCACGACGTTGCTGGCGGCCTGTTCGTCCGGCGGTGCCACATTCGACGAACGCGGGGTCTCCTTCCGGTATCCGAACGGCTGGCACCGCGTCTCCGACATCGCCACGGCGGGTGGGGCGAGCACCCACCTGTTCAGTGACAACGTCGGGCTCGACCGGTTCAACGCGGCCATCGTCGCCATCAACCAGGTCACCACCCCTGTCACCGCCGCGAACGTAAGCCAGTTCGCCGTCCAGTTCGGCACCGCGGTCGAACGCCTGGCCCGGGAGGAGGGCGGAACGGTCACCCAGAGGGCCACATCCATCACCGTGAACGGGCTGCCCGGGTTGCAGTTCGGCATCTCCGGCCTGCGCGCCGCAGGGACGCCCGTGGACAGCACGCTGACGCTGGTGTTCAAGGGAACCAGCGAGTACTTCATCAACTGCCAGCACACCGCGGCGCACGCCGAGGAGATCACCGCCGGCTGCGATCAGATCGTCAAGACGCTCAAGATCGCCTGACGGTAGGCTCTGGTGGCTTCACCCAGCCACCGAACAGGAGTCAGGACCCGTGGGTCGAGAGCCGCGAGCGGTGAGGTCTGCGTCTGCATCCGAACCGGAATCCGCCGCAGCGGACGTTCCCGCGAGCATGCGGGCCCTCCGCAAGACGCGGCCGGCGAGGGGAGCCGAACTGGTGGAGGTGCCGGTTCCCCGACCGGGGCCGGGCGAGGTTCTGGTCAAGGTTCGCGCCGCGTCCATCTGCGGCACCGACCTCCACATCTTCGGCTGGGACAACTGGGCGGCGAACCGCCTGAAGGACCTGCCGATGACGTTCGGCCACGAGGTGGCGGGTGACATCGTGGCGACCGGGCCCGAGGTCCACCACCTGCGACCGGGGACGTTCGTCTCTGCGGAGGGCCACGTGTTCTGCGGGTTCTGCGTGCAGTGCCGGCGGGGCCGGGCACACATCTGCGAGAACCTCCGCATCCTGGGGGTGGACTTCGACGGCGGCTTCGCCGACTACTTCGTCATCCCCGAACGCAACGCATGGGTGGTGGACCCGCGCATATCCCCCGACGTGGCCTCCATCCACGACCCGTTCGGCAACGCCGTCCACACCTGCTACATCGCCGGAGGCGCGGCCGAGATCCCCACGTCCACCGTGGTCGTCCTGGGCTGCGGGCCGATCGGACTGTTCGCCGTCGGCGTGGCCCGGGCGACCGGCGCGCGCCAGGTCATCGCCGTGGAGCCGAACGCCTTCCGGGGCGAGCTCGCCCGGAAGATGGGCGCCGATCTGGTGATCGACCCCGCAGCGGAAGACGCGGTGGCCGCCGTTCGCGAGGCCACGGGTGGCCACGGGGCCGAGGTGGTGCTGGAGATGTCGGGGGTGGCGTCGGTCATCGACCAGGGCACGCGGATGCTGGCGGGCGGAGGACGGATGGCGCTGCTCGGGCTGCCCTCCGGGCCGGTCTCGCTCGACCTCACCGATCAGGTCATCTTCAAGGAGGCCCGGCTGTTCGGCGTGACCGGACGGCGGTTGTTCGAGACGTGGCAGCAGATGACGACGCTGCTGGCGACGGGGATGGTGGACGTGACGCCGGTCATCACGCACCGGTTCGGATTGGACGAGTTCGAGGCGGCGTTCGACGCGGCGGGGTCGGGGCGGGCCGGGAAGGTCATCCTCCTTCCCGCGCCGGCACATACGGAAGGAGCGAACGATGGCTGACGGCAGCCTTGACTTCCTCAAGGGAGAGCTGGCGGCGCTGGACGAGGCCGGGACCAGGCTGAAGATCCGCGTGCTGGAGGGCGAACAGGGGGCGCGTTCGCGCTACGACGGCCGCGACGTCATCAACCTGGCGTCGAACAACTACCTGGGACTGGCGGCGCATCCCCGGATGAAGGCCGCCGCGTCGAAGGCGGCGGCGGAGTTCGGGGCGGGCTCCGGCGCGGTCCGTTCGATCGCCGGGACCATGCAGATGCACGTTGAGCTCGAACGCCGGTTCGCCGAGTTCAAGCACGCCGAGGCGTCGATCATGTTCCAGTCCGGCTTCGCCTCGAACAGCGGCACGGTGGCGGCGTTGCTGGGGCCGGAGGACGTTATCGTGTCCGACCAGCTCAACCACGCCTCGATCATCGACGGCGCGCGCCTCTCCAAGGCCAAGATCAAGGTCTTCCCCCACAAGGACGCCACCGCCGCCGACGAGCTGCTCACCCAAACGAAGGGCGAGGCCCGCCGGCAGCTTCTGATCACCGACGGCGTGTTCTCCATGGACGGCGACATCGCGCCGCTCCCCGACCTGGTCGAGGTGGCGGAGAAACACGGCGCGATCATGATGATCGACGACGCCCACGCCTCGGGCGTGCTGGGTCGGGGTGGCCGCGGGACCGTCGACCACTTCGGGTTGCACGGGCGCGTGGACATCCAGGTGGGGACGCTGTCAAAGGCCATCGGCGTCCTCGGGGGGTTCACCGCGGGACCGCAGGTGTTGATCGACTGGCTGACCAACCGTGGCCGGCCGTTCCTGTTCTCCACCTCCGCCCCGCCCGCGGTGGCGGCGGCCTGCCTGGAGGCGCTGGCCATCCTCGACGACGAGCCCGAGATCGTCGAACGCCTGTGGGACCGAACGCGCTTCTTCAAGAAGGGCCTGGAGGGGCTGGGGTTCGATACCGGCGAGAGCGAGACGCCCATCACGCCCGTCATCGCGGGCGAGGAGACCACGGCCCAGGAGCTGTCGCGGCTGCTGTTCGACGAGGGGGTGTTCTGCCCGGCGATCGTGTTCCCCACGGTGCCCAAGGGGAAGTCCAGGGTTCGAACGATCGTCACCGCCGACCACCCGGAGGACGACCTGTCACGCGCGCTCGAGGCGTTCGAGACCGTCGGCCGCAAGCTGGGGCTGATCTGAGGTGCCGGAGCTCGAGATCGCCGGCCGGACCGACCCGCCGTCGGATTCCGACGAGCTACACATGCTCGTGGGGTGGCTGGACTATCAGCGCGAGACCGTCCCGGCCAAGGTGGAGGGCGTGACGCTAGAGGACGCGGTTCGGCCGTTGGTGCCGTCCGGGACCACGCTCCTGGGTCTGGTCAAGCACCTCGCCTATGTCGAACGCTACTGGTTCCGGATGATGTTCGTCGGCCAGAGGTTGCCCGACATCTGGACCGATCCGAACGACCCCGACCCCGAGTTCCGGATCGAACCCGGCGAGACGGTGGACTCGGTGGTGGCGCTCTATCGCGACGAGGTTGCGGCGGCGCGGACCGCCATCGACGGTGCGAACCTCGACCGGGTCGCGGTGGGGCGGCCGTTCAGCCTGCGCTGGATCCTCTGCCACATGATCGAGGAGACCGCCCGCCACCTCGGCCATATGGACATCCTCCGCGAACTCATCGACGGCGCCGTAGGGACCTGACCCTCGCGGCGATGACAGGAGGTATCCTGGCTCACCGGCGGGCAAGGAGACGACATGCGTCGCTTGAGGACCTGGGTTCTGATCGCGCTCGTGCTGGCGTTCGGATGGCTGGCGAATCCGACGCGCGCCGCGTGGGATCACCCGAAGTGTCCCGTGGGCCTAGTCCTTTATGAAGTCTCCTTCCGTGTAGGTGCGGGCGTGGAGCAGACCTCGAACTTCTGCGTTCCGTCCAACTCCCTATTGGATCCGTTCGCTCCGACCAATTAGATCGGCCTCGCGACGTGTGGCCTCCCTTCCGAACTCCGAAACGTCAGCACGCGGCGTAGCCGCCATACGTTCGCGCGCGGTGAGATGCCCGGCCACCGTGAGCACCCGGGGTAGGCTGCACCTCATATGGACGAACGCGTGCTGTTGGTGGAGGACGACCCGTCGATACGGGAGGTGGCGGCGCTCGGGCTGACCCGTTCGGGCTTCAAGGTGACGGCCGCGCCCGATGGACGCGAGGGGCTCATCCGGTTCCACCACGATCCGTTCGACCTCATCCTGCTCGACGTGATGCTGCCGTTCGTCGACGGGTACGAGGTGTGCCGCGAGATCCGGCGAACCAGCCGCGTCCCGGTCGTGATGCTGACCGCGCGGAGCGATACCACCGACGTCGTGGTGGGCCTGGAGCTCGGCGCAGACGACTACGTCACCAAGCCGTTCGAGATGGCCGAACTCGTGGCGCGGTGCCGCGCGGTCCTCCGACGCGCTCAGACGGCGGCCCCCGAGCCAGTGCTCCGGCTGCACGGCATGGAGATCGATCCGACGGGGTTCACGGTGAGACGCGACGACGAGGATCTCGGCCTCACCGCCACCGAGTTCCGGCTTCTGCTCGAGCTCGCGCGCCGCCCCGGTCAGGCCTTCACCCGCGAGCTGCTCCTGCAGCAGGTGTGGAACTACGACTACCTGGGGGACTCGCGCCTGGTCGACGTGGCCGTGCAGCGTTTGCGAGCCAAGGTCGAACGCGACCCCGCCCACCCCGACCTCATCAAGACCGTTCGGGGCGTGGGCTACCGGCTGGAGCGGGAGTAGCGGCCCACGATGCGGCGGCGCGAGGTCGAGGCGCCCCGACGGATGCGGCGCCGCCTGACGCTGGCGTTCGTCCTGACCGCCGGGTTGGCGGCGGGAGCGCTGGCCGGGGGGTCGTTCGTCCTGATCCGGCAGGCCCGGCTGGGCGACTCGGTGCAGGCAGCCGAACGAACCGCCAAGGTCGACCTGACGCTGGCGGCGGGGGCGGGCTCGCTGGCGCCGGCCGCCCGGCAGCAGTTCGTGTCGAGCTATCAGCAGCGCGACCCGGGCGTCCACGCCGTGCTGGTCGCGAGGGGGCGGCGGTTCGACTCCAGCCCCTCCGCCCGGCTGCCGATCCCGGCCGAGCTCGCCCGCCTGGTGACGCGGGGGAACCTCGGCTACCAGCGGGTGTCGGCGGGTGGAGTTCCTTACCTCGCGTTGGGCGGGCCCACCCCCGACTTCGGGGCCCAGCTCTACTTCTTCCGTTCGGAGGCGCAGCTCCACCACGAACTGAACCAGCTCGCCCTCATCCTCGCGCTGGGATGGCTGGTGGTGGTCGGCGTGGCCGCGCTGGTGGGCCGAACGGTGGCCCGGCGAACGCTGGAGCCGGTGGCCCGGGCCAGCGAGGCCGCGCGTTCGCTGGCGGAAGGCCTGCTGGCCACGCGCATCCCGGAGCGACGCGACGACGAGTTCGGCACATGGGCGGCGTCGTTCAACCAGATGGCCCAGGCCTTGGAGGACAAGATCTCCGCGCTGTCGGAGGCCAGGGACCGCGAACGCCGCTTCACCGCCGACGTGGCCCACGAGCTGAAGACGCCCCTGGCGGCGTTGGTGGGCGAGGCCTCCCTGCTCCGCGAGCACCTCGACCAGATGCCGCCGGAGGCCCGCAGGCCGGCCGAGCTGATGGTGGGCGACGTGGGCAGGCTGCGGCGGCTGGTGGAGGACCTCATGGAGATCTCGCGGTTCGACGCGGGACAGGAGCAGGTTCGGGCGGAGCCGGTCGACCTGCGCGCCCTGGCGGAGGCCATCGTTCGAGGTCGAGGGTGGGAAGGCACGGTCGTCGTCACCGGTCAGGAAGCCGTGGTCTCCTCCGACCGGCGGCGGCTCGAACGCATCCTGGCGAACCTCCTCGGCAACGCCCTGCAGCACGGGGGCGGCCGCGCGGAGATCGTGCTGGGGCCGGCCGGCGACGGGGCCATGGTCGAGGTGACGGATCACGGGCCGGGCATCCCGCCGGAGCTCCTCCCCAGGTTGTTCGACCGCTTCTCGATGGGCGACCCGTCCCGGAGCGGGCCGCACAGCGGACTGGGCCTGGCCATCGCCATGGAGAACGCCCGGCTGCTCGGGGCGTCGCTCACCGTTCGGAGCCAGGCGGGGCAAGGAACGACGTTCGTCCTGATGCTTCCGTCGAACGCAACAGCGGGGTCGGACAGCGTTGCCGAACGGTTACCGGCCGGTGGCCGTGACGTTTCGGGGCGCAGCCACAGTGAGGCGCAATCGACCACGGAAGGAGGGAACCGATCATGAAGCGCCTCGTCATCCTGGCTCTGGGGATGGGTCTTCTGGTCACCGCGTGCGCCGGACACGGCGCCGTGTCGTTGGGCAAGGCCCCGTCGCCCGCCGGTTCGCACAGCCCGGCACCCAAGCCATCGAAGGCCCACCAGTCTCCGAGCCCGACGCCCGTCGGAACGCAGACGCCCACTCCCCCGCCCTCGCCGCGCGGCACCGTCACCTACCAGCTGTGGTTCGCCATGGGCGAGAAGCTGTTCGAGACGAAGCGGACCGAACCCGCCACGCTCGGCGTGGGGACCGCGGCCATGAAGGCGCTGCTGCAGGGACCGACGGCCGCCGAACGCGCCGCCGGCGTCGCCACGATCATCCCGTCCGGGACCGCGCTGGGCGGCCTGAGCATCTCGAACGGGCTCGGCACCGTGGACCTCACCACCGTCTACGCATCGGGCGGCGGCTCGCTCAGCGAGCAGTTCCGGCTGGCCCAGGTCGTCTACACGCTAACCCAGTTCTCCACGGTCAAGGGCGTGAACTTCCGGCTCGACGGCAAGCCCGTGAAGGTGTTCTCGGGCGAGGGCATCATCCTGGATCACCCCCAGACCCGTTCGGACTACGCCGACCTCGCGCCGGCTATCACGGTGGACTCCCCGACCATCGGCCAGGCCGTCTCGTCGCCGGTCACCGTGTCCGGCACGGCGAACGTGTTCGAGGCGACCGTGAGCGTGTGGATCCTGGACGAGCACGGAGCGCGCATCGCCGAGACGTTCACCAACGCCACGTGCGGCACGGGGTGCCGGGGGACGTACTCGGTGTCCGTGAGCTACCACGTCACGCACGACCAGCCGGGGACCATCGAGGTGTTCGAGGCGAGCGCCCAGGACGGCAGCCCGACGAACGTGGTGAAGATCCCGGTGACGCTTCGCGCCTGAGCCCGCGGCAGCACCCCTGCTAGGCTGTTCGTTCGCCCACGGGTCGCCCATGGCGTCGGGGGCGTTCGAACGTAACCAGAAGGAGCTTGCGCCCATGTCCGACTACAAGGAAGTTCGCGTCGAACGCCTCCACGTCAAGGTGCCGGGCGGCGACAAGCTGCGCAAGGGCGCCGAGGGCCGGCTGCGCCACCTCATGGCGACCGGCTGGCGTGAGGTCGAACGCTCCACCACCGGCGACTACATCCGGGTGAAGGTCGAACGCAGCGGCCACGCCCCCCGCGTGTTCAAGATCCCGAAGCCGAGCGCTCCCCCGCCGGGACGCGGCAACCGTGGCTTCGGCGGCCCGGGAGGTTTCGGCGGCGGTGGCCGCGGTGGCCCCGGCGGTGGAAGCCGAGGGTTCGGCGGTGGCGGCAGAGGTGGCCCCGGCGCAACCGGTGGCCCCGGAGCCGGCGCACCCGGAGCACCCGGCGGCGCGCCAGTCGCACCGCGCCCCCGCTGAGCCGCTACAGACGGCGTTCACAGGATGCCGAAGGGGGCGCCGGGCTTCGCCCGGCGCCCCCTTCTCGTTCGTTCGACTCCAGCTTTGAAGCGGTGCGGCTCAGGCGACCGGCCGAACGTTCTCGGCCTGCGGTCCCTTCTGACCCGTGGTCACGTCGAACTCGACCTTCTGGTTCTCCTCCAGGTTCCGGTAGCCGGTCCCGGCGATCGCGCTGAAGTGCACGAACACGTCCGGACCCCCGTCATCCTGGGTGATGAAGCCGTACCCCTTCTCCGAGTTGAACCACTTGACGACACCCGTTGCCACGTGCGATCCCTCCTTGTAGCTCCAGCGGACCGCCTACCCGTGGCGGAACCCTCAGCGCGGAACTGTAGCAAACCGCCGCAGCACGTCCAGTTTCCCCGCCCGTCGAGATCTCGTCACTGCCAACGCTTGGGGTAGGCGCTGCGGAGCTCGTTGACCAGTCGCGTCAGCTCGTCCATGACGGCGTCGGTGACCGTCCGGAGCGCGGCTGGGTCCTCCTGCCGGCGTTCGAACTCCGAGAAGTCGAGCGGCGTGCCGGCCCGCAGCCAGATTGGCCGGCCGAACGACAGGTTGTGCGCGCCGTCTCGCTGCCACACGTACTGGCCGCCCCAGGTGGCGATGGGAAGGACCGGGACGTCGGCCCTCAGGGCGATGCGGGCGATGCCCGTTTTCCCCGTCATCGGGGTGAAGTCGGCGTTCGTGGTGATGGTCGCCTCCGGATAGATCATGACGGCCTCGCCGCACTTCAGGCCGGCCACCGCGGCGTCGACGGGACCGTGCGAACCGCTCCCCCGGTCCACCCGGATCTGCCCGGCGCCCGTGAGGACCGTCCGGGTGAACCAGTTCTTGTAGAGACCGGACTTGGCCAGGAACCGGGGCCGCCGGTGGGCCTTGAGCATCAGCAGGGCATGGGCGATCGGGTCGAGGTAGGAGACGTGGTTGCAGGCCACGAGCAGCGGCCCCTCGGCCGGGATGTTCTCCAGGCCCTCGAACCGCCAGTTGAACCAGAATGCCGCGGGAGGACGCAGCACCGCCTCGGCGAAGGTGAACCACGGTTCGATCTTGCGCACGTTCGCACCTTCCCGCTCGGTGGCGTTCGAGGGAGCCTATCCTAGCCAGCCGTGCAGGTCATCGCCGTCCCCGTGAAGTCGCTGGAGCGAACGAAGACCCGGCTGGCCCCGGTCCTGTCGCCGCTGGAGCGAGCCGTGCTCACCCTGGCCATGCTGGAGGACGTCCTGGACGCGTGTCTGGCCCAGGAGACGTGGGAGGTGTGGGTGGTCTCACCGGACGACGCCGTGGGCGAGATGGCCGCGCGCCGGGGTGCGGTCGTGGTCGACGAACAGGGCGGGTCGCTGCTCTCGGCGGTGCGGGAGGTCGAGGCCAAGGTCACCGGCGCGACCGGCCGGCTGGCGGTACTGCTCGGCGACCTGCCGCTGCTGAGCGCCGAGGACCTGACCGCGGGCCTGGCCGTGGACGCGCCGGTGGTGGCCGCGCCGGCCTTCTCCGACGGCGGCACGAACCTGCTCGTTCGCCGGCCCGCCACGGTCATCCCGGCGAGGTTCGGCCGAACGTCGTTCGCCAAGCACCGGTGGGCGGCGCGCCGGGCTCGGGTGGAGTGCCGCGAGGTCCGCTCGGACGGGTTGGCGTTCGACCTGGACCGGCCGGCCGACCTGGCCCGGATGCTCGTGTCGGGTCGGCCGGGTCGTACGCTGTCCACCTGCCTGGAGTTCGGTCTCCCCGAGCGGTTGGCATCCGGCGAGCGCCGGACGAACGAAGGAGCTTGAGGTCATGGCGCAGGGGACGGTCAAGGACTACTTCTCGGCGGACCGCTCGGGTTCGCTGCTGCTGGACGACCGGGCCGAGATCGGCATCGACGCGGTCTCCACCGAGGGCTCGGGCATCCGCCTGCTTCGGGTCGGCCAGCGGGTGGTGTTCGACATCGCCGAGGAAGGCGGGCGGAAGATCGCCCGCAACCTCAAGCTGATCACGTTCAGCTGAGGCCGGTTCGTGAGCGTGCGGGCGGTCGTTCGAACGTTCGTGGCCGCGGTGGTCTTGGCGGCCGTCACCTCGAACGCCCTTCCCGCGCCGGCGGCCACGACCGGGACCGCGACGGTGAGCGTGGTGGGCTCCGCGGTGAAGGTTCGGCCCATGGACCAGCCGAACGGGTCGGCTGGCGCGTCGCTGACGGCGGCACGCAACGAGTTCGAGTCGTTCCAGGTGGTCGTCGCGGCCGGAGCTTCGCCATTGACGGGACTGTCGGTGGCGCTCGACTCGCCGCTGGCCGGTCCCGGAGGGACCATCCCCGCGTCGAACGTCACGGTCTATCGCGAGGCCTACTACGACGTGACCAATGTGTCGGACCAGGAGGGCGCCACCGGCCGGTGGCCGGACGCCCTCATCCCGACCGTCGACCCGTACTTCCACGAACCGCGTTCGGCCTTCCCCATCGACGTGCCGGCCGGGGAGAACCGCGTGGCGTGGGTCGACGTTCTGGTCCCCGTGGACGCGAAGGCGGGCGACTACGACGGCACCGTCGCGGTCATCGCGGACGGTGGGTTCGCCGTCAGCGTGCCGGTCCACCTGATCGTGCTGAAGTTCGCCATCCCGTCCACCTCGAGCCTGGCGTCCGCGTTCGGCATGGACTGGGACACGCCCTGCCTGGCGGCGTACGGGGAGAGCTGCATCACCCACGAGTCGGACGGTTGGCGACTGAAGGGCCTCTACACGCAGGCCGCGCTGGACGACCGAATCACCATCTCCTACCCGCAGTATCAGCCGCTGGCGTCGTCGCAGGAACGAGGGTGGTTCGAGCAGTACATCCTCCCGCTGTTGAACGGCACCGCGCCCACCAAGCTTCCCGGCGCCAAGCTGACCTCTCTGGATGTCGACACTGGCAGCTGGCTGAAGAGCTGGAAGGCCGAGGCCGAGGCGAAAGGGTTCGCCGACCGGGCGTTCGTCTATGCCTGCGACGAGCCGAACACAAGTGCCTCGTCGTGGAAGTACTGCAAGTCGAGGGCGTCCGCGGCGCTGGCGAAGTGGCCGGCGGTGTCGATCCTCATCACCTCGACCATCGACAACGCGGACCGGTTCGGGGCGACCTCGCTCATCGACACGATGGTCCCGATCGTGAACGAGATGGACGACAAGCCGGGCTCCAGCTCGTACTCCGGCAACCAGCGTTCGAACTACCAAGCGTTCCTGACTGATCCGCGCAACCGTCTATGGATGTACACCTCCTGCGAGAGCGAGGGCTGCACCGGCGACTCCTCGAGCAGCTACTTCAACGGATGGCCGGGCTATCCGATCGACGCGCCGGCCTCGGAGGCCCGGGCCATGGGCTGGCTGTCGTTCGAGTATCGAACGACCGGCGAGCTGTACTACGCCACCGACATCGACCTCACCACGGCGTGGACGGACCAGTTCGATTTCGGCGGCAATGGCGACGGCACGCTGTTCTACCCGGGCCAGCCGGGGA
The DNA here is from genome assembly GCA_036721725.1 of Actinomycetota bacterium. Classification (GTDB taxonomy): domain Bacteria; phylum Actinomycetota; class UBA4738; order UBA4738; family UBA4738; genus DAIMKN01. Next base: position 21,694 of record DAIMKN010000014.1, read on the forward strand.
CGTGCGCGGTGGGCTGCGTGGGCGGGGCCGATCCCATCCCCATCGAGTCGATGCGCATGAAGCTCATCCGCGACGGCTACGAGGACTACGAATGGCTGCGCTGGCTCACCGCCCACGGCCAGGGTGCGCGGGCCAGGGCCGTCGTGAAGTCGCTGTTCCCGAGGATGTTCGACACGAACCGAACGGACGGGGCGGTGCAGGCCGCGCGGGCGCAGCTCGCCGCGTTGGCGTCGAACGTGACCGGCTGAGCCTGACGTTCAGGCCTTGGCCGGCGGCGTCGAACTCCGGCGGCGCCGAGCCTTGGCCACCCTCTCCTTGAACGGCTTCCCCGGCCGGAACGCGGGGACGTTCGTCGGAGGAACCACGACCTTCTGATCGGTCCACAGGTTGCGAGCCACGCGCCGGCCTCGGGCATGGCGGTGGAACGTGCCGAACCCGGAGAGCACCACCTTGTCGCCCTTGGCCACCGAAGACGACACCACGTCGAGGACCGAGTTCACGATCCGGGCCACGTCCGCCGGGTTCGACTTCGTCCGGGCGGCAACCTGTTCGACCAGCTGGCTCTTGTTCACGTTCGCCACCTCCTGCGATGAGGCGACATGATGCCACGCCGAACGGGACGGCCGCGCGCTCACCGGGTCGGGTACCATCGGAGACCTCTGGCCCGTGGGGTAACGGTAGCCCGACTGACTCTGGACTATCCGGTAGCGAGCGGTGTGCTCACCTCGGAAGATGCAGGTGGGCAGCGAGCGAAAAGGCCCGAGTTAGTTGGGCTTCAGCATGGCCCCACGCTCCCCGCTCTCGGCATACTGGCGGCCCTCAGGTCACCGCTAGCCATATAACGTCAGATCTGGGCCTCGGTGCAGTCCGAACGGAGCCCGAACATCGCCGCCAGCGTGTTGTACGACCGAGCGAGCGTTGGCCTTGGCCGCACTCGCCAGCCCCGACTCCGACGCCGCCTGATCGTAGCCGGGGTTCGTGGGCACGTTGCCGTAGCAGCCCAGGGTGGCGTGAACAGTACTGGAACATGTAGGTCATCCAGTCCGCGAAGTGCCGGGTCAGCCTCGATGGATGGCTGCAGGGCCTGCTGGAGGAGATTGAAGATCCGCCGGGCCCGCGGGTCGTCCGGAACGGTCATCCGATGACGTCGCGAGCAGCGGGTTCGACACGGCCGGGTCGAGGCTCGCCACCCTCGACCCGGCTCATCGCTCGAAAACGACTTCTGATGCTTTGCACGGGACTCGCGGGAACGTAGGCTCGTGGCTCCATGTCCGCCGACCGAGGATCTCGTGACCGGATCGACCTTGCCGACGCCGAGGTCGTCGACGACCACCTCCACGCCTTCCGCACCCGCGAACTCCTGGCGCTCGACCCCGCCGAATTCGAGACCCGGCTCACCCTCATGGGCATGTGCTTCATGTCCTCGTCCCACACCTCGGCGGGCGGGGACCCCGCGCTGTGGGAGCAGGCCAAGCGCCTCACCGGATCGACGGTGTTCTCCCTCGCCGCTCGCAGGTGGCTGGCCGAGCGGCTGGGATGCGAGCCGACGGGCGAGGCGGTGAGCGATGCGAGGCACGCCGCGATCCGAGCCGATCCCACGGGCTACGTGCGCGGGCTTCTCGACGACGAACGGATCACCGGGCTGATCACCGACGAAGGCTTCCCCCTGCCGAGCATCCCGTCGGCGGAATTCGAGGCCGAGGCGGGCGGCGTTCCGGTGCACCGGGTGGTTCGCATCGAGCCGATCATCGACGACCTGCGCCAGCGCGCCGCGAGCTTCGCCGAGCTGGAGGAGGCCTTCGAAGCGGCCCTGGACCGAGCGGCCGACGACGGCCGGACCGTGGCCTACAAGTCGATCATCGCCTACCGGACCGGGCTGGATGTCGAGCCGGTAACCGCGAGCGAGGCGGCCGCCGCGTTCGACCGGTGGCGAGCCGACGGCTGGTCCGAGAGTCGCGAGCACGCCAAGCCGGTCCGCGACCGCCTCCTCGACCGGACCCTCGACGTGGCTCGGCGGCGAGATCTGGTGATGCACATCCACTGCGGCGACGGGGACCCGGACATCGTGCTGGCCCGCGCCCGCCCGCACGACCTCTACCCCTTTCTCGCCCGGCACCTCGACCAGCCCATCGTGCTGATCCATGCCGGCCACCCGTGGAGCCAGGTGGCAGGCTACATCGCCTCGCTGCTGCCGAACGTGTACGTCGACCTCTCGGTGCTGCTGCCCTGGGCCGCCTCGGCGGTCGACCAGCTCCTGGACGGTCTGCTCGGCATGGTGCCGGCGGCCAAGCTGCTGTATGCCTCGGATCAGGCCTCGGAACCGGAGGTGCTCTGGATCTCGGCCCGCATGGCGCGAGCCTCGTTGGAGCGCGTGCTGGGCGACGCGGTGGACCGCGACTTCCTCACCGCGAACGAGGCCACGTCGATCGGCCACGGCATCCTGGCCGGCAACACCCGACGCCTGCACGGCCTCGGCGAGTAGCCTGGCACCCAGGATGGGTTCCTCCCGCCCCCGAGGCGCCGACACCCCGACCCGGGCCCTGGCCGCTGCGGCCGAGGCTCTGGACCCGCCCTATCGGATGAGGGGCGAGGCGACCCCGTCCGGCGTCGAGCTGTTCGATCCGAGCGGCGATCTCCCCAACGCCAGGCTCTCATTGGCGAGGGAACGGAGGCTGTTCTCGCGGACCCTCGCCCTCGTGGTCACGGCGGAGGTCCACGGCGCAGGCCCGGAACGAGACGGCCTGCTCCGCTTCCACCAGGCCAGGATCCGGCGCCGAGGCGAGCTGCGATGGGAGCCGCCGACCGAGACCCCTACGGCATGGATCGAGCGGTTCACGGAGGCCGGGCTGGTGGAGGGGGCCACGACCATGACCAACGTGGGTTCGCTCACGGTCCTTCGCACGCCCGAGACCCTGTCCTGGAGGCTCGAGCTCCGCACGCTCGCCGGCGCCCTCATCGGCACGGGGCCGGGGAGCTCGGTGGCCATCCCCCTCGAGCCCGAAGACGTCGAGGGGCTGTTCGCGGTGCTCCGCGCCCTGGTTCTCGTGGTCGAGAGCTGAGTCAGTCCCCGGCGAGCAGCGAGCCCTCGTCGAGCGCGTAGTCGAACGCCAGCACCTCGGTACCGCGCGAGTGGACCCACTTGGCGAAGCGCTGATGGACCGGATGCGGGAAGTAGGCCTGCAGCGCCTCTTCGCTATCGAACTCGGTGACCAGCAGGTACTGGTAGCCGAGCGAGCGTCCGCTCACGTCGCGCCCCAGGCGGAGCTTGGTGAAGCCCGGGATCTGGTCGGGCCACGAGCGAACGTGCGCGTACATCTCGGCCACGTCGTCCTCGCTGAGCTCCGAGGGGAACTTGAGCAGCACGATGTGCTGGACCTGTCCGGCCATCGTTCGCGACCTCCCCGCCGGCCGCTTCCCGCGGCCTCGCGCCTAGAAGAACTCGAAGTACTCCCGCTGCTCCCAATCGGTGATCTCGCCGAGGAACCGCCCGATCTCGTGCTTCTTCATCATCAGGATGTAGTCGATGAGGGCGTCGCCGAATGCCTGCCGGTAGAAGCCGTCCGCCTCGAGCGCCGCCACCGCCTCCCATAGCTGCGTGGGCAGTGGCGTGCCGCCGCCCGCGTACGGATCGGCCGTCTCGGCGGGGGGCGGGGTTCGCTTGGCCGCGATGCCGTCGAGGCCCGCCGCGATGTTCGCCCCCATGTACAGATAGGGGTTTGCGGCCGGCTCTCCCAGCCGGTTCTCGATGTGGGTGCCGGGGTCACCCGGCCCGCCCTGGATGCGGATCATGGCCCCGCGGTTCTCCACCGCCCAGTTCACCCGGTCGGGGGCGAAGGAGTACGGCCTGAACCGCTTGTAGCCGTTGATGGTGGGCGTCGAGAACACCGTCATCGGGATGGCGTGCTCCAGCAGGCCTGCAACGAACTGCCGCCCCACCTGGGACAGCGGCGACTTGCTCGAGCCGGTGTTGACGAAGGCGTTGCGGCCCCGACGGTCCCGGAGCGATTCGTGGAGATGCCAGCCGCTCGAGAAGAAGTTCGGGAAGTTCGGCCGGCACATGAACGTGGCGTGCCATCCGAGCTGCTGGCAGACCTGCTTGGTGGCGGAGCGGAACAGGACCATCGCGTCGGCGGAGGCGATGCCCGGCATGGGGTCGAAGGTGAACTCCATCTGCCCGGGACCCCACTCGTCCTCCATGGTGCGCAGGGGCAGGCCGAGGGCCATGTAGGTGTCCCGGAGCACCGTGAGCAGGTCGTTCACCCCGGCGAGCCTCGTTTCCGAGAGGTACTGATATCCCTGTTCGGCCACGCTGACCTCGAACGGCGGCGGAGGCCAGCCGGTCTTGTCCAGATCGATGCGGTTGACCTCGGACTCGCGCCGCATGACGTAGAACTCGACCTCGAGCCCGGCGATGTATTCGTACCCCGCCTCGTCCAGCGCGTCGAGCTGGCGCTGCATGACCGCTCGGGTCGAGAACGGAACCGGCTTGCCGTTGGAGAAGTACATGTCGCACAGCACCCATCCCGTCTGCGGGGCCCACGGGAGGACCCGGAAGGTGATGGGGTCCGGCACGAGTTGCACGTCGGGGAACCCCGTCATCTCCGGGATCCCGAACCCGCCTCCCTGGGTGAAAACGGGGGTGAAGATGTGGTTCGTGGTGTCCATAACAAGCGTGGCGCCGGAGAAGTCGATCCCGTTCGCCAGTGAGAGCTCGAAGTCCGGCACCGAGACGTACTTGCCCCTCGGGATGCCGTGCTGGTCGGCCCAGGCGAAGCGAACCGTCCGGATGCCCTCCTCCCCGATGCGGACGATGGCCGCCCGGGCCGCCGCTCGCTGCTCGTCGGTGTGGAGGTCATAGTCGGCGATGAACCCCGACCTGCCGATGCCCTCGATCCCGTCCCCTCTGGCCATCTCGCTCCCTCCGTGGTTCGTCCGGTCAGCGCGGACTGTCCCGCCGACCCCCCTTCCATGACGCTCCGGTCAGCGCGGGCCGGGCCCGCCGAC
>DAIMKN010000015.1:0-11194 GCA_036721725.1 Actinomycetota bacterium
CCACGCCCACCAGCAGCGAGATGTGGAACCCCGGATGGATGACGAACACGATCAGGCCGATGAACCCGATGTTCAGGAGCAGGAACGCGAGGTTGGGATCGGCCAGGCCGTGGAACAGCGTCTCGGCGGCCGACATGCCGAACGTCTCGGTGCTCGCCCCGCATAGGACAGCGATCCGGCCCGAACGCAGCAGTCCGGTGGTGGCGATCCGTGGCGTGGCCGGCGACTCGCCCCCGCCCCCGGACGGCAGCGCACACTGACCGGCCTCGGACAGCAGCGCGGTTACCGACGGCGCCAGGAGGTCGACAGCGTGGATGCGAACGGCCGTCTCCGCGGTGAGGCTGGTGGAGTCCCGAACGGCCTTCTCCGCCCAATCCGCGTTGCGACCCCAGTGGGAGGCCAGCGAACGGATGAGCGCCGCGGCGTCGTTTGTCACCTTGGCCGATTCGACGGCGCCGACGACGCCGACCGGATGCGCCGCGCCGATGTTCGTTCCGGGTGCCATCGCAGCCACGGGGCAGCCCAACATGATGAACGTGCCGGCCGAGGCGGCCCGCGCTCCGGTCGGGGCGGTGTAGCAGATGACCGGGGCGCGAGAGGTGGAGATGGCCTCGATGATCTCTCGCATCGACGAACTGAGGCCCCCCGGTGTGTCGATGAGGATCAGCGCCGCCGCATGGCTGCCGTCGTTCGCCGCGGCGATGCCTCGCTTGACGTAGGAGGCCATGAACGGATCGACCACGCCTTTGAGGTTCAACTCCACCACGGTGGGGTTCGATGAGGCAGCGAACGCGGAGGACGCGGAGGACAGGACCAGGCCGGTGAGGAGGAACAGCAGGGACGGAACCAGCAGCGCGAGCCCTCGTCTGCGGTTCATCGTCGGCATCGTCCCTTCACCGTTCATCATGCCACTCCGGCGACCTACTCGAAAGGCAGGTCCCCTCACCGCGCCAGCCTGGGGCATACTCACGCCATGCACAAACTCCTGGCCCCCGCCGGTCCGTATCACGGGATGGAGGTTCTATGACCTTCCTGCCTGACGGACCGCTGGCCCCCGACACGGAGCTCGAGCTGATGCAACGGCTGATGAGCGGAGACGAACGCGCCATCCGCATCCTCTACGGCCGCTTCTCCCGGCCCGTCTTCACGCTCGGCCTGCGTTTGTTGGGCAGCGCCGAGGCGGCCGAGGAGTTGACCCAGGACGTGTTCCTGGCGGCGTGGCGGAAGGCGTCGAGGTTCGACGCGACCCGCGGCAGGCTGTCGACGTGGCTCATGGCCATCGCGCACAACCTGGCCGTCGATCGGCTGCGGCACGACCGTGGTTCGGGCCGCCCGCTGCTTGTCCTGGTCGACGAGATGCCCGAGCCCGCGCCGTTCGAGGAGGAAGATGCCCTGATCGAACGGGAGACCGCGCGGCGCGCGCTGGCCGGTCTGTCGGCCTCGGAGCAGCAGCTCCTGACGCTCGCGTACTTCGGCGGGTGGACGGCCCGGGAGATCGCGGAGGCCCAGGGCATCCCGCTGGGGACGGTCAAGACGCGCCTACGAACCGCGCTGATCAAGCTCCGCAAGACCCAGGCCGATCAGGCTCGAACCTCCGCCAGGATGGCCGAACGGGAGCTGCTGTGAGCACCATGCGCTGCATCGACGTTCGAGATCTCCTGAGCGAGCACGCCCTCGGCCTGGTCCCGCCGAGTGAAGCCAGGCAGGTCGAACGCCACCTCCAGTGGTGCGCGGGCTGCCGCAAGGAGCTGGCCGAGCTCCACGAGGGGATGGAGTCCGTGGCGTATTCGCTGCCCCAGGCAACGCCGCGCCCCGCCGTCGAGGAGCGGGTGGTCCACGCGGTGGCCGAGGTCGCCGGAAGGCGTTCGCCCGTTCGCCGCCAGACCGTTCGAGGTCTGGCCGTGGCCACGCTGTCCGCGGTTCTGGTGGCGGGCACGGCGGTGGGATGGGGCGTTGCCCAGCGGCACCAGGCGGTCAGCGAGCAGCGGCAGATCTCGCTGTTCCAGAAGCGGCTGGACACCGCCGCCCACCTCATCGACCACATCAGGACGGCGTTCGCCGGCAAGGGCGAACTGTTCCAGGCCACATTGTTCCCCGGTCCCACGCCGCGCGACGGCGGCGGTACGGCACTGCTGTTCAGTGGCCCGAAGGGCGCGGACTTCGCCTTCGTCGAGGTGGTCTTGCCCCTGGATCCGAAACAGGGTCCCTACCCCGTGCGGCTGCTCGACGCCCACGGCGCGGTGGTGGCCACCGGCCAGCTCACCAAGACGAACAACGGCGACTTCAACTTCCAGAGCTTCTACCCGCAGGCCAACCTGTCGCGGGTCGTCACGGTTGAGGTGACCGACCGTTCGGGCCAGCGGGTCATGGCCGGGACGCTCCACCGGTTCATCGACACGCAGCCCACGCCGTAGCCGGGCGGCGGGCTACGGCGCGAGTCGTTCGGCCAGGTACTTCAGGGCGATGGGATAGCGGTATTCGATCCCCATGTGCGTCCCGTCGAACAGCTCGAAAGAGACATCGGTGACGCCGTTCGACTCAAGCGCCCGGCGGAACGCCTCGGCCCCCAGGTCCAGGTAGAACTGGTCGCGCTTCCCGGCGTCGATGTAGATGGCCTTCATCGTTCGAAGCTCCTCGGCGTGCGCCGGCACCATCCGGACCGGGTCCCACGCCAGCCACCGGTCCCACACCTCGGGGATCAGCTCGCCGGTGTCAGGATCGAACGGCAGTCGAACGGTCCCGTCGGGGTCCGCCGAATAGCAGGCGGCCATGCAGTACTGATTGAGCAGCGTCCCGTCGCTCTCCTTCGACAATGCCGGCCGCGACCGCATGTCCTCCCAGAACTTGTCGAACGACCCTTCGTAGTCGTCGCGGAGCGCCCGCACGGCTTCCCGAACCTCCGGGAGGTAGCAGATCTCGAACAACGCGTCGCCCGCGTGGGTCGCCAGCCCGCCCCACTGATCCGGGCGGAGCATCGGGGTGATCATCGCGCCGTACCCCCCGCTCGACTTCCCCGCGATCCCTCGGTGGTCGCGTTCGGCCAGCGTTCGGTACCGACCGTCGACCCACGGCACGACCTCGTCGCACAGATACGTGTGGTAGTTGCCGGTCCCCGGCGAATCGACGAACTGACTGCCCCCCAACGACGTCCAGCAGTCCACCCATACCAGGATGCAGGGCGGTGCTTCGCCGGCGGCGAACAGGTCGTCCGCCAGCTCCGGGAAGTTCCTGCGGAAGGGCGTTCGGTTCCGCCACATGTCGAGCTGTCCCGTCAGTCCCTGGATCTGATAGACGACCGGGTACCGGCGGTCCGGTTCGTCGTCGTAGCCCGGCGGCAGGTACACCCACAGCGGCCTCATCGATGGGTCCCCCAGCGGGTTGCCCTTCAGCGCGGCGCTGTCGAACGACACCTCGTCGAACCGGCCTTTGAGATCAACGGACCACGGACGCACGAGACCCTCCCAGTCGAACGAGGCTCCCGCGGAGCCAGGATTTCGGATGCTAGCAGAAGCCTCAGTGTTGCTTGACCCGGATGGTGCCTCTGGCCAGTTCGACCACACCCCTGTCGGCCATCTGCCCGAGCATCCGGCTCACGGTCTCCCGCGACAGGTGGAGCAGTCCGGCCAGCTGGGCGTGGGTGATCCGAATGGGAGCCCGCTTCCCGTTGCGCTTCGACCCGCCGCCGTCGGCGAGCTCGTTCAGCAGCAACTCCAGCGCGACGTCGGCCGGAGCCTGGGTGAGGATGGCCGAACGCCGGATGGTCTGCAAGAGACAGCTGCCGGCGGCCCGGAGGATGGCGATCCCGAGGTCGTGGTGCGCGCTCGAGGCGCGTTCGAACCCGGCGGCGGTGAGCATGAGCAGGCGGGCGGGCTCCAGGACGCGGGCGGAGGTGAGGTAGCTGTCCTCGCCCAGGACGGCCTCGTCGCCCATCGTGCACCCGTCGCCCACGACCTCCACGGTTCGGTACACACGCCGGCCCGGGGGCCTGGCCCGCAGTTCCACCGTCCCTTCCAGGACGACGAAGAAGCAGCGGGCCGGTTCGCCCTGGCGATACACGGTGGTCCCGGGTTTGCGGGTCGCGATCTCCGCGTACGTCTCGAGGACAGACATCTGGCTGTCGGAGACGAACTTCGACAGTCGGGCGCGACGGAGCAACGCGACAGTGCTCGCCTTGCCGTGTCCGTTGAGATCGGCGTTGTTCTCCATGGGTGCCCTGATTGTTCCCCGTCCGTTCGAACGACTAACCCGGCTCACGCGCCGATCGGGCGGTGCGTATCATCGGCGCATGGCCGACGTGGTGGGGATCGGGCTTGCCGGCGGACAGGGGATGCGAGCCCGCCCGCTCACGTTGAAGGCCCCCGGTTACCTCCGTTCGAAGGCCGCGATGGCGTTCGTGGGACGGCGCCTCATCCGGTGGGTGATGCAGATCCTCACCGCCGAGGGCATCAAGGAGTACTACATCGTCGCTCACGGCAAGGAGAACCGCTACCAGATCAAGGTGATGATCGGTTACGGCGAGGAGTTCGGCGTCGACGTCCAGTACTCGCCCGTGAAGTACGACGCGCTGTCCACCGGGAGCGCCGACTCCACGCTCCGTATGCTCGAGTACTGGGACCTCATGGGGACGGCGCTGGTGTTCCCCACCGACTCGGTCATCGACTTCGACCTCGAACCGATGCTGCAGATCCACCGCGAGGCCGGCGCCGTCGCCACCATCGCCGCCATGACCCGGGCGCCTGCCGACGTCGCCGAGAAATACGGCGTGATGCTGACGAACGCCGAGGGCCGGGTGGTGGAGTTCGTCGAGAAGCCCACGCTCGCCAAGATCCGCGACCACTTCGGCGTCCACGACGACGAGGAGTTCGAACGCCTTCCGCTGCTGACGAACGCCGGCTTCTACATGATCGAGTCGGCCGAGATGCGGGAGGTCGCCGCGCATCCGCAGATCGCCATGATGCGCCGGCAGCGCCTGGACTTCGGCAAGGACCTGCTGCCGTGGCTGGTGAGCCACGGCTATCCGGTCTACGCGGCGCCCGTTCGGCGCATCGGCGACCTGGGGAACCTCCACGACTACGTCGACACCATGGTCGACGTCCTGCACGGCCACTTCCAGTCGCTGTGCCGGCTGATGGGGCCGGCGTTCGACCCCGACCAGAACGTGTGGATCGCGCCGGAGTCGCTCCTCATGCGGGACTCGGAGACCCGCAAGACGCTCGCCGAGAAGATCGAGGAGGGCTCGGTCCGGATCGGGCCGGCCGTTCGGATCGGACGGTACTGCGAGATCGGGCCGGACGTGACCATCACGGAGTCGAACCTCGACGACGACGTGGAGGTCCGTTCGGGTGCGGTCATCTCGCGCTCCCAGATCCGGGACGGCGTGATCCTGGGCCACGGGGCCCGCGTCTCGGAGACGGTGATCGGTTCGATGAGCGAGGTGCGCAGCGAACCCGGCCGGCCGACGGTGCTGGAGGACTATGTGGCACTGGGTGACGAGTGCGTGGTCTATCCGGGCGTGCAACTGAGGGGCGACATCTCGGTCTACCCGCGGCTGAAGCTCCCCGCCGGCATCCACGTCCCGCGCGGGACGGACATCACCGGGGCAGACGAGGTCCTGCGCTACCTGTAGCTGCTTCGAAAGAGCGGGATGGCCGCGAGCCGGTAGCATCGAACGCCTCATGCGCGTGGGACTGGCCTTGCCTCACTACGACTTCTCCTTTCCCGACGGCAAGCCGCTGTCGTGGGACCGGCTGCTGGAGGTCGCCCTGAGGGCAGAGTCGCTCGGGTTCGACTCGGTCTGGATCAGCGACCACTTCTGCCTTGAGCTGGGGCGCTACGGCGGCCCCGACGGTGTCCACGCGTCCATCGAACCGTTCACCGCGCTGGCCGCGTTGGCCGCGGCGACCGAACGCGTTCGGCTCGGCACGCTGGTGGCGTGCGCTCCCTTCCGCCACGTGGGCATCCTGGCCAAGATGGCCACCACCATCGACCTCGCCAGCCGCGGCCGGTTCGACCTGGGCCTCGGCGCCGGGTGGTACGAGGGCGAGTTCGAGGCGTTCGGCTATCCGTTCCCTTCCGTCGGCGAACGCTTCTCGCAGCTGGAAGAGCAGGTCGAGGCGTTGAAAGGGTTGTTCGGCGAGGGACCGGTGACCTTCGACGGCTCGCTGGTGCACCTGCAGGGCGCGTTCAACCGGCCGCGTCCGGCGCAGGCCGGCGGGCCGCCCATCTGGCTCGGCGGCAAGGGCGGGGACCGGTTGCTGCGGCTGGTGGCTCGGCACGGCCACGGGTGGAACTCGGTGTGGCGATGGACGCCGGAGGCGCTCGGAGCGCGGGCGTCGCGCCTGCGCGAGCTGTGCGAGGAGGCCGAACGCGACCCGTCGACCGTGGGGCTGTCCGTCGGGCTGTTCTCAGTGCTCGGCGAGGACGCGGCGGACGTGGCGGCGAGGTGGGAGGCGGCGCAGCGGTGGACGCCGGGCGGCGCGATGGACGGCGTGTCGGTCCAGGACTTCGCAGGCGACACCCTGACCGGGACCGTGGAGTCGTGCGTCGAACGCCTGTCCGCGTTCGCCTCGCACGGCGTGGAGGAGGTCATCCTGTCGTTCGGACCGCTCCCCTTCGCGCTGTTCGACGACGAACAGCTGGAGCTGGCCGGCGAGCGGCTCATCCCGCAGGCCCACGCGCTGTAAGTGGACTACGAGGGGGCGATCCTGACGGTCCTCCGGGAGGAGGCCGGTCCATTGCACTGGACGGTCATCCAGGACCTCGCGCTCAGGCGGGGCTACCTCGATCCGTTCACGCAGAAGGACATCCGCCGAAACCTCCTGGCCGCTCTCGCTGTGGCCACCCGGGAGGGCCGCGTGACCAAGGACGCCAAGGGGGTCTACTCGCTGCCCTCCTGACCTCCCACTCGACATGCCGAACGACCGGCTCGCGAACGGGCGTCAGCGGTACTTGATGCGGGAGAACTTCATGAGCTTCTCGAACGCGTGGTGGGCTTCGATGCGGCGGAACGTCCCCGACCGCGACCGCATGACCAGCGAGTCCGTGACCGCCCCCGCCTCCGTGTAGCGAACGCCCTTCAGCAGCGCTCCGGTCGTGACGCCCGTGGCAGCGACGAACACGTCCTGCCCGGCCACCAGGTCGTCGGTCGAAAGGACGCGGTCGAGGTCGTAGCCCTGATCCAGGATCGTCTGGCGCTCCTCGGGCGTTCGAGGCCATAGCTTCCCCTGCATCCCGCCGCCCAGACACTTCAGCGCCGCCGCCGAGATCACGCCCTCCGGCGTCCCGCCCACGCCCATCAGGAGGTCGACGCCGGTCCCCTCCTGGGCCGCGGCGATGGAGGGGGCCACGTCGCCGTCGGTGATGAGGAAGACCTTGGCCCCCGCCTCCCGCAGCGCCTTGATCAGCTCGACGTGGCGGTCCCGGTCCAGCACCACCACCGAGACGCCGGACGCCTCGACGCCCTTGGCCTTGGCCACGCGTCGAACGTTCTCGGCCGGCGGGGCCTCGATGTCCAACACGTCGAAGACCTCGGGCCCGCCAGCGATCTTGTCCATGTACACGGCGCCGCCGGGGAAGAACATCGTGCCGCGTTCGGCCACCGCCACCACCGAGATGGCGTTCGGCATGCCGAGGGCCGTCAACCGCGTGCCCTCCAGCGGGTCCACCGCGACATCGACGGCCGGCGGCTCGCCGTTGCCGACCTCCTCGCCGTTGTAGAGCATGGGCGCCTCGTCCTTCTCGCCCTCGCCGATGACCACGACCCCGGCCATCGTGACCGTGTCCATCATCAGGCGCATGGCGTCCACGGCGGCCTGGTCGGCGGCGATCTTGTCGCCGAGGCCGATCCACCTTCCCGCGCCGAGGGCGCCGGCTTCGGTCACCCGGACCAGGTCCAGCGCCAGGTTGCGGTCGGGCGCTCCCTGGGGCGGCGTTCCGTTCGTCTCGCTCATCGGTGGATCACTCCTCACACGTCGAACGCGCTCATGGATAGGCAATCCAGCAGGCTGGCGGCCGGTTCGCCTTCGAACAGGATCTGGTGGACCTGATGATGAAAGACGAGATCGAGCTGCAGTTCGTTCATCAGCCGGTGGACGTCGCGGGCGGACTCCACGCCCTCCACCGTCATCCCCTGCTCGACCAGGCCGGCCAGGGTTCGTTCGGGCTCGCCGCCCTCGCCGAGCAGCTCGCCGTACAGGCGGTTGCGGCCGCCGAGCGACGTCACCAGCGTGTCGCCCAGCCCGGCCAGTCCGAACGCCGTCTCCTGGCGGCCACCCAGCGCCACCACCAGTTGGGTTAGCTCGTGGACGGCTTGGGCGAACAGCGCGGCCTTGGCGTTGCGGTACTCCGACTGCGCCACCTTGGCCAGGCCGTCGATGATGCCCATGCCGATGGCCGCGACGTTCTTGGCCACCGTGCAGTACTCCACGCCGACCACGTCGTCCGTCACGGCGACGTGGAAGCGGGTCGAACGGAACACGGCGGCGGCCTCCTCGGCCACGGCCGCGTCGGTGTCGGAGGAGGCCATCACGGCGGCCGTGGGGAGCCCCTCGGCGACCTCAGGCGCCAGCGCCGGCCCGCCCAAGGAGACGACGCGTTCGTGCCCGACCTCCTCCGCGTAGACCTCGGACATCCGCTTGCCGGTGGACGGCTCCAGTCCCTTGGCGATGCCCACTACGATGGGAAGGTGCGCGCCGCGCGCCATCACCACGCGGGCCAGCGTTCGAGCTCCGCCGGAATGCGCGCCCATGACGGCGACGTCCACGCCCTCGGCCGCGGCGTCGAGCTGCTCGGGCCCCATGACCTTCAGCCCGTCGGGGAGGTGTTCGGACAGCGCGGGGTGGCGGCGTTCGTCGTTCAGAACGGGAAGGACCCTGGCGTCGAACTCGCTCGCCCACAGCACCGTGTCGTTGCCGGCGCGGGACAGGTGGATGGCCATGGCCGTGCCCATCGCCCCCGCTCCGAACACCGTCACGCGCGCCACGGGAGCAAAGGATAGCCGGACCGCGCCTGCCGCCGAGCCGCCGCATCCGACGAACGCGGACACCGGACAATGGTGGGCGTGGGCCCCCGTCGAGTGGCGCTGCTGGTGATGGCGGTGACCGCCGTCTCGTTCTCGGCCATCTTCATCCGCGAAGCGCGGGCGCCGTCGCTCTCCATCGCCCTGTGGCGCAACGTGATGGCGGCCGCGGTGGTGTTCCCCGCGGCATTGCTGCTCCGCCGGGACGAACTCCGGCGGCTGAACCGACGCCAGGTCGGGGTCGCGGTGCTGAGCGGAGCGCTGCTGGCCGTGCACTTCGCGGTGTGGATCGCGTCGCTCTCCTACACGACCATCGCGGCGAGCGTGGTGCTCGTGACCGCCTCCCCGATCTTCGTGGCGGCTGCGTCTCGCGCTCTGTTCGGCGAGCGGGTCGCGAGGATCACGTTCGTCGGCATCCTGGTGGGGCTGGCCGGTGCGGCCCTGGTGTCCGGTGGTGACCTGGCGCTGTCGGGACGCGCGGCGTTCGGCGACGGGCTGGCGGTGCTCGGCGCGCTGGCCGCCGGTGGCTACTTCCTGGCGGGTCGGCGGCTCCGGCAGGACCTGTCGCTCCTGACCTACGTCGGCATCGTCTACGCGGTGTGCGCGGTGCTGTTGGTCCCGATCGCCCTGGTGGGGGGCGCCCCGTTCACCGGCTTCCCGGCCCGAACGTGGGTGATGTTCGCGCTGCTGGCGGCGGTGCCGCAGCTGCTCGGCCACACCACGTTCAACTTTCTGCTGAAGGACACGACGGCCACCCTTGTGGCTATCTCGGTGATGGGCGAGCCGATCGGTTCGACGCTCCTGGGTCTGGCCTTCTTCACCGAGGTCCCGCCGTGGACGGCGGTGGCGGGGGGCCTGCTGATCCTGGTGGGCATCTACGTCGCCACGACCGCGCAGGCGCGCAGCCGCCGCCGCGCCGACCCGGGGGTCGGTCCGCCCGTCCCCGTCCCGGTGGAGTAGGGGCCACCGCTCCCGGCTTGTAGGCTTCCTCGCCGATGGTGGAGTTCGAGCTTTCGCCGGAGCAGGAGCTTGTGCGTCAGGTGGCGCGGGAGTTCGTCGACCGGGAGATCGTTCCGTTCGCCCGCGAGTGGGACCGGGCCGAACGGATGGACCGCGGGGTCGTCGGCAAGCTCGCGGAGGTCGGGTTCCTGGGCGCAACGATCTCCGAGGAGTACGGCGGGTCGGCGTTCGACACGCTGACGTATTCGCTGGTCATCGAGGAGTTGGGGAGGGGCGACTCGTCGGTGCGAGGGATCGTCTCGGTGAACAACGGGCTGGTCGGCAAGACCGTCGCGAAGTACGGGACGGACGAACAGCGACAGCGGTGGCTGCCGGGGATGGCGAGTGGCGAGGCGATCGGCTGCTACGCACTGACCGAACCGGGCCACGGCAGCGATCCCGCATCGTTGGAGACCAAGGCCGAACGCCTGTCCGACGGCAGCGGCTGGGTGCTGAACGGCGCCAAGACGTTCATCACCAGTGGAACGTGGGCCGGCGTGGCGCTGGTGTTCGCTCGAACCGGTGGACCGGGTGCGAAGGGCATCACCTGCTTCCTGGTCCCGACCGACGCCGACGGGTTCGAGGCGCGGCCCATCATGGGCAAGCTCGGATTGCGGGCGCAGGACACCGGCGAGCTGTCGTTCGATTCCGTCAGGTTGCCTGACGATGCCGTCCTGGGCGGCGAGGGCCAGGGCTTCAAAGTGGCCATGGCCGCGCTGGATAAGGGCCGCATCTCGCTGGCCGCGGGGAGCGTCGGCATCGCGCAGGGGTGCCTGGAGGCGAGCGTTCGATACTCGAAGGAACGAACGCAGTTCGACCGGCCCATCGCCCGGTTCCAGCTGGTGCAGGAACTCCTGGCGGACATGGCGGTGGAGACCGAGGCGGCGCGGCTGCTGACGTGGAAGGCCGCTGCCGCCGCGGACGCTGGGCGCGATCATCGCGTGGAGAGCTCGTTCGCAAAGTACTTCGCGAGCGAGACGGCGGTGCGCGCGGCGAACGCTGCGGTCCAGGTGCACGGCGGGTACGGCTACGTCGACGAGTATCCGGTGGGCAAGTACCTTCGCGACGCCCGGGTCGCCACGCTGTACGAGGGGACCAGCCAGATCCAGAAGTTGCTCATCGGCCGGGCCCTGACCGGCGAGAACGCGTTCGTCTGAGGCCCGGCCGGTGAAACGGAAC
>DAIMKN010000015.1:11294-25864 GCA_036721725.1 Actinomycetota bacterium
ACTGCGTCGAGGGTCGCTTCCGCATCGAACAGATCGGCGCTGGTAGCGTCACGCTGTCGCCGGGGGACGTGTTCGTGGTGCCGGCCGGGCGGCGGCATCGGCCGGTCGCCGACGAGCCCTCGGTGGCGATGCTGTTCGAACGGGCAGAGACGCGGCAGTTCGGCGACTGAAGGGTCGGTCGGGGGCGGGCGTGTCGGTGGCGTGTGGGAGCATGACCGCACCGATGAGCGGGATCGATCTCCACGCGCACACGATGTACTCGGACGGGACGTTCACGCCCCGCGAGATGTTCGAGCTGGCCCGCGAACGGGGGCTTGACACGGTCGCGCTGACCGACCACGACGCCACGAACGGGCTGGCCGAGGCGTTCGAAGCCGGCCTGGAGTTCGGGGTGGAGGTGGTTCCCGGCGTGGAGTTTTCCGCCGTGTACCAGGGCGAGGGCGTCCACATCCTCTGTTACTACATGGACCTGGCGAACCCGGAGTTCGTCGCGGAGCTCCAGCGCCTGCAGGAGGACCGGTACCACCGCGGCGAGCACATGGTGGAGAAGCTGCAGGAGCTCGGCTACCCGATCACGTTCGATCAGGTCCGCCGCATCGCCAAGGGCGGCAACATCGTCCGGCCGCATGTCGCCGAGGCGCTGGTGGAGATCGGCGTCGTGCCCTCGGTCAAGGACGCGTTCACCGAGGAGTTCATCGGCTCGAACGGGCGAGCCTACGTCGAGAAGCACGCGCTGCACCCGCTGGAGGCGCTCAAGCTCATCCACGCAGCGGGCGGCGTGTGCGTGCTGGCGCATCCGGGGACGTTCCGCGAGACCAACCCGGTGCCCGCCTCGCTGATCGACGAACTGGCCGCCGCGGGCCTCGACGGCATCGAGGCGGCCCATCCCGAACACACCCCAGAGGTCCAGCAGGCCTACATCGACCGGGCCGATGCGCTCGGGATGTTCTGGACCGGCTCCTCGGACTGCCACGGCGAGCGCTACGATCCCGTTCGCCTGGGGATGCGGACCACCCCGTCCGAGCAGTTCGAACGCCTCAAGGAGCGCGCCGCGGAACTTCGGGCCGCGATGTCGCGAACCTGACGAGATCCGCCGCCGGCAACCTTGTCGGAGGCCGCGGCTAGTATCGACGGTTGGTGGAGTCCCCTCTGACGCGCTTCTCCGCGGTCACTCGCGCCTGGTTCGAGGCTGCGTTCGACGCGCCCACCGCTGCTCAGGTGGGGGCATGGGACGCCATCTCGGCGGGGCGCGATGCCCTCGTGGTGGCGCCGACGGGGTCCGGCAAGACCCTGGCCGCGTTCCTTTGGGCGCTGGACCGGCTGGCCGTGGCAGCGCCCGTGGAGGCCAAACAGAGGCTGCGGGTTCTCTACATCTCGCCGCTCAAGGCGCTGGCGGTGGACATCGAACGCAACCTGCGTTCGCCGCTCGCGGGGATGCGCGCGGCCGCCGCCCGGCTGGACGCACCACTACCCGACATCGCCATCGCCGTTCGGACCGGTGACACGCCGGCCGAGGACCGGCGGCGCTTCGCGAGGACTCCGCCCGACATCTTCATCACGACGCCCGAGTCGCTGTTCCTCATCCTCACGTCTCAGGCGCGGGAGGCGCTGGCCGGCGTGGAGACCGTCATCGTGGACGAGGTTCACGCGGTCGCGGGCACGAAGCGAGGAGCGCATCTCGCCCTCAGCCTGGAGCGGCTGGACCGGTTGCTGCCCAAAGGCGCTCAACGCATCGGCCTGTCGGCGACCGTTCGGCCGCTCGAGGAGGTCGCCCGGTTCCTGTCGGGTGGCAGACCGGTGACCATCGTGCAGCCGCCGTCGGACAAGAAGCTCGACCTGTCGGTGGTCGTGCCGGTGGAGGACTTCACGGATCCGGCCGGCGTCGGTCCGGTTGACCCGATGCTGTCGCCGGAGGAGCGCCACAGCGTCTGGCCGACCATCGACCAGCGGCTGGTCGACCTCATCCGCGCTCACCGCAGCACGATCGTGTTCGCCAACTCCCGGCGCCTGGCCGAACGCCTCTGCTCCCGGATCAACGACCTGGCGGGCGAACAGATCGCGCGCGCCCACCACGGCTCGGTCAGCCGCGAGCAGCGGCTGCTGATCGAGGAGGACCTCAAGGCCGGGCGCCTCCCCGCGGTGGTTGCCACATCCAGCCTCGAGCTTGGCATCGACATGGGCGCGGTCGACCTCGTCATCCAGGTCGAGGCTCCTACCTCGGTGGCACAAGGTCTCCAGCGGATCGGCCGGGCCGGCCATCACGTCGGCGAGGTCAGCCGCGGGATCATCTTCCCCAAGTTCCAGGGCGACCTCGTCGAGTGCGCGGTGGTGGTCGAACGCATGCGAGCCGGCCAGATCGAGGCGCTGGCCTATCCCCGCAACCCCCTCGACGTGCTGGCCCAGCAGATCGTCTCGATGGTGGCGATGGAGGACTGGGCCGTCGATGACGTCGAAGCCACCGTGAGGCAGGCCGCGCCGTTCGCGGAGCTTCCTCGCAGCGCGCTGGAGAGCGTCCTCGACATGCTGTCCGGCCGCTACCCGTCGGATGAGTTCGCGGAGCTTCGTCCCAGGCTGAACTGGGACCGTGCCACCGGCACGCTTTCCGGCCGGGGAGGCGCGCAACGCCTCGCCGTCACCAGTGGCGGCACCATCCCGGACCGCGGGCTGTTCGGCGTGTTCCTGGCGGGGGAGAAGGGCACGCGCGTCGGAGAGCTCGACGAGGAGATGGTCTACGAGTCGCGGGTCGGCGAGGTGTTCCTGCTCGGCGCGTCGAGCTGGCGGATCGAGGACATCACCCACGACCGCGTCCTGGTCACGCCCGCACCCGGCCAGCCGGGAAAGATGCCGTTCTGGCACGGCGACGCGCCCGGCCGCCCGGTCGAATTGGGCAAGGCGCTGGGGGCGTTCGTCCGGGAGCTCATCTCGCTCCCGGGGCCTGCCAGGCGCGAACGCCTCGCCACGGCCGGATTGGACGAACTCGCCATCGACAACCTCCTGAGCTACCTCACCGAACAGCAGCAAGCCACGGGCACCCTTCCCGACGACCGGACCATCCTGGTCGAACGGTTCCGGGACGAGCTCGGCGACTGGCGGGTGTGCATCCACTCACCGTTCGGCGCCCGCCTCCACGCGCCCTGGGCGCTGGCCATCGAGTCGAGGGTCCGCGAACGCCTCGGGCTCGAGGTGCAGACGATGTACACGGACGACGGCATCGTCGTCCGGCTGCCCGAGGCCGACGAGGCGCCGCCCGCCGACTCCATCATGTTCGACCCGGAGGAGATCGAGGAGCTGGTCGTCGGCCAGGTCGGTTCCTCGGCCCTGTTCGCCAGCCGGTTCCGGGAGTGCGCCGCCCGCGCCCTGCTCCTGCCGCGACGCCGTCCTGGACAGCGAACGCCCCTCTGGCAGCAACGCCAGAAGAGCGCGGGGCTGCTGCAGGTCGCGTCGAGTTACGGCTCGTTCCCCGTGATCCTCGAGACGTACCGCGAATGTCTGCAGGACGTGTTCGACCTCCCTGGCCTGATCGATCTCATGGGCGCCATCCGCCGACGGGAGGTCCGGGTGGTCGAGGTGGACACGCCATCGCCGTCGCCGTTCGCCACCTCGCTGCAGTTCGGCTACATCGCCGCCTTCATGTACGAGGGCGACGCGCCGCTCGCCGAACGCCGCGCCCAGGCCCTGTCCCTGGACCGTTCGCTGCTGGCCGAACTCCTCGGCCGCGAGGAGCTCCGCGAGCTCATCGACCCGGCCTCGCTCGGCGATCTCGAACTCGAGCTCCAGCTCCTGGCAGAAGATCGCAAGGTCCGAACGCCCGACGCGCTGCACGACGCGCTGCGTTCGCTGGGCGACCTCTCCGTGGATGAGGCGAGCCATCGCTCGCAAGACCCCGCGCAGACACCGGCGTGGCTGGCCGAGCTGGAGGGCACCCGGCGGGCCATCCGCATCCGGGTGGCCGGCATCGAACGCTGGATCGCCATCGAGGACGCCGCCCGCTTCCGCGACGCCCTTGGCGCGGCCCTGCCCGTCGGCGTGCCCGCGGCGTTCCTCGAGCCGGTCGAGGACCCACTGGCCGATCTCGTCGCCAGGTTCGCCCGCACCCACGGGCCGTTCGTTCCGTCCGAGCCAGCCGAACGGCTCGGCCTTGGCATCGCCGTCGTCCACCAAACCCTGCAACGACTCGAACATCAAGGGCGGACGGCCCAGGGCGAGTTCCGGCCCGGCGCCACCGGTCAGGAATGGGTCGACGTGCAAGTGCTGCGGAGGCTGCGGAGGCGTTCGCTGGCGGCGCTTCGCAAAGAGGTCGAACCCGCCCCGCAGGAAGCGCTCGCGAGGTTCCTCGCGGCGTGGCAGGGGCTCGGTCCGTCGAGCCCCCGGCGGGCGGACGCCGCCGCGCTCTACCGCGTCATCGACCAGCTCCAGGGCGCGCCGCTTCCCGCATCGTCGCTCGAGCCGCAGGTCCTGGCCAACCGCCTGCCCGGCTACACGCCGTCTCTGCTGGACGAGCTGTGCGCGTCGGGAGAGATCGTGTGGGCGGGCGCGGGAGCGGTCGGTGCGAACGACGGCTGGGTCGCCCTGTCCACCGCCGACGCCGCCCCGCTCCTGCTCCCCGAACCGCTCCCGGCCGAACTGAGTCCGCAGGCGGCGCGGATCCGCGATGAACTCACCGGCCGTGGGGCGTTGTTCTTCCGCCAGATCGCGGATGCCGCAGGCCCTCACGGGACCGACACGGAGACGCTGCTGGCGCTGTGGGAGCTGGTGTGGGCAGGTCTGGTCACGAACGACACCCTGGCCCCCTTGCGAGCTCTGATCGGTGGCTTGAAGCCATCGACGGCCCGGCGCGGCCACGGCCCAGGCCACATCCGCGGGCCCGGCCTCCCGCGCCGTGGTCCGTCGTTCCCCACCCGCCTCGGCCCGCCAGCCGCGGCCGGCCGGTGGAGTCTGCTGCCTGACCGCGAACCCGATCCCACCCGGCGCCTCCACGCCGCGGCCGAACAGCTCCTCCAGCGCCACGGCATCGTCACCCGCGGCGCCGTCATGGCCGAACGCGTCACCGGTGGGTTCGCCGGCGTCTACCCCATCTTCAAGGCGTTGGAGGAATCGGGCCGGTGCCGCCGCGGCTACTTCGTGGAGGGATTGGGCGGGGCCCAGTTCGCGCTGCCCGGAGCGGTCGACCGGATGCGGGCGCTCACCGATCAGCATCTCGAACGCCCCCGGACCCATGTCCTGGCCGCGGCCGATCCGGCCCAGCCGTTCGGCGCCGCGCTGCCGTGGCCGGACCGCGACGCCGAACGCGCCGGCCACCGTCCCGGGCGGAAGGCCGGCGCGGTGGTGGTGCTGGTCGACGGCGCCCTGGTGATCTACGTGGAGCGAGGAGGCCGAACGCTCCTCACTTACACGGAGGACCCCGAGATCCTGCAGCCGGCCGTGGACGCCCTTGCGCTCGCGGTGAGAGACGGACTCCTCGGCAAGCTCACCGTGGAGAAGGCCGACGGCGCCGAGATCTTCGACACGCCGGTGGCGGTGGCCCTGACCTCCGCCGGATTCCGGGCCTCCAGCCGCGGCCTGCGACTCCGGGCCTGAGCCCCCGTCCATCCCGCCCTGGGGTAGCCTGTCGAACGTGGCCCCGACCGAAGACCAGGGATGGAAGTGGGAGCCCCGTGGGCAGCCCAGCACTGCCGAGTGGCGGCCTCCCCCCGCCGAGGGAGCCGAACCCGTCGTGCCCGTTGCGCTGATCATCCCCGAGACCTCCGTCCAGGCCGCGCCCGAGGCGCACCGGGCCGCCCCCCGCCGTCCGCGAGGCGGCGCGCGACGCGGATCGCTCCTCCTGGCCGCCGCGGCCGGCGCCGCCATCGTCCTGCTGGTACAGGGAGTGGCCGGCCTCACGGGGGACACCATCTCCACCACCACCCCCAAGCCGGCGCGCCATCCCTCGCAGCCGTTCCCCACCGTCGGTTCGTCGCCGACGTTCCACCTGGTACCGCCGCCGACCCCCACGCCACCCGCGAAGGCCCACCCCGCCGTTCCGTTCGCCACCGGCCGCCTGCTCGTGCTGACCGGCTCGGACGCCACGCTGGCGGGCGGCTCGGGCGGGCTGGCGCTGTGGGGGTTCGATCTGGCCACCGGCCACATCGAACTGGGACCCACCATCGGGTTAGATGGCCGAACGAACTTCCAGGCCGACCTGTCGGGGGTGCAGATGCGGGTCACCGACACCGACGTGTGGGTACTCGCGCCGGGGCCGTCGCCGGCGTTCCTCCCCGACCAGGCGAACTCCCCGTCGTTCCTGTTCCGGCTCTCCCTGTCGGACCCCGGGACCGGCGGGACGGACCTCCAGCCGGTGGCGCGGGCGACCCGGTTCGAGGCCTTGCGGGACGGCGACGTGGCGTTCGTGACCGGCCCCTCGACGGCGGGACCGACCCGGCCGCAGCATCTCGTGGAGGAGGTCGGCACGTGGGACCAGAACGCCCTCGTGTCCATCCGGTACGCGGCGACGGCCCCGCCGACGCAGGAGTTGACGGGAGCGTATCTGCTCGACGGGCACCTCTACGCGTCGGGCCTCACCACCAACGACCCCCGCTGCTTCCACCTGTTCGAGAACTGTTCGAACAACGGCCTCATGCCGTTCGTCGGGCTGGTCGGGACGAACCAGGTGCAGAAGGAGCTGACCGGGTACAGCGTGCTGGGCGAGAACCCCGATGGCTCGACGCTGCTGCTTCGCAAGGAGTCGCCGGGAACGGCCGTGTGGTCCGACCATCCCGGCCCCGCCTACGTGTGGCGCCCGCCGATCGGTCCTGTCCCGGTGCTCGCCGGCGTCCCGGTCCAGCGGATCGTGGCCTGGTCGCTCGACAGCCACGCCGTGGCGTTCCTGGGAGGCCGAACGGGCAACGCGCTCTACGCGTGGATCGACGGCGGAGCGCCCACCCGGCTCCCCGCGGCGATCGGCGACCTTCCCGCCGGGAACGTAAGCGGCCCCACCTATCCGCTGTCCGGAGCGTGGTCCGGCGACCACCGCTTCCTGTTCCTGGTCAACGGGCTGAGCTTGTTCGCCTACGACGCGCTCCTGCGCACGACCACTCAGATCGCGCTTCCCGAGCAGGCCGGGGCCCTGCCGGTGCTCTCGGTGGTCTGGCAGCAGGTCCCCGGACCACGGAGCTGACGGCAGGGTGCCGGAGGGCGACACCGTTCACCTCGCGGCGACGCGTCTGCACGCCGCACTCGCGGGGAGGGTGTTGACCCGAACGGACTTCCGGGTGCCGGCGTTCGCCACCTCGGACCTGTCCGGCCAGGTGGTCCGAGAGGTCGTGGCGCGCGGCAAGCACTTGCTGTTCCGGACCGACGCGAACCTCACCCTGCACACGCACTTCAAGATGGATGGTTCGTGGCGCGTGTACCGACCCGGGCAGCGCTGGCAGGGCCCGGACTTCCAGGTTCGAGCCGTCCTGGAGAACGCCGAACGCGTCGCCGTGGGGTTCCGTCTGGCCGTCGTCGAACTGCTCCCCACCCGGGACGAATCCCGGGTCGTGGGCCAACTCGGCCCGGACGTGCTCGGACCGGACTGGGATCCGCAGGAGGCGCTGCGGCGGTTGTGGGCCGCCGATCGATACGCGACCTGGACCGGGGATGAGGCGTTCGAACACGGACCCGGTCAAGCGTTGTTCGTCGAGACGGCGCGGTACTGGGCCTCGCGGATCCGTCTCGACCGCGAGGCCCGCGGCCACATCTACGGAGTCATCGGCCCGGACGAGTACCACGAGCCCGTCGACGACAACGCCTTCACGAACGTCATGGCTGGCTGGAACCTGCGGCGCGGCGCGCAGGCGTTAGCCCGGGACGGGCACACCGGCGCCCGGCGCGAATCGTGGTTGTCGCTCGCCGCGTCCCTCGTCGACGGCTACGACCCCTCGACGCAGCTCTACGAGCAGTTCACCGGCTTCTGGGGCCTCGAGCCGCTGATCATCGAGGATGTGGCCCCGAGCCGGCCGGTCGCGGCCGACCAGTTGCTCGGCGCGGACCGGGTAGCCGCCGCCCAGGTCTTGAAGCAGGCGGACGTCTTGATGCTGCACCACATGGTCCCCGATGCGGTGGCCCCGGGATCACTCGTCCCCAACTTGGAGTTCTACGAGCCGCGTACCGCCCACGGCAGCTCGCTCTCTCCGGGGGTGCACGCCTCCCTTTTCGCCCAGGCCGGCCGGCCCAGCGATGCGCTCGAGGCGCTTCGCCTCGCCGCCTGTGTCGATCTCGACGATCTCACCAAGACCACGGCGGGCGGCCTGCACCTGGCAACGCTCGGAAGCGCGTGGCAGGCCATCGTTTTCGGGTTCGTCGGCGTTCAGGCCTCGGGCCGCGTTCCTCGAGTGGAGCCACGGATCCCGGAGCGATGGGACACCCTGGAGATCCCGCTCCGGTTCAGGGGGAGCCGGATCCGACTTCGTATGGATCAAGACACCCTCCACGTGTGGGCCGAG
This sequence comes from Actinomycetota bacterium, assembly GCA_036721725.1. GTDB lineage: Bacteria > Actinomycetota > UBA4738 > UBA4738 > UBA4738 > DAIMKN01. Next base: position 19,757 of record DAIMKN010000015.1, read on the forward strand.
CGGCCTACCACCTTCCGCGTTGGGGGCGACGCTGCCGGGGTCGACGTCGGCGCCGCCGGAGCCCGCTTTCGGCGGTCGGGAACGCACTGGGACGAGGTGGGCCGATGAACAAGCTCCTCGGGGTCCTTCCTCGGGTGCAACCACGGTACCTCTTCCCTCCTTCGGTCCTTGCGACCAGAAATCAGGTACTACACCGAACAGGGGGACTAAACGCGAAAATCTGATCGGCTGCCCGGCCGAGCCCGAAACCGAAAACAATCCCCGGAAGGGCCTCCCCCGTAGTACCGACGGATGGAATCGGCGGACATGGGGGACAGGGTGGATCGAACCGCGAGTGGCGTCGCGAGTCGCATCGCGGTGCGCGCGCGAAGCGTCGCTGTCACCGCGATCACCGCGATCGCACTGGCCGTCCTGGCGACGTGGTACGGCTACCTCGAAGGAGCGGGCAAGCACCCATCACTGAAGCTCGGCGGCGCGCTCGCCATCGATGTCTTCGGAGGGGGTCTCATCCTGTTCCTCCGCCTATGGCAACGCGGCGAGGATGGGGCTGGGCGCGGGCGGACGGCGCACGAGCTCGCCCTGGCTGACCTCACCCGAACCGGTCTCGCCCTGTTCTCGATGTATTCCGCACTCATCCACTTCGCGGCAGCCGAGCAACACTTCAAGGACTACTGGCTCTACGGTGTCTTCTTCATCGGACTGGGCGTCGCCCAGCTGGCCTGGGCGATCGTCGCAGTGGTCGATCTCCGTCGGTTGGTCCTATGGCTCGGCGCGCTGGGTAACGGGCTCGCTGCGATCCTTTATGTGGTCACCAGGACCTATGGATCCCTCGTCGGCCCCGGCGCGACCATGCCGGCGAAAGTTGGCTTCGGAGATCTCGTGTCAACGGTCCTGGAGTTGCTGATCGTCCTCGCGTGCCTCGTCCTTCTCGTGACGAAGCTCCCGGTGCGGAGCCCGAGGACCGACAGGGGCGACGTCGGCAGCGGGTTCCTCGCGCTCGCGGCGAGCGCCGTGACGGCTCTCGCCTTGTTCTCTGTGGTCGGTGGTCCGCCGTTCGTCTCGCACATCGGGTGACTGACATGGCCGAAAGGGAGGTCGGCACGATCCAGGTAGGAAGTGATCATCACCAAAGACAAGGGAGAGATGAGATGCAGAAGCTACTGATCGCTCTTGCACTGTCGGCCGCGGTTATCGGCCTTCCGGCGGCTCCTGCGATGGCGGATGTTTCCCACACCCAGCATCTGCCCGTCGCGGCCTGCAACCAGGGCACCATGAACGCTCACGCCAACATCCCGGCAACGACGGGGACGGGGACGACGACTCCAGGACACGACGCCGTGCCGGGAACCGCGTTCGTGACCCCTTGCGGACACGGCGGGTAGGTGAAGCCAGGAACCACCCCAAAGGCCATCTTGTCCCACCCTGAGGAGCCTCTTGATGTCGGCCGGGCTGTGGCTCGATAGCCTTCGGAACGTGCGACCTCGTCGAGGAGGCACGCGCGGTGTGCGGCCATCAGAGAGGCCATCCCCCGCTCCGTGGATCGTGACCGATCACGCTTCCAGAACGTGGCGCCCGAAGGTGGGATCGGTCAGCCTAGCTCCAGGGCACAACGATAGCGAGAATGTCGCGGAGGTCGCGTGGCGCGAAGGGGATACGCCCCGATAAGAGGCTATGCGGCGATCGGTGACGGCCGCACGGTGGCCCTCGTCGCGCTCGATGGCTCGATCGATTGGTTGTGCCTCCCTGACCTCGACTCTCCCAGCGTGTTCGCGTCCCTACTCGATGCCAGGCTCGGCGGTTCCTTCATGCTGGGCCCCGATGTCACGTTCGAGGCAACCCATCACTATCTTCCATCCACCAACGTCTTGGTGACCGTCTTCACGACCCCGCTGGGCACGATCCAGGTGACCGATGCCATGACGCTGCCGGGTAGCGGTTTGTCACCCTTCCGTGAGCTGGTTCGCCGGATCGAAGTGATATCCGGACGTGTGCCGATGCGATGGGCGGTCCACCCGAGGTTCGGGTACGCACGAGGCGACGTCACGATCGGGACCAGGAACGGCATCCCGGTCGCCACTTCAGGCAATGTCGCACTGGCCGTCAATACATGGAACGCCGGCGAGCCGGTCCTTGACGAGGCGTCGATCGGAGGGCGGTTCACCGCTGAGACAGACGCCTTGATCGTTTTGTCTATCGCCTATCAAGAGCCGCTCGTATTTCCTAGCCGCAACGAGGTCGAAGCCCGCCTCGAGGGCACGATCTCGTTCTGGCGAGGGTGGGCGGAATCGAGCACCTACGCGGGGCGCTGGCGAGATGCCGTCGTGCGGAGCGTTCTCGCGCTCAAGCTTCTGGTGTTCTCGCCTTCGGGGGCGCTGGCCGCCGCCGCCACAACCTCTCTACCGGAAAGCATCGGCGGTGAGCGCAACTGGGACTACCGATTCTGCTGGATCCGAGACTCCGCATTCGTTCTGTCAGTGTTCTTGCATCTGGGCTTCGCCCAGGAGGCTGAGTCATTCTTCTGGTGGCTGATGCAAGCCTCCCAGTTGACTCACCCACGCCTCGACGTTCTGTATCGCCTAGATGGCGGCGTCCGAACGTCTGAACGGGAGCTCTCGTTCGAGGGGCACGCAGATTCGCGACCGGTGCGGGTCGGCAACTCGTCCGGGAAGCAGTCTCAGCTCGATATCTACGGCGATCTCTTGCAGACCGCTTGGGTCTACTCGTCCGCGGGGCATCGCATCGATCCGGAGATCGCTGGGCGTCTGTCGGAGACCGCAGACCTCGTATGCGATATCTGGCACGATCCGGATTCCGGCATCTGGGAGGTTCGCAGCGAGCCGCTTCATTTCACACAGTCCAAGATGATGTCCTGGGTTGCCTTGGATAGAGCGATCAGGCTCGCAGAGGCCGGCCACATCCATGGGGCCCCCGAGCGCTGGAGCATTGAGAGAGATGCGATTGCCTCCTTCATCGAATCTCGCTGCTGGTCTGAGAAGCAAAGCAGCTACGCCCGTTCAGCCGGAAGTGACGAGCTGGACGCAGCGATCTTGCTCGGCGCGCTGTTCGGCTACCGCGATCGGGCAGACCCACGGATGCTGAGCACGATCGAGGCGATCGGCCACAACCTCGGTGAAGGTCCATTCATGAAACGTTACTCCGGGGAAGACGGTGTGGGAGGACCCGAGGGGGCCTTCCTGCCTTGCTCGTTCTGGTTCGTGGAGGCACTAGCGAGATGTGGACGGCGAACCCGTGCCGTCGCGCTGATGGACGAGTTGGTTTCCTTCGCCAACGACGTCGGTCTCTACTCGGAGGAGATCGATCCTGGGAGCGGGGACTTCCTCGGGAACTTCCCCCAGGCCCTCACCCACCTCTCGTTCATCAGCGCAGTCCTCGCGATCGAGGGTGCGGACAAGGCATGAACTTCTGGGCTGCGCTGGGTGGTGGCTTGGTCGGCACCTTAGTGCTCACCACGGTGCTTCGTGCTTCGACCGAACTGCGGCTGACGCGCATCGATCTGCCGTTCTTGCTCGGCACCATCGTCACCTCATCGCGTCGCCGCGCGAAAGCGATCGGCTACGCAGCCCATTTCCTGTACGGGCTCCTGTTGGCCGTGGGCTACTACCTGATCTTCCTCGTTCTCGGTAGGAGCGGCCTCCTGTTGGGTGCCGCGTTGGGTGTCGCCCACGCGCTCTTCGCGGGCACAGTCGTCGTCAACGTACTGCTGCCCGTGGTTCATCCGAGGATGGGTTCCGGGTTCAACTCTTCGCGGAGCACTGCGCAGTTAGAAGCTCCCGGCTTCTTGATGTTGAACTACGGGCGGGCCACGCCGATCGTCAGCCTGATCGCGCACGTTGCCTATGGGGGCATCGTCGGGGTCTTTGTCCGCTACGGATCGCACTGAGGTGATCCATCACGCGAGGTACACGCCCGACCAAGTGCTGACCCCGACCCGTAAGGCGCACTTCACATGAGCGAGCCCGAAACGCAAGCGGCCGACGCCTTGGTTATCCTCGGCATCACCGGGGACTTGGCTCGCAAGATGACGTTTCGTTCGCTATACCGCCTAGAGGTGGCGGGCCGCCTAGACTGTTCGATCATCGGGGTGGCACGCGAGGACTGGTCCGAGGACCACCTGATCGCCTCGGTGCGAGAAGCCCTTAAGGTCGCTGACGAAGTCGTGGAGGAGAAGGTCTTCGACCGGCTGGCTCGGAGGTTCACCTACCTCAAGGGTGACTTCGCCGACCCAAGTATGTACGAGGAGCTGGCTGGTCGGTTGAAAGACCGTTCCAGGCCGCTGTTCTACCTGGAGATCCCACCGTCGCTCTTCGCTTTAGTGGTGGCGGCGCTTGGGCGGGCGGGTCTCACGGCAGGAGGCCGGGTGATGATCGGGAAGCCTTTCGGCCACGACCTCGCCTCGGCCCGGGCTCTCAACGACGAGCTTCACGAGGCGTTCGAAGCCCGAACGCCCCATCGGGACGGCGCTGCTCGATCAGGAGGTCATGGCCGGACCGGGCAACGTCTACAAGTGCGAGATCTGCTTCCTCCGCGGCCTCGATCCGTGGACGCCCGTGGGCGAGGTCCGCGACCTGGATGGGCTGGTCGCGCTGACCAAGCGGGTCATGGAGGCGAACCGTTCGACGGGCACACAGATCACCACCGGCGACACCAGGCCCGGTCGCGAGCGGTGGGTCTACGGTCGCAAGGGGCAGCCGTGCCGTCGGTGCGGCACGCCCATCCGCCAGGCCGAACAGGAGGGCTACGGGGGCGAACGCGTCACCTACTGGTGTCCGTCGTGCCAGCCGGGATCGGGTCCCGACCGTGCCGGCGAACTGTGACACTGTTCGCCCGTGACGTACGGTCCGGCCCGCGAAGATGGAGGCATCAGGATCGCGCCGTCCATCCTGTCCGCCGACTTCGCCACCCTGGCGGACGACGTGGCAAGCGTTCGCACCGAAGCCGACCTCCTCCACGTCGACATCATGGACGCCCACTTCGTGCCCGCGCTGACCATCGGGCCGCCCGTGGTGGCCTCGCTCCGCAAGCACACGGACCTGTTCCTGGACTGCCACCTCATGGTCGACGACCCCGAGGTCCTGCTCACCGCCCTGGCCGAGGCGGGCGCCGACGGCTGTAGCGTCCACATCGAACTCGGCGATCCGTGGGCGCTGATCGAACGCATCCACTCGCTCGGGATGCAGGCGGGCCTGGTGGTGAACCCCGAGACGCCCGTCGAACGCGTCCTCCCGTGGCTCGACCGGGTCGAGCTCCTGCTGGTGATGAGCGTGCATCCAGGCGCCGGCGGGCAGGCGTTCATCCCGGACGTCCTGCCCAAGCTGGCCGAGGCGCGGCGGTGGGCGAACGAACGCGGGCTCGCGGTCGACCTGCAGATCGACGGGGGGATCAATGAGGCTACGGCCGGCGAGGCGGTAAAGGCGGGGGCGGACATCCTGGTGGCCGGCAGCGCCATCTTCGCCGCCGAGGACCCGCTCGAGTCCGCCCGGCGCATCCGGGCGGCGGCGCAGGCCCCCACCCGCTGACCCGCCGACAGAGGGTTCGACATCGGTTGCATGGGGAATAGTTGAGTACTCAACTGAGTTGTGGACGGATGAGAGACAAGCGCACCGCCAGCGAGAAGGAGGAGCCGAACATGAGCAGCCAAGCCATCGAAGCCATCATGGAACTTCCCGTTTCCGTCCCGGACATGAAGCCGGGCCCGTGGAACGTGGACACGGCCCACTCGAGTCTGGAGTTCACGGCGAAGCACATGGTGTTCACCACCGTTCACGGCCGGTTCGACGAGTTCGACGCGACGGTCGTCGTGGATCCCGAGCCGAGCAAGTCGCACGTCGAGGTCACCATCAAGGCCGACAGCATCTCCACCGGCAACCCCGACCGCGACACCCACCTGAAGTCCCCCGACTTCCTGGACGTCGAGTCCTACCCCGAGCTCACGTTCAAGAGCACCGCGCTCGACGACATCAACCCGGAGGCCGGCACGTTCACGCTGAAGGGCGAGTTCACCGTCCTCGACCAGACCGTGCCGATCGCGCTCGACGTCGAGTTCAACGGCCTCATGGACAAGGACCTGTGGGGCAACCCGCGAGCCTC
>DAIMKN010000016.1:0-24919 GCA_036721725.1 Actinomycetota bacterium
ACCCCGACCTCGCTGACGGTGCCGTCGCGGGTGGCGGCGATGTGGTTCTCCATCTTCATCGCCTCCAGGATGCACAGGACGTCGCCCGCCGCGACCTCCTGTCCCTCAGCCACCATCACCTCCAGGATCGTGCCTTGCATTGGCGCCGAGATGACGTCGCCCGCATGCCCGCCGTGTCCGCCCCCAGCCGACGACGCCGGGGGGCGGGGGGCCGTTCGAACCTCGTCGCCCCACAGCGCCACGGGGACGCGGTGGCCGTCGACCTCCACCACCATCCGGAGCGGCTTGGCGGGAGCCGGGGCGGTCCCGCCCGACGCCGCCGCTGCGCCGTCCGGTGCCTGCAACGGGTGGTCGGCCAGGGCCTGTTCGACCCACCGGGTGTGGGCGGTGGCCTCCCGGAACTCGGGCGTGTCCAGCACCCACCGGTGGAACGGGATGGTCGTTGAGATGCCCTCGATCTCGAACTCGTCCAGGGCCCGGAGCATCCGGCGGCGGGCCAGGTCGCGGTCCTCGCCCCACACGATGAGCTTCGCGAACAGCGAGTCGTAGTCGCCCGGCACCCGCCGTCCCTCGTCGAACCCCGCGTCCACACGGACGAACGGCCCCGCGGGCGGACGGAACCGCGTGATGAGGCCGGGGCCGGGGAGGAAGTCGCGGTACGGATCTTCCGCGTTCAGCCGGCATTCGATGGCGTGGCCGCGCGGCTCCACGCTGACCGCGACCTCCTCGCCCATCGCCACCGCCAACTGCAGCCGGACCAGGTCCACACCGTTCACCATCTCGGTGACGGGGTGTTCGACTTGCAGGCGGGCGTTCACCTCCATGAAGTAGAACGAACCGTCGCTCGGGTCCACCAGGAACTCGACCGTGCCCGCATTGCGGTAGCCGGCGGCGCGGGCGATCGACACCGCGGCGTCACCGATGCGCGTTCGAAGCGCCTGATCGACGATGGGCGAAGGCGACTCCTCGACCAGCTTCTGGTACCGGCGCTGCAGGGTGCAGTCGCGTTCGCCCAGGAACGAGATGTTGCCGTGGGCATCCGCCAGGATCTGGGCCTCCACGTGGTGGGCCGCTTCGATATAGCGCTCCAGGTAGACCTCGGGCCGGCCGAAATACGCCTGGGCCTCGCGGGCCGAACGCTCCACGGCCTCCGTCAGCTCCGACGCTTCGCGGACCAGCCGCATCCCCTTGCCGCCGCCGCCGAACGCGGCCTTCACCACCAGCGGGAACCCGATCCGTTCGCCCGCGGCCACGGCCGCCTCCGGCGACACGGGTTCCGGCGTCCCGGGAACGATGGGGGCGCCGGCCTCCTCCGCCACGCGGCGAGCGCTGACCTTGTCGCCCATCTGCAGCATCGCCTCCGGCGGGGGGCCGATGAACACCAGTCCGGCCTCGGCCACGGCCCGGGCGAAGTCCGCGTTCTCCGCCAGGAACCCGTAGCCGGGATGGATGGCGGTGGCTCCCGATCTCCCCGCGGCGTCCAGGAGGCGTTCGACGTTCAGGTAGGACTCGGCGGGGGAGGCCGGACCCAGGCGGTACGCGTCGTCGGCCAAATCGACGTGGAGCGAGTCCCGGTCGGCGTCGGAGTAGACGGCGATCGAACGGTACCCCAGCTCGCGGCACGTTCGGATGACACGAACGGCGATCTCGCCGCGGTTGGCGATCAACACGCGCGGTTCGGCACTGCTCACGTCGAGCGTGTCCTTGCCAAGGTCGGAGGGAGGCTGTCAGGCTTGGCCACGATGCTGACGGAGCATAGCGTCGCCGAGGCGGCCCGAACCGCCGGTCTCACCGCCCCGGCCCGTTACGTCGAGGTCACGGGTTCGACCAACACCGACCTCCTCCAGGCCGCTCGGGGCGGCGCGCCCGCGTGGACCGTCCTGGTGGCGGGGCGTCAGACGGAAGGGCGGGGTCGTCTGGGACGAACGTGGACCAGCCCGGCCGGCTCGTCGCTGCACGTCTCGGTCCTGCTTCGTCCGGACCTTCCAGGCCGGCAGGCGCCGCTCCTTTCCCTCGCCGCCGCCGTGGCCATGGCCGAAGCTTGCGAGACCGCGCACGTGGACGTTCGGTGCAAATGGCCGAACGACCTCCGGTGCCGCGACCGCAAGCTGGGGGGCGTCCTGAGCGAGGCGTCCGTCCAAGGTGGACGGCTCGGCCATGTCGTCGTCGGCACGGGGGTGAACCTCACCCAGACAACGGAGGACTTCCCTCCGGAGCTGCGCGGGTCCGCGATCAGCGTGGCCATGGCGGGCGGTGACCCGGACGGCTCCAGCTTGCTCACCACCTACCTGAGCCGTCTCAAGGATTGGGCCGCGGCGCCCTCCGGCCCGGAGCTGTTGACGGTGTTCCGTTCGAGGTGCGAGACCCTGGGCCGAACGGTCCGCGCCGCCACTCCCTACGGCGACGTCGAGGGGGTCGCCGTGGACATCACCGACGCCGGCGAGCTGGTGGTGACGAACGCGAACGGTACATATCTCGTCGGATACGGCGAGATCGTCCACATCACCTGAAGCTCGGGCTTGACTCGGCGCCTTCGGTTCTGATATCACGCGAGTACGAAGGGGGGGTCGGGCCTCATGGCACCGCGCGAAGGAGCCACGATGGACCGCCGGCAGTTCCTGCGGGGAGCGGGGGCGGTCGGTCTGGGAACGGCCGTCGCCGGCACGCTCGCCACGCCGGCGTTCGGCTCCACCACCACGCTGGTCAGGGTGTTCCGGCTGTCGACTCGTCGCGAGGACGCGTGCACCGCGTGCAAGGCCCACGCGGCGAACCGCTACTACCGGCTCCACCGCTACGCCAACCACGGCCGCGCTCATCGCGGGTGCAACTGCGACATCGTCTCCCAGAAGATCAGGAAGAGGCTTTGGACGGCCTATTTCGTTCGGTCCGACGGTTCGCTGCGGCGTGTTCACGACGTGCGCCACAGGACGTGAAGGGGTGATGCGGCGGGATCGTTGAGGAGGGGGAAACCGGGAAGCGTCAGCGGGTGCCGGTGAGGTGTACCGCGGTGTACCGGGAAGGCGAGTGGCCGCTGTTGCGTGCATCGCCGGAGTGTCATAAGGGCGCGTCCTGAGCACGGCTCCGTGTCTCCGAAAGACCCTCCCCCCTCCTGAACGATCCCGTCGCGCGTTCGGGTCTTCGCAGGTTGCGCGGAGAGCCTGGTTGCTCCGGAGCCAAGCCTCGGGTAGCGTTCGACCTATGCCATTCCCGAAGCGGCTTCTCTCGCAGAACGAACAGCTCGTCCTGGACCTCCGGCCCCACTGGATCGCGCTGGCCATGCCGGTGGCCGAGACCGTCCTCATCGTGGCCGCGGTGGTCGCGGCGTTGGTCTACCTGCCGGACTCCTGGGCCTCGTGGATCCGATACGCGGTGGTCGGCGTCGGCGTCCTCCTCTTCCTCATCGATGCCCTCCGCCGGATCGTGGCGTGGGCCACGTCGCACTTCGTGGTGACGACCGAGCGGCTCATCCATCGTTCGGGCTGGTTTGCCAAGAAGTCCATGGAGATCCCGCTGGAGAACATCAGCGACGTCCGCTTCACCCAGTCCGTGTTCGAACGGATGATCGGGGCCGGCGACCTGACCATCGAGTCGCCGGGCACGTTTGGCCAGGAGACGTTCGGCGACGTCCGCAAGCCCGAACGCGTCCAGAAGGTCATCTACGAGATGAACGAGGCGAACCAGAACCGGATGCGCGGCGCCGCGCCCGCCGCCGCTCCCTCCACGGCCGACGAGCTCGCCAAGCTGCAGAAGCTGCACACGGCCGGCGTCCTGTCCGACGCGGAGTTCCAGGCCCAGAAGACGCGTCTGCTCGGCTCCCCGTAGGCGACCCGGCCGGGTCGGTTCGCGGGGGGTCGTTCGGATGTCGCCGAAGAAGATCGAACCCACCCCCGTCTATCTCGAACCCATCGAGACGACGCTCACCGACGGCACGCCCGTGCTGTGCCGCCCCATCCGGCCCACCGACAAAGAGCTTCTCCGTCGTGGGTTCGAACGCCTCTCCGATGAGTCACGCCTCCGGCGGTTCCTGACGCCGATCCACACGCTCTCGGATGAGCTCGTTCGGTACCTGACCGAGGTCGACCAGGTGAACCACATCGCATGGGTGGCCGTTCGAGGCGACCAGCCGAACGAGGGACTCGGCGTGGCCCGTTCCATCCGCGTGCCGGGCGAACCGGCGGTGGCGGAGGCGGCCATCACCGTGATCGACGACTACCAGAACCGTGGGCTCGGGATGCTGCTGCTCAGCGTGCTGGGGGTGAGCGCCAGATCAGCCGGCGTCACCGCGTTCCGGGCGCTGGTCATGCAGGACAACACGCCGATGCTGGACCTCCTCCGCCAGCTGGGGGCGGTGCCCGTGCACGACTCGCCGGGCGTGGTGCGGATGGACGTACCACTCGATCCCGCCCGGCTTCCCGACTCCCCGGCCGGCCGCGTCCTCAAAGCCGTCGCCACGAACCTCATCCCGGTCAAGGTTCGCCCGATGTCCTGACGCCCGGCTCCCGGAGGGCCGCGGGAAGGCGGGCTAGACTCCACCCCGTGACCGATGACGCTGAGAGCACATCGATCGGGGCGCGCGGCCAGTCCGCGAGACTGAGCGAGGCCGTCGAACGGGCTCGGGCCGGTGGCGCCGAGAAGTACCACCAGAAGCTGGCCGAACAGGGGAAGCTGTTCGTTCGGGACCGCCTCCAGCTGCTGCTCGACGACACCGCGACGTGGTCCGAGGAAGGCCTGCTGGTGAACGCTCTGGCCGGTGACCTGCCCGCGGACGGCGTGGTGACCGGCGTGGGCGACGTTGGAGGCCGGCCCGTCGCCGTCATGGCGAACGACCCCACCGTGAAGGCCGGCTCGTGGGGCGCCCATACCGTCGAGAAGATCATCCGCATCATCGAGCTGGCCCGGAAGCGCGGCATCCCCATGGTGTATCTGGTGGACTCCGCGGGCGCGCGGATCACGGATCAGGTTGACCTGTTCCCCGGCCGTCGCGGCGCGGGGAAGATCTTCTACAACCAGGTCCAGGCGTCGGGGCGCATCCCCCAGGTGTGCTGTCTGTTCGGCCCGTCCGCGGCCGGCGGCGCCTACATCCCGGCGTTCTGCGACGTGGTGTTCATGGTGGAGAAGAACGCCTCGATGTATCTCGGGTCGCCCCGGATGGCGGAGGAGGTCATCGGGGAGAAGGTCACGCTCGAGGAGATGGGCGGCGCCCGCATGCACTGCGAGGTGAGCGGGTGCGGTGACCTGTGCGTGCCGGACGACAAGGCGGCCATCGCCGCCGCCCGCGCCTGGCTTTCCTATTTCCCGTCGAACTTCGCCCTCCCGCCACCGCACGTTGACGGGCTCCCCCCTGCCTACCGAGGTTCGCTGACTTCACTGGTGCCGGAGGACGAGAGCAAGGCGTTCGACATGTACGCGTTGATCTCTGGGCTCGTGGACGAGGGTTCGTTCTTCGAGGTCAAGCCGGACTTCGCGAAGGAGGTCATCTGCGGATTGGGCCGGCTGGAGGGCGGCGCGGTGGGCATCGTCGCGAACCAGCCCCTGCACAAGGGCGGGGTGCTGTTCGTCGACTCCTCGGACAAGGTCGCCCGCTTCGTGTGGCTGTGCGACGCGTTCAACATCCCGCTGGTCTTCCTGAGTGACGTGCCCGGGTTCATGATCGGGAGCGCCGTCGAACGCCAGGGGATCATCCGCCACGGCGCCAAGCTCATCACCGCGGTCAGCGAGGCGACGGTCCCCAAGATCTGCGTGGTCGTTCGCAAGGCGTACGGCGCGGGGCTCTACGCCATGGCCGGGCCGGGGTTCGAACCGGACGCCACCATCGCCCTGCCCACCGCCCGCATCGCGGTCATGGGTCCCGAGCCCGCGGTCAACGCGGTGTTCTTCAACAAGATCCAGGCCATCGCCGATCCTGGGGAGCGCGCGGCGTTCGTCGCTGAGAAGCGGCGAGAGTTCGAACAGGACATCGACCTGGTCCACCTGGCATCCGAGAACGTCATCGACGCGGTCGTGCAGCCCGACGAGCTGCGGGAGGATCTGGCGCGACGGCTGGCCCAGGCCGCGACGAAGGACCGTTCGTTCAGCGTTCGGCGCCACGGCGTCCCGCCCGTCTGACGTTGGCCACGCTGGTGCCGTCGTGAGCCTGGTCGAACGCCGCACCGACGGCCATGTGGCGGTGATCACGCTGAACCGCCCCGAGGCGATGAACGCCATCTCCGGCCAGGTCGGCACGGAGCTGGGCGCGGCGTTCCGGGCGGTGGCCACCGAGAAGGACGTGTGGGTCGTGGTCCTTGGCGCGGCGGGAGAGCGGGCGTTCTGCGTGGGCGCCGACCTCAAGGAGCGCGGCGCCATGGACGACGCTGGGTGGCTCCGCAACCGGGCGGCGATGCGGGGGATGTTCGACGCGCTCCGGGCCATCCCGCAGCCGACCATCGCGGCGGCGTTCGGCTACGCGTTGGGCGGCGGGTTCGAACTCATCCTGGGGTGCGACCTGGTGGTGGCGGCGGAGGACTCGATCTTCGGGCTGCCCGAGGTGCGGGTGGGCATCCTCCCCGGCGGGTTCGGCACGCAATTGCTGCCCCGCAAGATCGGCGTGGCGCGGGCCAAGGAACTCATCCTCACGGGCCGGCGGATCCACGCGGGTGAGGCGTTCGACATGGGACTGGTGGCGCGGGTCGAACCGCGCGAACGGCTCGACGCCGCGGCGCTGGAGTTGGCGGCCGACGTGTGCCGTTCGTCTCCGGTATCCGTGCGCGAGGCGAAGCGCGCCATCGACCGCGGCATCGAGGTCCCCCTGGAGCAGGGCGTGGAGATCGAGGACGTGGCGTGGCGGCGAGCCGTGGCCAGCGAGGATCGCCGCGAGGGGATCGCGGCCTTCAACGAGAAGCGCGAGCCGACATGGTCGAACCGCTGATCCCGGGAGGCCCCGCGCCTGGCGACGACGCGCCCGTCGCGCGCCGCGTGACCATCCGGGAGGTCGGCGCCCGCGACGGCCTCCAGGCCGAGACGCCGTTGTCGATCGAGGACCGCGTTCGGTTCCTGGATGCGCTGTCCGCGACCGGCGTGGCCAAGATCGAGGCGGTGTCGTTCGTGTCGCCAAAGGCGGTGCCGGCCATGGCGGACGCTGCAGCGGTGTGGGCGGGGGCCGAACGCAACCCGGCCGTGGCGTACTCGGCCCTGGTCCCCAACCGCCGAGGGGCGGAGGCTGCGGTGGAAGCGGGAGGGTTCGCCTCGCTGCAGGCGTTCCTGGCCGCGGCGGACGGCTACAACCGCAAGAACGTGGGCAAGTCGGTCCAGGAGTCGCTGGAGGACGTGGCGGACGTGGTGGCCTTTGCTCGCGAGGCGGGCGTGGACGCTGAGTGTTCGATCTCGGCGGCGTTCGGCGATCCCTACGACGGCGATGTGGCGTTCGAACGAGTGCTGGAGGTGGCCCGCGTGCTGGCCGAGGTCGGGGTCACGGGCGTCTCGCTTGGGGACACCACCGGCATGGCGACGCCGTGGCGGGTGTGGCGGATGGTCGATCTCTTCCAACAGGAGCTCCCGGCCCTGCGCCTGAACCTTCACTTCCACGACACGCGAGGACTGGCCATGGCGAACGTGTTCGCCGCGTGGCAGCTGGGCGCGACAGAGTTCGACGCCAGCGCCGGCGGCTTGGGCGGGTCGCCGTTCGCCCCGGGCTCGAACGGCAACGTTGCCACCGAGGACGTGGTGCACCTGTTCGCCGACATGGGCGTGGTCACGGGGGTGAACCTCGACCGAGTGGTGGAGGCCGCGAAGCTGGCCGAGGAGCTGGTCGGCCACCCCGTCCCCGGGCAGGTGTCCAAGGCCGGGCCTCGCTGGCGTACGCAGCCCGCCGCCGACGAGTCTGAGGCCGAGTAGGTGTTCGCCAAGGTCCTGATCGCCAACCGCGGCGAGATCGGGGTGCGCGTGGCTCGAACCTGCCGCGACCTCGGCGTGGCGAGCGTCGCCGTCTACTCGGACGTCGACGCGGGGAGCCGTCACGTTCGAGCCGCCGACGAGGCCGTCCACCTGGCCGGCGTCACTCCCGCGGAGACCTACCTCAACCTGGACGCCATCCTGGAGGCGGCTCGAACGACCGGCGCCGAGGCCGTGCATCCCGGCTACGGCTTCCTGTCCGAGCGGGCCGAGGCGGCAGAGGCGGTGTCGGCTGCGGGACTGGTATGGATCGGACCGCCGCCGGACGCGTCCCGCGCCACGGGCGACAAGGTGGAGGCGCGCCGGCTGGCCACCTCAGTAGGCGTGTCAGTGGTGCCGGGTACGCTCGACCCCGTTCGGACTGCGGAGGAGGTGCAGGCGTTCGGAGCGACGAGCGGCTATCCCATAGTGATCAAAGCTGCCGGAGGGGGCGGCGGGCGGGGGCTGCGTGTGGCGGCCTCGGCCGGTGATGTGGTCGAGGCGTTCGAGGCGGCGGCGCGCGAGGCCGAGGCGTACTTCGGGTACGGGGCGGTGTACTTGGAGCGCTATCTCACGCGGCCGAAGCACCTCGAGGCCCAGATCCTCTCGCCGGGTCCTGGCGAGGCCATGTGGCTGGGCGTTCGGGACTGCTCGCTCCAGCGGCGGCACCAGAAGCTGGTGGAGGAGACCCCGCCGGCGCGGTTCCTGGACGTCGTCCCGCGGATCGGCGAGGCCGCAGTGGCCGTGGCGAACGCCTGCGGCTACGTGAACGCGGGCACGGTCGAGTTCCTGCTGGACACCGACGACGGTTCGTTCTACTTCCTCGAGGTGAACGCGCGCCTCCAGGTCGAACACACCATCACCGAGGAGGTGCTCGGCATCGACCTGGTGGCCGCCCAACTCCGCATCGCCGCCGGCGACCCGCTCGGCTTCTCTGCGAGCGAACTGACGCCGCGCGGGCATGCCATCGAATGCCGCATCAATGCGGAGGATCCTTCACGAGGCTTCCTGCCCGGCCCCGGCCGCATCACCACCTACCGCGAGCCCGGCGGCCCTGGCGTCCGTGTGGACAGCGGATTCGGCGAAGGCGACGAAGTGCCGGGCGCCTACGACAGCCTCATCGCCAAGCTCATCGTCCACGCCGAGACCCGCGAGGAGGCTCGCCGCCGCATGCTTCGCGCCCTGGACGAGTTCGTCATCGAGGGCGTTCCGACGACCATCCCAGCCCACCGTCTCCTGCTGGAGAACGCCGAGTTCGTCGACGGTTCCTACACAACTCGAACGGCCGAGGGAGGAGCCCTGGACGCGCTCGCGCCGGCCGACCCCGCGACCGACGGGTCGGGCGAAGAGCAGGCGGTCCTCATGGTGGAAGGGGTGGCCGTTCGACTGTGGCACCCGGCGATGGCCGGATCCGTCTCCGCAGCCACCCACCACGCCGGCGGCGGCTCGGGTGAGGTGGTCGCCCCCATGCACGGAACCCTCCTCAAGGTCCTGGTGGCCGAAGGCGACACCGTGCAGGCCGGCGATCCCGTGGCCGTCCTCGAAGCCATGAAGATGGAGACCCACGTCGCCGCCACCGCCTCCGGGACGATCACGGAAGTTCTCGCGTCTCCGGGAGATGTCGTCGAGGCAGCCCAGGTCCTCGTTCGGATCGTGTAAAAGCGGAGTCGCCCCGGGGATCTTGTCATGATGGAACTTCTCGTGGATGCTTTCGATCGATCGGAAGACTTCTGAGCATGGCCGAGTTGACCAACCTCCGTGTCCTCACGCCGAGCAAGAAGAAGCTCTCGCCCGGCGACGTCTTCTCAATGCAGCTTCCAGACGACAGGTACCTGTTCGGTCGCGTCATCCTGGTCGACCTTCCCAGGGAGAGCGCGCCGATGCCCGGGGCCAACCTGATCTACGTCTACGACGTGGTGTCCGACGGTATGGAGCCGGGCGAGCTCTCCCCCGACCGGCTGTTGTTGCCGCCGATCTTTATCAACCGGCTACCGTGGTCGAGGGGTTACTGCGTAACTGTCGACCACCATGCAATCCGTCCTGAGGACCTTCTCCCGCAACACTGCTTCCGGCGATGGACTGGTGAATACTTCGACGAGTTCGGCAACAAGCTGCCGGGCCCGATAGAGCCCTGTGGTGATTGGGGACTCGCGAGCTATCGCGCGCTCGATGACCGGATCAGCGATCACTGCATATCCCACGGGTGCCCGATTGAGACTCACTACGAGATGCACGGCGCCACCCCGCCAGGCGCGACGAATGGTTCGCAAAGACGATCGTCCCGCAAGGGCCGGGTGAGTAGACTCGACCCCTCGTGGGCGCGGACGAACGGATCGTGAAGGAGCTGGACCACGTCTACTACTGGGTGGTGGATATGGACCGGGCAGTCGCGTTCTACCGCGACGCCCTGGGCCTTCAACTCGTCAGGCGGGACGGTTCGAACTGGGCGATGTTCGACGCGGGCGGACGGCAGTTCGCGCTGCACGGTGCGATGGGTGGGCCGATGCAGCCGGGAGGTGCGGCGGCGGTGTTCTCTGTGGACGACCTCGACCGCGCCAGGTCTCAGCTCACCGAGCGGGGCGTTCGGTTCGTGCACGAGGGCGACGTGGCGGGTTACGCGCGGTTCGCGGCGTTCCACGATCCCGACGGCAATTCCGTGCAGATCATCGAGTACGAACGCGCCGCCGGCTCGGACGACCCGCACCCCGAGCTCAAGGGCGTGCACTGACCGCTGCCGGCGGGCCCGACATCGTCACGTCGGCATCGGCGAGCTGAGCATCCGCCGCCCGAAGTCCCTGCAGAGCGGCGGCGAACGTCCCGTCGTCGGCCTGCAACGCGCGCAGCGCGACGGCGGATTCCGAACGCGTTCCACTCGTTGGGACCTGCGACAGGTAGCGGCGAAGATCGACCAACACGCGGGGAAGGTCGCGCTGATCGCTCCCGCGCGCGCCATCGCCAGCCGCCCGGCGGTGTCGGCCTGGGTGAGGACCCGCCCGGCCCGTCCAGCCACGGTGCTCCCGGCCAGCGCCGAGTCGACCCGGTGGGTGGTGGTCTCGGCCGCCGTTCGATCGTTCGAGACGCACGACCGGAACCGCGGCTCCGCTCGCATGGCGTCGGCCATGGTGCTGGCCTGCACCGGCTCGGCGAGTTCGTCCCGCGCTCCGTCCAAGCAGGACTCGAACGCGTCCAGGGCGAGATCCGCGGCCCGAACCGCCGTCGCCGCGTTCCGAACGTTCAACAGTGGCATCGTGGCACGCGCCCGGGGGACCGCCGCCAGCACCATGCTGCCCACCACCATCGACGCCACCGCCGCGAGGAGCAAGCGCGGAGAACCGAGCCGAAGAGGCCGGCCGCCCGCAACGGGACGGTCCAGCACATCGCTGGACTGGGAGGTGCGCGAAGCCATCTCCACGGCGCTCCTTGAACGAGGGACAGATGCAACCATTCACATCGGCGGACCGACGACCTGCATGAATCAACGCGACCAGCGCCGCGCGGTTCGGCTACCCTGGGAAGCCATGGACTTCGACTTCACGACGGAGCAGGAACAGTTCCGCCAGGCCGTTCGAGAGTTCGCCAACGAGGTCATCGCGCCACGGGCGGAGGAGATGGACCGCCTGGAGGAGTTCCCCCTCGACATCGTCAAGCAGATGGGCCAGATGGGGTTGTTCGGCATCCCGTTCCCGGAGGAGTACGGCGGGCAGGGAGCGGACTTCACCACGCTGTGCCTGGCCATCGAGGAACTGGCCCGCGTGGACTCCTCCATGGCCATCACCCTCGAGGCGGGCGTTGGACTCGGGGCGAACCCCATCTTCGCGGAAGGCACCGAGGAGCAGAAGCAGAAGTGGCTCGTGCCGATGTGTCGCGGGGAGATGCTGGGGGCGTTCGGCCTGACCGAACCCGGTGGCGGGAGCGACGCGGGCTCGACGCTCACCACGGCCAAGCTGGACGGCGGCGAGTGGGTCATCAACGGTTCCAAGGCCTTCATCACGAACTCCGGCACCGACATCACCGGGCTCGTGACCATCACCGCGGTGACCGGCGAACGTGACGACGGCCGCAAGGAGGTCTCCGCCATCATCGTCCCGTCGAACACCCCGGGCTTCGAGGTGGGCAAGAGCTACCGCAAGCTCGGCTGGCACGCCTCGGACACCCACGAGCTGTCGTTCGCCGACTGCCGCGTCCCTGAAGAGAACCTGCTGGGCGAACAGGGCAAGGGCTTCGCGAACTTCCTGCGGACCCTCGACGACGGCCGCATCGCCATCGCCGCGCTCGGCGTCGGGCTGGCCCAGGGCTGCCTCGACGAGAGCGTGAAGTACGCGAACGAACGCCAGGCGTTCGGTAGGCCGATCGGGGCGTTCCAGGGGCTGCAGTTCAAGATCGCGGACATCAAGGTCATGGTGGAGACTGCGCGGCTGGCGACCTACAAGGCGGCGTGGCTCCGGGACGAAGGTCGTCCCTACAAGGCCGAGGCGTCACTGGCCAAGCTGTACTCGAGCGAGATCGCGGTGACGTGCGCCCGCGAGGCCGTTCAGATCCACGGCGGCTACGGGTTCATGGAGGAGTATCCCGTGGCCCGGTACTACCGCGACTCGAAGGTGCTGGAGATCGGCGAGGGGACCAGCGAGGTCCAACGCATCCTCATCGCCCGTGACCTCGGGCTTCCCGGAACCCATCTGTAGGACGTTCGGCGGACAGCAGCCGCTGGCCGGCCGGGGCGGCGGAGGGCTTCAGCACTCCGCGCCACCTGCCGATTCGTTGACAAGCACATCGATCCGTTCGTCGAACTGAAGGGTTGGCCGTTGCTTGACTCTTGCTCCCGTGTCCGGTAGGGATAGAGCTACCGTGACGATGGGCCGGAAGACCGGGGTGGCCCGCGGGTGTGCGGTGCTCCTCGCCGTTGCCACCCTGTCGACGTTCGCCCTGTCGCGGCCACAGCCCGTTCGAGCGGACACCAAAGCCGAACTCGCCGCGGCCCAGAAGAAGCTGACCAGGCTCCTCCAGACCATCACCGCCCAGTCCCAGATCGTGGCCGATCTGGAGGATCAGGCGAGCGTGCTGGCCGGCCAGGTGGACCAGGTCCAGAGCCAACTGTCGAACACGCAGGCCAAGATCAACGCCACCGAACAGTCGATCCGTGCCGCGAACGGCCAGATCACCCAGAAACAGGGGCTGTTGGACCAGCGGGCCTGGATCGCCTACGAGGGTGGTCCCGGGAACGGCCTGGACTTCATCTTGGGTTCGAAGTCGCTGTCGGACCTCGCGGACCGGCTGGAGATCATCAACGGCGCGGCCAAGAGCGACGGCGACCTCATCGCCCAGATCACGAACCAGCGCAACCAGTTGAAGAACCAGCAGAAGCACCTGCTGTCGTTGAAGCGCGACTACGACGCAGCGAAGAAGGTCCTGGACCAGCGCAACGCCGCCCTGGAGGCGAAGCTCGCCGCGGCCAAGACCGTGGTCCTGGGTCTGGAGAAGGCCAAGCTGAGCGCCACCGGCCTCATCAAGAAGCTCAAGCTGAAGCGGGTCAGGGAGATCGCCCTGCAGAAGCTGCGGATAGCGCAGGAGGCCAAACGGCATCAACAGGGGGGCGGCGGTGGCGGGACGGTGGCCGGACATCCGTTCGCGGTGTGCCCAGTGGACAACCCGCACGGCTACTCGGACAGCCTGGGGGCGCCCCGGTTCGGCGGCGGGTACCACCTGCACGCCGGCAACGACATCTTCGCCCCGGCCGGCACGCCCATCCGGGCCACGTTCTCAGGCGTCGCGTCGAACGCCTCGAACGGCATCGGCGGCGCGGCGGTCATCGTGACCGGGGCCGACGGCTTCACCTACAATGCGCACCTGTCGGGGTTCGGCACGCTGGGTTCGGTCGGCGCCGGGACCGTCATCGGGTACGTGGGAAACAGTGGGGACGCCGCGGGCGGCCCGACGCACGACCACTTCGAGTGGCACCCGCGCGTCATCCCGTCGAACCCGTGGGTCAGTCCCTACGGCTACAGCGTCGTCAACGGCGATGCCATCGACCCGTATCCGTACCTGAACCAGGTCTGCTGAGCCCCGGCAGGGCGCTTCTCGGTCTGCCTACACTTGGCCCATGACCGGCCGGGACGCGCCGTGGATGTATCGAACGTACGCCGGCTTCGCTTCGCCCGCCGCGACGAACGAACGCTTCAAGACCAACCTGGCGAAGGGTCAGACCGGACTCTCGGTGGCGTTCGACCTCCCCACCCAGTGCGGCTACGACGCGGACGACGCGATCTCGCGTGGCGAGGTGGGGAAGGTCGGCGTGCCGATCGGCCACCTCGGGGACATGCGGGCCGTATTCGACGGCATCCCGGTCGAACGGATGAACACCTCGATGACCATCAACGCCACGGCGATGTGGCTGCTGGCGCTGTATGCGGTGGTGGGCGAGGAGCAGGGCGCCTCGGTCGCCGCGCTGGCCGGAACGACGCAGAACGACATCCTGAAGGAGTACCTGTCGCGGGGGACCTACGCGTTCCCGCCCGCCGAGTCGCTCCGCCTCACCGCCGACGTCATCACGTGGACCTATCGCGAGGTCCCCAAGTGGAACCCCATCAACGTGTGTTCGTACCACCTCCAGGAGGCGGGCGCCGACCCGGTGCTCGAGGTCGGGTTCACGCTGGCGAACGCGGTGGCGGTCCTGGACGCGGTGAAGGCGACGGGGCGCATCGCGGATGACGAGTTCGCGGGGGTCGTGGGGCGGGTGTCGTTCTTCGTCAACGCCGGGATCCGGTTCGTCGAGGAGATGGCCAAGCTGCGCGCGTTCACCCGGCTGTGGGACCGGTTGTGCCTCGAACGCTACGGCGTGACCGATGCGCGGATGCGGCGGTTCCGGTACGGCGTGCAGGTGAACTCGCTGGGGCTCACGGCGCAGCAGCCGGAGAACAACGTCTACCGCATCCTGTTGGAGATGCTCGCGGTGACGCTGTCGAAGGACGCGCGGGCCCGCGCGGTCCAGCTGCCCGCGTGGAACGAGGCCCTTGGGCTCCCCCGGGCGTGGGACCAGCAGTGGTCGCTCCGGGCCCAGCAGATCCTGGCGGAGGAGACGGACCTGCTGGAGTACCCCGACCTGTTCGAGGGCTCGCCGGTCGTCGCTTCGCTGACCGAACGCATCGAGACGGAGGCCTGGGAGGAGTTCACGCGGGTCCAGGACAAGGGCGGGTCCGTGGAGGCGCTCGGCTACATGAAGGAGCGGCTGGTCGGCAAGCTCGCCGAACGCCTCCGCCGCATCGAGACGGGCGACCTCACGGTGGTCGGGCTGAACCGATACGAGGAGGGCGAGCCGTCCCCGCTGTCGGAGGGGATGGGAGAGGGCCTGGCCGGCATCGAACGCATCGAGGCCGAACACGAACACGACCAGATCGAACGCCTCAAGGCGTGGCGTTCGTCCCGCGACCAGGCGGCGTCGACGGCGGCGCTCGACTGGCTTCGGCGAGTGGCCGGCGGTCCGGACAACCTGATGCCCGCGACCGTGCAGGCGGCACGCGCCGGGGTGACGACGGGAGAATGGGCGGCCGCGCTCCGCGAGGTGTTCGGCGATTACCGGGCGCCTACGGGTGTGAGCGGCGCGTCGGCCGCGGTTGAGGGCGACGTGGCAGCGTTGGAGGACGCTCGTCATGCCGTCGCGGACGCAGCCGGACGGCTGGGCGTGCAGAAGGTCCGGTTCCTGGTGGCCAAGCCCGGCCTGGACGGGCATTCGAACGCCGCCGAACAGGTTGCCGTTCGAGCCCGCGACCTCGGCTACGAGGTCATCTACCAGGGCATCCGCCTGACCCCCGAGGAGATCGCCCGGGCCGCGGCCGACGAGGACGTCCACGTGGTGGGCCTGTCCATCCTCTCCGGCTCCCACCTGGTCCTGGTGCCCGAGGTGTTGAGGCGCCTCCGCGAAGAGGGTGTGGACATCACCCGCGTTCCGGTGGTGGTCGGTGGCATCATCCCCGACCAGGACGCCGCCAAGCTGCTGGAAGAGGGCGTCGAACGCGTCCTCACCCCGATGAGCGAGGGCCTCACCATGGCCCTGGGCAGCATCGCCGGCGCGCTCGGCCGTTCGGCCTGATGTCCCTCCGGCATCCTTCGGTGGCTGCCGAGCCCGCGCGGTCGAACGTATGCAGCGACATGCGTTCCGGCGAGAGAAGGTAGGCGCATCGCGGATGTGGTGGGCGGAGTTCGAATTGGCCGCGCCCGAGTTGGCGGCGCGAGGGCGGGAGATGCTGGACCGCGGTGGGGTCCTGCTCGTCGGCACGAGCAGGCGGGACGGGTCGCCGAGGATCAGTCCCTGCGAGCCGCTGTTCCTGGACGGCCACCTCTACCTCGGGATGATGTGGCAGTCGAAGAAGGCGCTCGACCTGCTGCGGGATCCGCGGTGCGTCGTGCACAGCATCGTCACCGCCCGCGATGGGACCGAGGGCGAGTTCAAGGTCTACGGTCGCGCCGTCGACGTCCGGCACCCCGACGAACGCACAAGGTTCGCCGACGGCCTCCAGGCGAAGATCGACTGGCGGCCCGAGGATCCGTACCACCTGTTCGACACCGACATCGGGTCGGTGGCGTTCGTTCGGTATTCGGAGGAGGGAGGGCAGGAGGTCGAACGCTGGAACTCCGCGGGCTGAGCTCCGGCGGTCGCCCGTCCCTTTCGCTCCGCAAGCACGAAGGTGCGATAGTGCAGGTCAGCATCCGGACCAGGGTCCGTTCGATGCGTCGGCGATCACACGAAGGGGAGCGACCATGGCGGCGTTGACGAAGGAACAGGTGCTGGTGGAGCGGGGGGAGATCGACGCCGTGGTCGAGGGCATGACCCTGCCGACCGTGCTCGAAAGCAACGCCACGCAGCACGGGAGTGAGCCCGCCCTGTCCTGGAAGGACGGGTCGGGGTGGAAGACGCTCACGTGGAAGGAGTACCGGGACCGGGCCGCCGAGGTGTCGATGGGCCTGAAGGCGCTCGGCGTGGGCAAGGGCGACTTCGTGGCCATCATGGCCCGGAACCGTCCCGAGCACCTCATCGCCGACATGGCCGTCATCCACGCCGGTGCCACCCCCGTGTCGTTCTACAACACCCTCGCGCCCGAGCAGATCTCCTACATCGCCGGCCACTGCGAAGCGAAGGTCGCCATCGTGGAGGGCGGGGAGTTCATGCAACGTTGGGAGAAGGTCAAGGCCGACCTCCCCGCCCTCGAGCACGTGGTTCTCATCGAGGACGTCGACGACTTCTCCTCCTACGAATGGGTCAGCTCGTGGGACGAGACCCTCAAGAAGGGCGCGCAAACGCTGGCCGCGCCCGGCGGGCAGGAGGAGTTCGACCGTTCGTGGCACGAGGTGAAGCCGGAGGATCTGGCTACCCTGGTCTACACCTCCGGCACCACCGGGCCGCCCAAGGGCGTCATGATCACCCAGCGCAACGTCATCTGGACCGCGGCGTCGCTGGACCGGACCGGTTCGTACACCACGGGCCTTCGCGTCATCTGCTATCTGCCGCTGGCCCACGTCTACGAACGTCTGGTCACCCACTACCTGGCCATGTGGAAGCAGGCCCACATCTACTTCTGCCCGGACATCCTGAAGGTGTTCGAGTACGCCGCCGAGGTCCACCCTGATGCCTTCGCCGGCGTCCCCCGCCTGTTCGAGAAGCTGCAGGTCGGCATCATGGCCGGGCTCGAACACGAACCGAACGAACGCAAGCGCAAGATCGCCAAGCAGGCCATCGAGGTCGGCAAGCAGGTCGTGCACCTCGAACAGGCGGGCAAACCCGTGCCGATCGGGCTGAAGCTGAAGAAGGCCGCGTTCGCCAAGCTCGTCTTCCCGAAGATCCGGGAGAAGGTCGGACTGGACAAGGCCAACCTCGTGGTCAGCGGCGCGGCACCCATCTCGGTGGAGGTGCTGGAGTTCTTCCGCGGCATCGGCATCCCCATCGTGGAGGGCTGGGGCATGACAGAGAGCTCCGCGCCCGGCACGGTCGGCCGAGGCGGCGACGCCAAGATCGGCGCGGTCGGGCCACCGATGCCCGGCGCCGAGGTCATCCTGGCCGGCGACGGTGAGGTCCTCATGCGGGGCGGCCACATCACCGCCGGCTACTACAAGGACCCGGAGAAGACCGCCGAGACGTTCGACGCCGACGGATGGCTGCACACCGGCGACATCGGGGAGTTCGACGCGGACGGGAACCTCAAGATCGTGGACCGCAAGAAGGAGCTCATCATCACGGCGGGCGGTAAGAACATCTCGCCGTCGAACCTGGAAAGCTTGCTCAAGGCACATCAGCTGGTGGGGCAGGCCTGCGCCATCGGGGACCGCCGGCCGTTCATGTCCGCGCTGATCGTCCTGGACGCCGAGGTCGCGGCCCTGTGGGCCAAGCAGGACGGCCTGCAGTTCAGCGACATCGCCTCGTTCGCCCGGGAACCGCGGGTCGTTGCCGAGGTCCAGAAGGCCGTGGACGACACGAACCAGCACGTCAGCAACGTGGAGAAGATCAAGAAGTTCACCATCCTGCCCACGGAGTGGACGGTGGACAGTGAGGAGCTGACCCCCACGCTCAAGCTGAAGCGCCGGGTCATCCTCGAAAAGTACGCCGAGGAGATCGACGCGCTCTACGCAAAGAACTGACTCCAGCGCCGGCGTCGTTCCAACCCTCTGCGGCCCGGGGCCGTAGACCCTGTACGCGCTCGTTCGCCGCTGCAATGACTGGAGAGCTCGACATGGAGCCGATGACGCCGCACCAAGCCGCCCCTCGCGACCAGGTTGGCCGCGCCGTGGGGATCGTTCTCCTGCTCGGGGTCGCACTGATCCACCTGCTCGATGCGGTGGCCAAGTTCCAAGAGACCCGGTACGTGTTCTGGCTCTACATCGCCCTGATGCTGGCGTCGCTCGTCGTCGCGGTGGTCCTGCTCCGAACGGACTCCCGGCTGGCGTGGACGCTGGTCGTCCTGGCCAGCGGAGCCACCATCGTCGGGTTCATCCTGAGCCGAACGACCGGCCTTCCCGGCGCCAAGGACGACATCGGCAACTGGGCCGAACCGCTCGGCATGGCCTCGTTGTTCGTGGAGGGCGCGGCCTTCCTGCTCGGCCTGTACAAGGTGGCCTCGACGCCTCGCATCGAACGCGGAGCCCAGCCGAACGCCATCCCAACCGCCGTTCGATCTTCCCTGGCGTCGAAACGCACCGCCTGACCTGGACCGACGACCCATCCGGATCCCGCAGCCTCCCTTCCGCACCTCCAGGTCCCCAGCCCGGGGACTGTGCAGACTGGTCCTCCCGGCGGATACTGTTCGGACCCGTCGGGAGGCGGCCTAAAGGGCGCCGCTCGAACGGCCGAATCTGCTTCTGAAGCCACCACCGGAAGGGGGTCGCCGAACCATGGACACGCACGTCGAACCGAACAGCGACCAGGTGCACCTGTGCATCCGGTGCGGGCTCGGCCTGCACCCGGACGCCGCCGTATGCCCGCGGTGCGGCGCCCAGGTCCCCGAGTTCCAGGCTGCCTCGAAAGACACGGACCCGCCGGCAGACCCTGATACGCAGCCGTCGTCCGACCCAACCTTCGGCTACGTCCCTCGTCGGGCGCGACCCCCGGGTACGGCTCCAAGCACGGGTTCGCCCCCCAGCCGGAGTTCGGATCCGAGCCCGCCACCCATCCCCACGAGTCGCCGAGCGCGTTCGACCCCGGACCCCTTCCCGACGGCGACCCGCAGCCGGAGGAACCGCTGGCCCCCCACCTCCTCCCGGCGGGCGCCGTTGCGACCGAACCTCCCTCATCCTCGTATCTCGAGGACCTCCAGTCATCGCCCGCGGGGGTGCCGAACGTCGCCGCGACGCCCGAACCACCCGTGCCGGACCACGCCGCCACGCAGGAGTGGGAAGCCATCCCCGCCGGGTTCGATGTCGCCGCGGGCGAGGCTCCGCACGATGCTCCCGACGCCCCCGCGTCCGACGCCATCAACACGGAGACGACCGAACCGCCGCCCCCTTGGGACGCGATCTCCCCCGCGGACGACTGGGACCGCGAGCCCGCGGCAAGCCCTTCGGTCGCCGCGCAGCCGCTTCCCGCGGTGAACCTGGCGCCTCGCCCTGCCCAGACTCACCGGCGATGGCAGGCCTTGGGGTGGGCGCTGGCGGTGCTCGCCATCATCGCGGCCGTGGTGGGCTTCTCGATGGCATCCCACCAGAAGCATGTGGCCGACGACGCCCGTGCCCTCGCCCGGCGACAGACCGAGGCAGTCGCCCAGCTCCACAGCGAGGTCGCGGCGCTCACCTTGCGCCTCCACTCGTCCTCGAACATCACGACCGGCATCAAGGTCGCGCTGGCCAAGTGCCGTTCGGCCATCTCTCTCGATACTCAGTACGCCTCCTTCGTGCAGGACATCGTCACGGGCATCGCGCGGCTGGACCGCGCCGCCTACGACCGCGGCACCGCCGGCGTGGCCAGCCTCGGTCCGAAGATCAAGGCGGCGAACGAGTCCTGTCTGGCCGGAGCGAACGCCTGAGTCCGTTCGGGATCTCCGCGGCGAGTAGAGTGACGAAGTCCCACCAAGTACACGGGGCATCCGGGTGCTGAGGGAGCGTAGTGGTGACAGACAAGCGGCCGACATCGCGCCGGCGAGTGGCCGTATGGGGTTCGCCTGGCTCGCCGCAGGCGTCGCGATGCTGTCGGTGTACACCAGCGTCGACCGGGCGCCGAGCCCCTCGTCGTCCTTCGCCTCATCGACGTCCGCCGCACCCTCACCTTCCTACTCTCCCGGTACACGGGTGATCTCTCAGGGTGAGCTCGGTCCCGTCGACTGGCTCAACGACTCGCCGCTGCTCGACGGTGTGAGCGTCGACTCGCTGACCGAGGCCGACGCGAACCTGGCGTTCTGTGCCGTCCTTCCATCGAACGCTCTGCCGCCGTCCACGATGTCCACCACCAACACGGGTGGTGACGCCTCCGTCGAGCAACGTGACTTCGGGGCAACGTTCGACGATCCCAATCTGGGCATCTTCTGGCTGGTCGAATGGATCTCAACGATGAGCCAGGCCGACCTCGAACGATTCGCCACCGAGTGGACTCCCCAGAACGGCTGTGAGAGTCACGACAGTCTCGTGCCCTGGCCCACGGTCCGCCAGCCCTTCTCCTCGAGGGTCGCTCCATCAGCGGCCTGACGTGGCTCCGGGGGAACCTGTATCTCGATGTGTTCGGCCCGAATCAGGCGTTCGATCAGTCAGCGGCCGTCGCGATCGCGAACGCCATGACCGAACAGCCGCATTAACCTTGCCGCGGCCCTCACGCACTCCGGCGCTGGTGGTGCTCGCCTTCCTTCCGCTGCTCCTGTCATCGTGCGCCGGCGCGGCGCGGTCTCAACCGGGATCTCGGGCGGGGGCGGTCCATCTCCTGCGGCCTCGGTTAGTCCGGGGCGGGTCAGACCTAGCGGGAGGAGGGCGTTCCGGGGCGCGTGAGCTGCTTGGCGCGGACCACGTCCTGGTCGCGCGGGTCGAGCGAGAAGAGGGGGTGGCGGTCATCGAGACTCCGCCGTGTCTTGCGTTCGATCCTCACCCTCTTCATCGCCATACTTTCGTATCTGACGACATTTCCCGTGCTTGAGAAGGTAATCGGGGCCCGCCCGGGCTGTCTGTGACACGGGTCACTGGCGAGACAAGATTCACAACACATCGGGTGCCCGAACAGGGGCCGCGGGCAGGCCCCCACGAGCCAGGATCACCCGCAGCCCGGTCAGGCGGGCACGGAGATCGCGGCCGGCGTTCGGCTTCCTCTCACCAGGATCACGCCGACCGCGATGGTCCAGACCCAGATGGGGGCGAGCGCCACGATCGTCAGGGCTCCGTTCGGCGCGAGGGCGCCGCTCCGGGCGAACATCGTGACCGGCTTCAGCAGGTTCAGGATCGCCGTGAGGACGCCGAGCCACACGATCGATCGGGGGAGCGCGCGGGTGCTCATGGCGGACAGCGCCGCCGCGCCGAACAGCAGCGCGAACGGGATCCCCAGAAGGGCGAAGCCGATGTTGCCGAAGTCGAACAGGATCTGCGCGGTCCTCGCGTCGAGGGCCGGGGCCCGGAACGCCGCGACGGCCGTCGCTCCGACGTTGATGGAATCCGCCGCCGCGATCCACACGGTGGCCGCCAGCACCAGGTCGGGCAGGAACGACGTGTCTCCGGCCCGGCGCAGCCACCGCCTGAGCCCGGCCCCGAACGTGACCAGCAGCACGCCGATGCCGAACAGGTAGCTGGACACGAGCGCCTGGCTTCGCTTGTCCGTCAGGAAGGCCAGCACCTTCGCGGCGGGGTCCTCGGCCTTCGGGGGGCTGCCCAGCAGGATGTTCGCCACGAAGATCAGCACGATGCCGGCGATCGCCGCGATCCCTGCCGCCCTGGCCAGTCGGTTCTCGTTCATCTCGCACTCCTTCCGTCTCCGGTGTCGGAGACCTCGTAGATGACGAACCCGACGCTAGGTCTGCCGAGGCGGCGCGAGAACCCGGCCCGCCCCCGAACTGACCTGCGGAACGGCCCACGGAAACGGTGAGGGCAGCCGCAGCCGGTGATTGAGGAGGACCCCCTGGACGCACCCTCGCGGCGGGGTCACAATCCGGGGATGTCCCGGGCGAGAAGACCCCTGCTGCCCTTCGCCGTCCTGGGTGGCGCGTCGCTCGCCGTGACGGTCGTGCTCACGGCCCGGTTCGCCCATCCGTACTGGGCGACCCTGCTCTTCCTGGTCCTTCAACCCATCCCCATCCTCGCGGTCGGCGCGTTCGCCTACGCGAAAGCTCCTCAGCACCCGACGGCTCGCCGGCTGCTGCTGGGGGGCTCGCTCTACGCGGTGTCGCTGGGGCTCGAGTCGGTGTTGGGGCTCGCATCCACCGCCGGGCGCCACCCGTTCGCCGGGTTCTGGGTCGTCGATCTCATCGACACCACCGTGGACATCGTGGCCATCCTGTTCGTGGTTCGGTTCTTCGCGCTGTTCCCGGACGGGCGCTTCGGGCGCCACTACGAACGGATCGTGCTGGGTGGGCTGTGGGTCCTCGCCCTGGTCCCGCTGGCGATCGTCCTGGCGGGCCCCACGCTGGCGTTCCCGCAGAGCGTGCTCCTCTCGCCGCCGAAAGTGCTCACACCCGTTGCAGTCGGATGGATGGCGCCGGTCGGCGCGTTCGCTCGTGGCCTGTACCAGGCGAGGATCCAGCTCTTGCTGGTGGGTCTGATCCTGCTCCTGATCCGGTTCCGGCGTTCGTCGATCGAACAGCGACAGCAGATCAAGTGGGTGCTGTAGGCGGTCGCGCTGATGGCCGTCGTCCAGGCGGTGCCGCCGCTCCTGGCCGCGGCCGGCGCGGTCCCGCACTCGGCGGTCGCGGCTGCCGCCTCGTACCTGCAGACCCCGATCCTCACGGTCACGCTGATCGCGGCGACCGTGGCGATGTTCCGCTACCGGGCGCTGGACATCGACCTGGTCATCCGAAGGTCGCTGGTGTTCGGCGTGCTCTGGCTGCTGATCGGTGCGGCATACGTGGGTGTGGCGACCGCCCTGGGCCTGGCCGCCAGCCACCGGCTTCCCGTCGGAGCCGCCATCCTCGTGACCATCGCCGCGACGCTCGCGTTCGCCCCCGTGCATCGACGGTTGGAGCGGCTGGCCGGTCGGCTGGTGTTCGGCGTGCGGCTTTCCGGAGACGAGCTGCTGAGGCGGTTCGGGGAGACGCTCGAACACGCCTTCGACGTCAACGAGCTTGCCCCCCGCATCGCCGCGGCGGTCATGGATGGGCTGGGCCTTCGGTGGGCGCGGGTCTCGCTGGCCCTCCAGCCGGACGGCGCCATCCTCGAGCCCGCGGGCGCCAGCGGGATCGGGCTGGACGACCCCGGCGTCCCCGAGGTGGTCGTCCCGCTCCAGCATCGAGGCGAACGCGTCGGGGTAATCGAGTGTGGTCCGAAGCTGGACGGGCGATTCGTCCGCGCCGACCACAAGCTGCTCGCCACCATCGCGCGGCAGGCCGGGATGGGCATCGGGAGCAGCAGGCTGGCGTCCGAGCTCTCCGCGCGGCTGGACGAGATCCGCCGACAGGCCGAGGAGCTGGCGGCGTCGCGGATCCGGCTGGTCCAGGCCCAGGACGCGGAGCGGCGGCGGATCGAACGCAACATCCACGACGGCGTGCAGCAGCAGCTCGTGGCGCTGGCGGCGAACCTCCGCCTGGCGCGCAACCAGCTTCGCCGGGACCCCGAGGTCGCCGACGCCACGCTGGCCGGCCTGCAACACGAGGCGGGCCTCACGCTGGAGGAGCTCCGAGAGCTGGCCCAGGGGATCCATCCGTCCGTCCTGGGCGACAGGGGACTGCTGGAGGCCGTGGAGGCTCGGGCCTCACGGATCCCCATCGGCGTGGCCATCGACGCCACGCCGGACATGCGCGGCGTTCGGTTCGCCGAGGAGGTCGAGGGCGCCGCCTACTTCCTGGTTTCGGAGGGGCTGGCGAACATCCTGAAGCACGCGTCCGTGACGGCGGCCGCGGTTCGGCTGTCCCTGGTCGGAGACCGGCTGGTGGTCGAGGTGGCCGATCATGGCGTCGGGTTCGTCCCCGCGGACGTCTCCGGTTCGGGCTTGACCGGCCTGCGCGACCGCGTCGAGGCCGTGGGAGGAACGCTGCGCGTCCTCTGCCGAACGGGCGAAGGGACCAGGCTCATCGGCGAACTCCCCGCGCGGGCCAGGGAGCGCACTGATGTCTGAGCCGCTCAAGGTGGTGATCGCCGAGGACAACTACCTGGTGCGCGAAGGGACCCGCCGCCTCCTCGAGGATTCCGGAGGGGTCCGCGTCATCGCCGCAGTCGGCACGGCGGAGGAGCTGCTCGACGCCGTGGCGCGCCTCCGGCCCGACGTCGTGATCACCGACATCCGGATGCCGCCCGGGCACCGGATGGAAGGGATCGAGGCCGCTCACGCCATCCGAAAGGCCCATCCCGGCGTGGGCGTGGTCGTCCTGTCGCAGCACGCCGATGAGGCCTATGCGTTCGAACTCCTCAAGTTCGGGAC
>DAIMKN010000017.1:0-8869 GCA_036721725.1 Actinomycetota bacterium
TTCTTCATGCCGATGCTCGACAACCTGGTGGTGAACGTGGCCCTGCCCACCATCCAGCGCAAGCTCGGCGCGGGCGTGTCCGGCCTGCAGTGGATCATCGACGCCTACACCTTGACGTTCGCCTCCTTCATGCTGACGGGCGGCGCGCTGGGCGACCTGTACGGGCGCAAGCGCTTCTTTGTGAGCGGCCTGGTCGTGTTCACCACGGGCTCGCTGCTGTGCGGCCTGAGCGGTTCGACCGGCCAACTTATCGGCTTCCGCGCGCTGCAGGGACTGGGCGCGGCGATGCTCGTCCCGGGGTCGCTCTCCATCATCAGCGCGACGTTCTCGGGCAAGGAGCGCGGCGCCGCCATCGGGATCTGGGCGGCGATGTCGGGGCTCGCCATCGCCATCGGCCCGGTCCTGGGCGGCGTGCTGGTCGAACACGTCTCGTGGCAGAGCATCTTCTACGTGAACGTGCCCATCGGCGCGATCGGCCTCGCCCTGACGCTGCTCGTCGTTCGGGAGTCGCGCGACGCCTCGAAGTCGCGACGCCTCGACCCGCCGGGCCTTGTCACGGGGACGGCCGGACTGTTCTTCCTGGTGTACGGCCTGATCGAGGGCAACGGCCGCGGCTGGACCGATCCCCTGATCGTGGGGGCGTTCATCCTGTCGGTCGTGCTCCTGGCGGTCTTCTTCTGGGTCGAGTCGCACCGCGCGAGCCCGATGCTGCCCCTTTCGTTCTTCCGCATCCCCACGTTCGCCGCGTCGAACGTGGTCGCCGCGGCGGTGTTCTTCGCGCTGTTCGGCACGGTCTTCTTCCTGACGCTGTACCTGCAGAACATCCAGCACTACTCGCCGGTGCAGGCGGGCGTTCGGCTGCTGGCGTTCTCGGTGATGATGCTGATCGTCGCGCCCATCGCGGGGCGACTGTCGGACAAGTACGGCTCCCGGTGGTTCATGACGGTGGGCACGCTGCTGGCCGCGAGCGGGATGGCGCTGCTGCTTCGAACGCAACCCGGCTCGCCCTACTTCAGCGTGCTGCTGCCCGGGTTCGTCATCCTGGCGAGCGGGCTGGCCATGACCATGACGCCGATGACCGCGGCCGTGATGGGCTCGGTGGAGATCCGCCACGCCGGTGTGGCGTCGGCGGCAACGAACACCAGCCGCGAGCTGGGCGGGGTGTTCGGCATCGCGCTGCTCGGCGCCGTCGTGACGTCGTCGTTCAAGCGAACGCTCCTGGCCAAGCTCATCGCGGGAGGCCTGCCGAAAGCCGCGGCCACAGCGGTCGTGGCCCAGGCCGGCGCCTCGGCGGCCGCGGGGAACACGCACGCCTTGAACACGCCCGGCGGCCCTCGCCTGTCCCATCTGGTCAGTCAGGCCGTGCCGGGGTCGTTCGTCCACGCCATCCACGTCGGGATGCTGGTGGCTGTGGGCTTCATGATCCTCGCTTCGGCCGTGTCGGTTGCGTTCGTGCGCACCCACGTTCGAAGCGACGACGAAGCGCCCGTCGCCGCCCACTGACCGCCGCGTGCGCCATCTCGAGATCACGCCCGTCGCGCCGTTCGAGTTCGAACGCTCGCTGGACTTCCTGGGGAGATTCGAACCGACCGCCGGCGAGCAGGTCATCCGCGACGGCTCGGTGTGGAAGGCCTTCCGGACCGGCGGGCAGACCGTCGGGATGCGGGTCCGCTCGACGGGAACCCCGGAGGAGCCGCGGCTCCTGGTGAAGACGACCGGCCCGGTCGAGACCGACAAGGCGGCGAGCCTGTTCGTCCGGAGGTGGCTCAGCACGGACGACGACCTCACCGGCTTCTATCGCATCGCCGACGAGGACCGCGACATGGCGCCCGTGGTCGAACGCCTCCGCGGCCTGCACCAGGTGCGCTTCCCCTCGCCGTTCGAGAACGCCGCGTGGGCTGTGCTGGCCCAACGCATCCCGATGAAGGTCGCCCGGCGGATGAAGCAGGCGCTGGTCGAACGCTACGGCGACCGCGTGGAGATGGACGGCCGCGAGCTGTGGGCCTTCCCCGAACCGTCGGACATGGCCGGCGCCTCCGAAGCCGAGATCCAACCCCTGCTCAACAACGAACGCCGCAGCCGAGCCGTCGCCGCCGTGGCCCAAGCCTTCAACGAGGTCGACGAACAGTGGCTCCGCACCGCCCCGATCCTCGAGGTCGAACAGTGGCTCCTGGCGATCCACGGCATCGGCACGTGGTCCGCGGCGTTCGTCCTGTTCCGGGGGCTCGGCCGCATCGAACGCATGCCCATCACCAAGATGATGCTGGGCGCGGCCCGCGACGTCTACGGCCCGACGATGACGCAGGAGGAGGCCGAACGCCTCGCCGAACGCTACGGGGAGTGGCAGGGCTACTGGACGATGTACGCCATGGTCGGTTCCCCCTGAGCCGGGCCATCCACGACGTCGAAGGACCCCAAGAACAGTCTTGGGAGAGCCGGCTTACAGACCGAGGCCGCGGAAACGTTCGAGTGCCGCGGCGAACGCTTCCAGCGGCGACATGAGATCCGCCAGCAGTCCGTAGAGCTGTTCGTAGCCCTCGGGGTTCGCCTCCAAGCGGAGGTGTTCGGCCCGTTGGCTCGACTCCCCCAACGCGGTCGAGCAGAGGACCCAGTGCTCCTCCATCTCCGGGATGCGCCACGCCGGCATGGAGTCGGACGCCCGCGACAATGCGGACTCGAACGCCGCGAGGGACGATGCCAGTGGCGCGCCGGGACGCCGGCCCGTGGGCGAGGCCAGCAAGAGGGCTTCCTTGCCCTCCTCTACCAGTTCAACGGTCCACAAGAAGGCCGTTACCGCCTCCCGGATCCGAGGCGGGACGTCTCGTCGGCGGGAGAACACGAACGCGATTGTAGAGACACCCGCCCGACCAGACAGACGCCACGATGCCCCCGGTAGAATCGGCGGCGTGACCGACACCATCACGATCCGCATCCCCGCCTCGACCGCGCACATCGGCCTCATCCGGGCCACCGCAAGCGGTCTGGCCGCGCGGCTCGACTTCACGTACGACCGCATCACCGATCTCCACATCGCCCTGGACGAACTCTGTTCGCGCATCCTGGCGACCTCCGAGCCGCCGCCGTCGCAGCTCGAGGTGGCGTTCGAACTGCAGGGCGATGGGCTGCGGGTGACCGCCAAGGGCGACTCGCCGCTGAAGGACGGCGCCGCGTTCCTGAACCCGTGGTCAAAGATGATCCTGGAGTCCGTGACGGACGGCATCGACGTGGCCGAAGGCGTCGCCGAAGCGACCGTCGTGTTTCGCCGGGGGGCGGGAGCGCCGGCGTGAGCACGCAGGAGCGCCACCCCCAACTGGCCAAGATCGAGGTTCACCGCCTGTTCCGCCAGTTCCAGGTGGATCGTTCGCCCGAGATCCGGCGAACCCTCATCGAAGGCCACCTCGGCCTGGTCGAGTACCTGGCCCGCCGGTTCGCCGGCCGCGGCGAACCCCTCGACGACCTGGTCCAGGTCGCCACGATCGGGCTGGTCAAGGCCGTGGACCGGTTCGACCCGGACCGCGCGGTGGAGTTCTCCACCTATGCCACCCCCACCATCGTGGGCGAGCTCAAGCGCCACTTCCGTGACAAGGGCTGGGCCCTCCGTGTCCCCCGCCGCCTGCAGGAGCTGAACCTCCGGCTGGGCTCGGTCATCGGCAAGCTATCCCAGGAGCTCCAGCGTTCCCCGACCGTGGCCGAGATCGCCAAGGCCGCCGGGACAACGGAGGACGAGATCCTGGAGGGCCTGGATTCGGCCCACGCCTACCGATTGATCTCCCTGGACGCGCCCGCCAGCGACGAGGGCCTGACCTACCACGAACAGCTCGGCGACCAGGACTCCTCGCTGGCGGCGCTGGACGACTGGATCAGCGTTCGCCCTCTCGTTCAGCAACTCCCCCCGCGCGAACGGCGCATGCTCTACCTGCGGTTCTTCAAGGGCCTCACCCAGAGCGAGATCGCGGACCAGCTGGGGATCTCCCAGATGCACGTGTCACGCCTGCTGGCCAAGACGCTCTCCGTCCTGCGCGAGGGCCTGGAGGGTTAGCGTCCCGCTCGCCGGACCGCGTAAGCTTCACGCTTCCCCATGCGACGAGCCCTGCTGATCGCCAACCCCGCTGCCCACACCGTCGATGGGCCCACCCGCGACGCCATCGCCCGTGACCTCTCCGCCGAGTTCGAGATCGAACTCGTCGAGACGCAGCGCCGCGGCCACGCCGAGGAGTTGGCGGGCGAGGCGGCCGGTGAGGGCATCGACCTGGTGGTCGTCCTGGGCGGCGACGGCACCATCAACGAGGTCGCCAATCGGCTGGCCGGCACCGGGACCTCCGTGGGCCTGCTGCCCGGCGGCGGCGCGAACGTCCTTGCTCGTTCGATGGGCATCCCGAACGACCCCCGGGCCGCGGCGCGCTTCCTGATGGACCGAGTGCATCTGCCGGCCCGTTCGCTGCCGCTCGGCCGCATCGACGGACGCTTCTTCGCCTCGAACTGCGGGGTGGGGTTCGACGCGGCCATCGTGCGGAAGGTGGAGGCGCATCCCCGGATCAAGCGGCGCCTGGGCGACCTGGCGTTCGTGCTGTTCGGTCTGCAGCAGATGGCCGGAGGGTTCGACCGCCGGCGTCCGCATCTGCGCATCGAATGGGGCTCGGGCTTCGAGTACCGCCTGATGGACATGCACCTGGCCGTGATCCAGAACGTGTCGCCGTTCACGTTCCTCGGGAAGCGCCCGCTCCGGATCTGCCCGGAGGTCGAGACAGATGAAGGGTTCGACTGCTTCGCGCTGGACACGATGTCCACCGCGACCGTGGTGCCGGTGCTGCTCAAGGCGTTCGGCAAGGGCCGCCACACGTCGAATCCGCACGCTCGGTACTTGCGCGACCTCCGGCGGCTGCGGGTGCGTTGCGATAAACCGATGCCGTACCAGGCCGACGGCGAATACCTGGGCGAACGTCTCGAGCTCATCATCGAGTCGGTCCCCGAGGCCCTCTCGATCATCTGCTGAAACCCCGCACTATCAGGACGGCCGCCGGTAGCGGTCGCGGATGGGAACCGCCACGTCGGGCCGGTTCGACGCCACCGCGTCCACGCCCATGTCGAACAACCGTTCGATGAGGTGCGGCTCGTCCGCCGTCCACGTCCCCACCATCACTCCGTCACGGTGGGCAGCGGCGGTGAACTCCGCTCCCCCCTCGAGCACCGCCGGGACCTGCGGGAGGACGTAGCGGTGGCCGTGCGTTCGAACGTACACCAGGGCCGCCCACGGATCGATCATGGCGATGGTCAGGAACCCCGTCGAGATGTCCGGCCGGAGGGCCTGGGCTCGTTCGATGCTCAGCCAGTTGAACGAGGAGATCAGCACGCTGCCGGCGAACGCCGTCTCCTCCAGCGCCCGGATGGACGCCTCCACGATAGCCTCGGCCGGTGAGTCGAACGAGGGCTCGCCCGGGAGATTCTTGATCTCCAGGTTCACCCCGACCCTGCCGGACAGCGCGGTGAGGACCTCGTGCAGCGTGGGGACCTCCACCCGGGCGGCCGCCCCTCCTGAGGCGTCCAGGCGCTTCACCTCGGCCAGCGTGAGCAGGTGGACGGGGCCCGAACCGTCCGTGGTGACGGAGACGTCGAGGTCGTGGAGGATGACCGGGACGCCGTCTGCGGTCAGCCGAACGTCCAGTTCGACGACATCGGCTCCCGCCTCCACGGCGCCGACGAAGGCCGGCAGCGTGTTTTCAGGGTATTCGACCGAAGCGCCCCGGTGGGCGACGACCACAGGACCGGTCTTGTCGAAAAAGTTCTCGGGAATCTTCGCCGTCCCCATTGTGTCCGTCGAAGGGCCGTGAGTATACTCCGCCCCTCACTAGACCCGGCCGGACGCACCGCCCCACGGAGTGCCGGCAGGGCCGAAGGGATCGTCCGCAAAAACTGGCCGGTCGTGGCCTGCTCAATCATGGGAGGTTGGTCGTTCGTGGAATGGGTTCATCGGGCGCGATGCAAGGACGAGGATCCCGAACTGTTCTTCCCGGTCGGGACCGCCGCACCGGCCCTGGCCCAGATCGACGCCGCCAAGGCCGTCTGTGCGCGCTGTGACGTGCGGGCCGAATGCCTCGATTGGGCCATGACCACCGGGCAGGACGCGGGCGTGTGGGGCGGTCTTTCGGAAGAGGAGCGGCGAGCGCTGCGCCGGGCTCGCCGGCGCGAACAGCTCAGCGCGAGGCTGGCGGCCGTTCGCTAGTTCGCCGCCTCAGTCCCCTGAGGCCGCGGTCAGACCCGGCTGGACGGGCACAGGTCGTTCACCGGACACACCTCGCACCTCGGCGTGGGCGCCTTGCACACCTGCCGGCCGTGGTCGATCAGGACGTAGGTGAACGAGAACCAGTCCTTCTTCGAGATGACCCGCATGAGGTCGTGCTCGATCCTGTCGGGGTCGCTCTCCGCGGTGAAGCCCAGCCGCTGGCTGACCCGGCGAACGTGCGTGTCGACCGCGATCCCTGCCGCCCTGTCGCGACGGTGGCGCTCCGGGTAGGAGTTGCCCTGGACGATGTTCGCCGTCTTGCGGGCCACGCCCGGCAGCCGCACCAGTTCGTCCATCGTCTGCGGGACCTCGCCGTCGAACTCCTCCACAATCATGCGCGCGGCGCCTCGGAGCGACTTCGTCTTCTGGTTGAAGAAGCCGGTCGACTTGATGTCCATGGCCAGCTCCTGTTCGGGGACCGCGAGGTAGTCCTCCGCCGTGGGGTACTTGGCGAATAGCTTCACCGTGACCTGGTTGACCAGGGCGTCCGTGCACTGTGCGGAGAGGATGGTGGCGACCAGGCACTCCAGCGGGTTCGTGAAGTTGAGTGCGACGGTGGCGTTCGGGTAGGCCTTCTTCAGCCTGCGGATGACCAGGGGGGCGCGTTCGGCGAGCAGCGAGTCGCGGGTGACGCGCGGCGCGGCTGGTGCCATCAGCGGCCTGTGAACTCGGGTGGCCGGCGTTCGCGGAACGCGGTCAGGCCTTCCCGAAGATCTTCGCTTCCGAACGCCGCCGCCGCCAGCACGTCGAACGCCGCGACGTGGTGGCCGTCGATATCCCGGTCCAGGGAGAGGTTCTCCATCACGACGCCGATCCCTCGCTTCGAACCTCGAACGCTGAGAGGAGCACCTCTGGCGATCCGTTCGGCCACCTGGTGGACCCGCGAGGCGAGCTGGTCGGCCGGCACCGCTTCGTTCACCAGTCCCCACTGGGAAGCCGTCGTTCCGCTCACCGCCCGGCCGCCGTACATCAGCCAACCGGCCCGCTTGGGCCCGATCGCCAGGACCAGCCGCTGCAGGTTCTCGTAATTGATGAGCAGGCCGAGCTTGGCCGCGGGGATGCCGAGCTTGGCGTCCTCCGCCGCCACCGCCAGGTCGCACGCCACCACCACCTGACAGCCGGCCCCGAACGCGGCGCCCTGGACCTGCGCGATGACCGGGTTCGGATGCTCCGCGATGGCCCGGATGGCCTCCTCGAACGACGTCCCGTAGTCCTCCCCCGGCGGCTGCATGATGGTGAGGTCGCGGAAGTCGGCCCCCGCGCAGAAGTCCGGCCCCTCGCCGGCCAGCACCACCGTTCGGACCTCCGGGTCAGTGGCGAGGGCGGCGAGCGCCGCCACGAGCTCGCCCAGCATTGCGGTGGAGATGGCGTTGCGCTGTTCGGGCCGGTCCAGCGTGATGCGGCCCACGTGCGGTCCGTCGCGTTCGACCCGGACCAGGGGTGCGCTCACTCGCCGACCACTGCGATGACGTCGCCCTCCTGGACCACGCCGCCCTCCTGGACGCGAACCTCGGTCACGGTGCCACCTACCGGCGACTCCACCGGGATCTCCATCTTCATGGACTCCAGGATCACCAGCGGATCGCCCTCGGCCACAACGTCTCCGGGCGCCACGACCACCTTCCACACGTTCGCCACCATCTCCGCCAGGACTTCTTCGGCCATGTCCGTCAGCTCCCCAGGACGGCCGAACGGTCCGGCTGGAGCGGCAGGGAAAGGAGCGTTCGAGCCTCCTCCGGCGAGGCCACCGTTCGGCCCTGCAGCCGAACGATCGACGCGGCCGCCTCCACCAGCTCGCCGTTCGACGAACACATCTCTCCCGACGGGAGGTAGAAGTTGTCCTCCAGCCCGACCCTCACGTTCCCCCCGAGCGC
The DNA here is from genome assembly GCA_036721725.1 of Actinomycetota bacterium. Taxonomy (GTDB): domain Bacteria; phylum Actinomycetota; class UBA4738; order UBA4738; family UBA4738; genus DAIMKN01. The sequence continues at coordinate 8,155 of DAIMKN010000017.1, forward strand.
GGCGGACGCGCCGGCCATCATCCACTGGTCGCGACTGACCGCGATGACGCCCCAGGTGCAGCCGTCGGGGACCACGGAGGACATGTGGGCGAGGTTGCGGGCGTTCGCCTGGATGCCTCCCAGCACGCCGTGGATCAGCGAGAATTGGATGGGCTTGGTCAGCACGCCGAGGTCGAGCAGCGGTGCCACCGATTCGACGTGGCCCACGTCGAAGCACTCGCACTCCGGCTTGACCCCAGCCTGCTGCATCTTCTGCAGCAGGAACACGATGTCGTCGAAATGGTTCTCGAACACGAAGTTGAACACGAACGCCTTCCTGGCCCTGGAGTACTTCGCGTAGTTCATCGAGCCCATGTTCAGCGCGCCGATCTCCGGCTTGAGCTGGACGATGTGGTCGACGCGTTCGGCCATGGGCAGGCCGACCCAACCGGTCGAGTAGTTGATGATGATGTCCGGCGTCTCCGTCAGGACGGCCTGGGTGATCGCGCGGTAGTGCTCGGGCTTCACCGTCGGGGTGCCGTTCGGCTCGCGGGCGTGGATGTGAACCATGGTCGCGCCGGCGTCGAACGCCCGCCTGACCTCCTTGGCGTACTCATCCGGCGTGTACGGGATGGCCGGGCACTGTTGCTGGTTCGCCACCGCGCCGGACACGGCGCAGGTGATGATGCAGGCGTCGTTCGTCGTCACGCGGTTCCCTTCTTCGAACACTGACCGG
>DAIMKN010000017.1:8969-24746 GCA_036721725.1 Actinomycetota bacterium
GCGTTCGGGATGCCGGCGCTCAAGGCCGGCGGCAAGATGTTCGCCGGGCTCGCCGGGGAGGAGATGACGTTCAAGCTCGGCGCCGGAACGCCCGCCCACGCGGAGGCGCTGGCGCTGGAGGGCGCGCACCTGTTCGACCCCTCCGGCCGCGACCGGCCGTTCAAGGACTGGGTCCAGGTGCCGGCGGCGCACGGGGCGCGGTGGCAGGAGTTCGCCGAACGCGCCTGGGAGGCCGCTCAGGCCTGAGGTTCGATGGCGAACTCCGCGACGGTGCAGACATCGCGGAAGCCCAGTCGCTCGTACACCCCTCTCCCCAAGTCCGACGAACCCAGCACCGCCACGCGATGGCCGTGGGCGCGGGCCGTCCGAAGCGCGTGCTGGCTCATCGCGGTGGCCACGCCACGACGGCGAAGCTCGGGCGGCGTGGTGACGTTGTAGATTCCGGCCACACCCCCGGTCCACACGATGCCGGAACTGCCGACGATCCTGCCGTCCTGCTCGCCGACGAACCGCCACCAGGATGCATCGTCGCCGTAGCCGGTGGCGTCGGCCGTTCGATCCAGGAACGCCCACGCTTCGGCCGTCATCCGAACGAAGCCCTTCGCCATCACGTCGAGCCAGAGGTCCTGATCCTCCCGCGTCAGCACTCGTCTCGGCCGCAGGCCCGGCGGGGCGGGCGGGGCCGCGGCGGCATGGGTCTCGAGGGTCTCCAGGTCCAGCGCCATCCACGCCAGCGGCTGCTGTTCCAACCCCGCGGCGGCGAGACGGGCCGCCAGGTCCGGCGGACGGTCGGACGGCATCACCCGCCACGTGGCCGGGACGCCCCGCGACCGGATGATTTCGAGCGTCTCGGCGATGCGCCGGTCCGCGTTCGCCGTCTCGAACCTCGCCCCGATCGCGCCGTTCGACCACGGCACAGACGTCCCGGATCTCGTCAGGAGCACGTCGGGGAGTTCGTCGACCGTGCCGCCGGACAGCTCGCCCCAGCTCCGGAGATGGGCCACCTCGTGCGCCTCCACGGCCCTGACCAGGCCCTGTGGCGAGACGTCGGTCCAGATCGGCGCGATCACTGGCGATGTTCGGCCGACGTGCGGCCGGTGGCGTGCGCGTCACACCACTCGGGCAACGAACGGATCCACGCCACCACCTCGCCGGCGTCGAGTTCCTTCAGGGAGCTGTCCAAGACCAGCAGCGGTCCGCCGAGATCAAGGGGTCCTCGCCGCGCCGCCTCTCGCACCCGCTCCACCGCGTCGGGCGAGTCGTCCAGGTGCCCCGAGTGGCGTTCGCGCTCCGTGAACCGCCGCACGATCTCCTCCTCCGGCGCGGTGACGAACACCTCGATGGGCCGGTCGCACAGCTCCGAGATCCCCTCACGCGTCGGCGGGTCGAAGTTCGCTTCCAGCACCGCCGCGTCCTGCGCGGACGCCAGCGCGAACAACACCGCGTAGGTCGCCCGCGACAGCCTGCTCGACCAGTCGCGGTCACCGGTGCCGAGCGAATCGAACAGTGCCTCCTTGATGCGGTCCTTGGCCAGCAACGGAAGACCGAGCTCCGCCGCGACCGGCTCGGCCAGCGACGTCTTGCCCGCGGCCGGAGGCCCGGAGACCAGGATCAGCAGCGTCATACGGGGAGCACGCCGTGCTTGCGCCAGGGCCGGTCCACCTGCTTCGTCTGGCCGATCTCCAAGCCACTGATGATGGTGGCGCGGGTGTCCGCCGGATCGATGAGATCGTCGACGAACGACCACCCCGCGGCGATCTCCGCGGCGATCTGTTCGCGGACCATCGCCACCATCTGGTCGCGCAGGACCGCCTGAGCCTCGGCGTCGCCGGCCGCCTCGATCTGACGGCGGAAGATGATGTTCACCGCGCCCTCCGGACCCATGACGGAGATCTCCGCTGTGGGCCATCCCACGATGAGGTCGGGCTCGAACGCCCTGCCGTTCATCACGTAATAGCCTGCGCCGTAGCCCTTTCGGAGCACCACGGTCACCTTCGGCACGGTGGCCTCGGCCACCGCGAACAGCATCTTGGCGCCGTGGCGGATGATGCCCTGCTTCTCCACGGCCGATCCCACCAGGAACCCCGGGCAGTCCATCAGGAACACCAGCGGGATGCCGAACGCGTCGCACAACCACACGAACCTCGCGGCCTTGTCCGCGGCGTTCACGTCGAGCGCGCCGCCCAGGAACATCGGCTGGTTCGCCACGATGCCGGTGGGTCGGCCGGCGAACCGAACGAACCCAGTCACCAGGTTCCTCGCCCAGTCCGGCTTCATCGGGAAGAACTCGCCGTCGTCCGCGATCTCGGTGATCACCTTGCGGATGTCGTAGGCCTGACGAGGGTTGGCGGGGACGACGTCGTACAGCCTCTCGCTGCGACGGTCGGACGGGTCCTCCGTCGCGCGGATGGGGAGCTCGTCAAGGTTCGACGAGGGGAAGAAGCCGAGGTACTGCCGAACGACCCGAAGGCATTCGTCGTCGTCGGCCACCTCCAGATCTGCCACCCCGCTCACCTTGGTGTGGACCTGCGAGCCGCCCATCTCCTCCGCCGTGACGTCCTCCCCCACCGCGGCCTTCACCAGTGGAGGGCCGCCCAGGGCCATGTTCGAGGTCCCCTTGACCATGGGGACGAAGTCGGCCAGGCCGGGGATGTAGGCGGTGCCGGCGGCGCCGGGGCCCATCATCGCGGCGACCTGCGGCACGACACCGCTCATGACGACCTGCTCGCGGAACAGGTCGCCGGTCCGGGCGAACATCGACCCCGCCGCCTCCTGGATCCGCGCGCCCGCCGAGTCGATCAGCCACACCAGCGGGATGCGGTCGCGCAGCGCGAGCTCGCGTATCCGCGTGGCCTTGAGCTCGCCGACCATGCCCATCGAACCCGCCATGACGGTGAAGTCGTAGGCGATGACGGCGGCCCGCCGCCCGTCGATCCGGCCGAACCCGGTGACCACGCCATCGGCCGGCGTGACCTTGCCTTGCATCTGGGGCGAGGCCGATTGATGGTGGGCCAGCCCGCTGTACTCGACGAACGATCCCGGGTCGAACAACCGCTCCAGCCGTTCGCGGACCGTCAGCTTGCCGAGTTCGTGCTGGCGTTCGACTTTGTCGGCACCGCCCATCTCGGCGACCCGCTCACGCTTGCCGCGCAATCGTTCGGCGTGCCCCCGGAGGTCGGGGCCCTGGTAGGTATAGGTGACAGCCGAACGCGGCGGCGGCTCCGGCCCGGGTGGCGCGTCTGGATCAGGTTCGGCCATGACAGAGGGCCTCCTTCGGGGCCCTTCGCCGGGACGTGCTCCCGATGCCTGCCCGGGCCCGCTGGGCCCACTCTACGCCGGTGGCCCGGCGCGGCCGGTGAGGAGGTCGTGCAGCGGCTCCATGGCCAAGCCGGCGGCCGCCCACATCGGGAAGTAGTCGGGGCGGACCAGGCCGTGCAGGTGGCGGCGGGAGTAGGTGTAGTCCCACGGCGCGTGGCCCAGCGCCTTGCGGAGCAGCCAGCCAGTCGCGTACTCGGTGGTCATGAAGCCAACCGCGTAGACCGCGCCTCGCACCGGCGCCGGCACCCGCCCGCGCATGGAATCGTGGAGGGGTTCGAACATGGGCTGCATCAGCCCGTAGACACCGAACATCCACAGGCTGCTGCGGGACGCCAGCCGCGTGTCGTGCGTTCGGATGAAGTCGTGGATGCCGGTGAACAGGACCTCGGCGCACCAACCGGTCAGGCCGTACGCCACGAACCTCCCGCGCTTGGTTGGGACGACGAACCTCCCGGCCGACTCCATGCTCACCGGCCCTTCCAGTTCGGCGTTCGCTTTTCCATGAACGCGCTGACACCCTCCACGACGTCCTCGCTCTCCAGGTTCACCGTGAGCATCGCCTGGAGGTATGCCAGGGCGTCGTCCAGCGACATGTCGCCGACGTGGTAAAGCGACTCCTTGCCCAGGCGGAGGATCAGCGAGCTCTTCGAGGCCAGCTCCGCGACCAGTTCGCCGACGGCCGAGTCCAGGTCCGAACGCGCCACGACACGGTTGATCATGCCGTGGCGTTCGGCCTCCGGGGCGGTGTAGCGACGGCCGGTCATCATCATCTCGGTCAGCACCTTGCGGGGGAGGTTGCGGGAGAGCACCGCGCTGATCATGTAGGGCCACAACCCGAGATTGATCTCAGGTGTGCCGACCTCCACGTCGTCCGCCGCCACGACCAGGTCGCATCCCATCATCAGGCCGAACCCGCCCGCCAGCGCCACGCCGTTCACCCTGGCCACGACGGGCTGGGGATGGCGGGCGATGGCCTTCAGCAGGTCGGCCACGCGGCCGCGACGGTCGTGCTGTTCGACCCTGGCCGCGCCGGGCGAGAGGTTCCCGGCCAGGTCGCCGCCCGCGCAGAACGCTCGTCCGCCCGCGCCGGTGACGACGACGACCCTGACATCGCCGTCAGAGGCGGCGCGGCCGAGTCCGTGGAGCAGGCCGTCGATCACGCCGTCGCTGAGCGCGTTGCGGCGCTCCTCGCGGTCGATGGTGAGCCACGCCGCGGCGCCCTTCGCCTCGTATCGAACGTCCATGACCGCGTCAGGCTACTTCCCGAGCAGCCCCGTGTCGTAGCGACCCGACACGAACCGTTCGTCGTGCAGGATGCGGAGGTGCGTATCGATGTTCGACTTCACGCCCTCGATGAGGGTGGCTCGCAGCGCCCTGCGAGCCCTTCCTATGGCGTCCTCGCGGTTCGAACCGTGGACGACGAGCTTGCCGATCAACGGGTCGTAGAACATCGGGACGAGGTCACCGGCGTCGTAGCCCATGTCCGTTCGAACGCCCTCCGGAAGCTCCAGGCGGGACAGCGTCCCCGGCGACGGCAGGAAGGTTCGAGGGTCCTCCGCGTACAGCCGGCATTCGATGGCATGGCCGGAACGCTCCGGCGGGTCGGGTCCCAGCGTTATCCCTTCACCGGCGGCGATCCGGAGCTGCTGTTCGACCAGGTCCACGCCGCTGCACATCACCTCGGTGATGGGATGTTCGACCTGCAGACGCGCGTTCACCTCCAGGAAGAAGAACTCGCCGTCGGGCGTGATGACGCACTCGACCGTCCCCAGGCCGCGATAGCCGATCGAACGCATCGCAGCCACGGCGGCCGACGTCATCCGTTCGCGGAGCGCGTCGTCGAGCGCGGGTGAGGGGGTCTCCTCCAGCACCTTCTGGTGGCGTCGCTGCACCGAACACTCCCGTTCGAACAGGTGCACGACTCGGGAGCCGTCCGCCACCACCTGCACCTCGATGTGACGAGCGTGCGGGACGAAGCGTTCGACGTAGACGGCGGGATCGGCGAAGAAGCGCGCGCCCCGGGTCGAGGCGGTCTCGACGGCCGCGGCGAGCGAGGCGTCATCGGTGGCCACGCCCATCCCGATCCCACCGCCGCCCATGACCGCCTTTACCATCAACGGGTACCCCAGCCGCGAACCTTCGCCAGCAGCTTCACCCGGATCCGCGAAAGGGCCGGCACCGGGCAGCACCGGGAAGCCCGCGGCATCGAACGCCCGGCGCGCCGCGACCTTGTCGCCCGTCAGATCCAGGACATCCGGGTCGGGCCCGATCCACACGAGGCCCGCCCCCAGACAGGCTTTGGCGAACGACGAACTCTCGGACAGGAACCCGTAGCCAGGATGGACGGCCCGCGCGCCCGACCGGCGGGCCGCTTCCACGATGCCGCCCGGGTTGAGGTAGGAGGCGGGAGCGGGCGCCTCGCCGATGGGTTCGGCGTGATCGGCCTCCCGAACGTGCTTCGCCCCTACATCGGCCTCGGAGTAGACGGCGACCGAGCGGATGCCCAGGCGGCGAAGCGTTCGGATGATGCGGCAGGCGATCTCGCCGCGATTCGCCACCAGCACGGAGTCGAACATGAAGCCGGAGGATACCGGCCGAACGGCTTCAGCTCTCGGCCAGTCGCTTGCCGCGGTAGTTCGGGAAGTTGAGTTCGGCGTGCTGCCAGCAGGCCGAACGGAGGTTGTAGATGGAGAGCTTGGTCGAGCACCCTGGAGCGGCGCACGTTCGGCCTTCCGCTTCCGTGGGCGAGGGGTTGGGGAGCTTGCCTGGGCGGCTCGCCTTCATCCGGTCGCAAGCGCCGTCGGGGCGCTCTCCTCCATCAGCTATTCGCGCCGGCCTCGCTCAGGGTTTGGGGGACGACACGAACGTCGTGTGGAGAATCGGTGACACGCCGACGCCCGCCTCGGGCGGTCGGCTCAGGGCTGTTCGGAGTCGGGACCGTTGTGGAACTCGGCATGGATGACATGGCGGATCCGCATGACCAGGTGGGAAGGCGGCGCCTGGACGTTCTGGCACTTGGACCGAACGATCTCCTTCAGCTTCCGCTGGAACTCGGCCCGCTCCAGGCACGGGGAGCAATCCGAGAGGTGGCGCGCGAGTTCGGCGGAGTGCAGCTGGTCGAGCTCACCGTGGAGGTAGTGCTCGATCTCGTGCAGCACGTCGTCGCAGCTAATCTCGGACAAGTCCACGCTCCCTCACGACATCCCACAACCGCTTCTCCAGGGCCTTTCTTCCCCGGTGCAGCCGCGACATGACGGTTCCGATGGGCACCTCGGTGATCTGGGCGATCTCCTTGTAGCTGAATCCCTCCACATCCGCGAGCAGCACGGCGATGCGGAACTGCTCGGGGAGCGAGGCCAGCGCCTCCTGGACCTCCTCGTCCGGCAGCGACTCGATGACGGCCGTCTCCGCCGACGGCTCGGCCCCGGGTCCCGCCATCTTCGAGTAGAGGTACCAGTCCTCGAGTTCGTCGTCGGAGACCGTCTGGGGTTCGCGCTGCTTCTTCCGGTAGCTGTTGATGAACGTGTTCGTGAGGATCCGGTAGAGCCATGCCTTGAGGTTCGTCCCGGCCTCGAACTGGTGGAACGCCCGGAACGCCCGCAGATAGGTCTCCTGGATCAGGTCCTCGGCGTCGGAGGGGTTGCGGGTCAGGCGCAGCGCCGCCGAGTACAGGCTGTTCAGCAGGGGCAGCGCGTCGGCCTCGAACCGGGCCTCCATGGCCGGGTCATCGCGAACGGGCGGACGGGTCGAACCCGTTCGAGCCATCTGCGTCTCTGCCGCTTCCGCCGTCTCCACCTCGAACGGCATCCTAACCGCCCCGTCGCCCTTGCACCGGGCAGCCCCGTTCATCCGGTCGGTGGGAAGATGTATGGAGGGAGATCCTTCGATCGACGAGAAGGCAGTGACCAACCATGGCCAACAACAGGGGCAACAGCAACGGTAATCAGAACCGGCGACCGCGCATCCCCGGGTTCGACCTCGGTGGCAGCGGCGGCCCGGGAGGCGGGAAGAACCGGTGGAAGTTCTCGCTGGCCTACATCCTCGGCGCGCTGCTCGTGCTGATGCTGGTCCAGTCGGTTTTGGTGCACGGGCCGTCGTCCGTGCCCCTGAGCACGTTCTTCAACCAACTGGACCAGGGCCAGGTGTCCAAGGTGGTCATCGCGGCGGATTCCCTGAGCTGGACCACCACGGGCGGAGAGCTGCTGCGGGCGACGCTCCCGCCGAACTTCCAGACGCAGAACCTGGCGAGCGAGCTGCACGCCAAACACGTCCAGGAGTCCGGCCAACAGCCCAGCGCCCTGACCGGCTTCCTCGTGCAGTGGCTGCTCCCGATCATCCTGCTCGGCGCGATCTGGATCTTCCTCATCCGCCGGATGGCGGGCGGCGGCGCGGCGGGCGCGCTCAACCTCGGCAAGAACAAGGTCAAGATCTACGACCGCAAGGAGATGAAGACGACCTTCGCCGACGTCGCGGGGCTGGACGAGGCCGTCGAGGAGCTGAGCGAGATCGTCGAGTTCCTCCGGACGCCCAAGAAGTACCAGCGCCTGGGCGGGCGCATCCCCAAGGGCGTGCTGCTGGCCGGGCCTCCCGGCTGCGGGAAGACGCTGCTGGCGCGGGCCGTGGCCGGCGAGGCGGCGGTCCCGTTCTTCTACATGTCGTCCTCGGAGTTCGTCGAGATGTTCGTCGGGCTCGGCGCGGCGCGGGTCCGCGAGCTGTTCAACCAAGCCAAGGAGAAGGCGCCCTGCCTGGTGTTCCTGGACGAGCTCGACACCATCGGCAAGTCGCGCAGCGGCCCGATGGGGGGTTCGTTCGGCGGGCATGACGAACGCGAACAGACCCTCAACCAGCTGCTCGTGGAGATGGACGGGTTCGACACGTCCGGAGGCGTCATCATCATGGCCGCCACCAACCGGGCCGACGTACTGGACCCGGCCCTGCTGCGGCCGGGCCGGTTCGACCGGCAGGTCATCGTGGACCGGGCCGACCTGAAGGGCCGCCACGACATCCTCAAGGTGCACGCCCGCGGCGTGGCCATCGACCCCACGGTCGAGCTGCAGGTGCTGGCGGCCCGGACCCCCGGCTTCACCGGAGCGGACCTGGCGAACGTGGTCAACGAAGCCGCGCTGCTCGCCGCCCGCCGCGAGAAGAACACCGTGGGGATGGAGGAGCTGGAGGAGGCCATCGACAGAGTCGTGGCCGGCCTCGAACGCAAGAGCCGGGTGATGTCGGAGAAGGAGCGCGTCATCGTGGCGACCCACGAGATGGGCCACGCGCTGGTGGCGCTACGCGTGCCGCACGCGGACCCCGTCCACCGCGTCACCATCATCCCCCGCGGCATGGGAGCGCTGGGCATGACGATGCAGCGTCCGCTGGAGGACCGCTACCTGCTGACCGAGCCCGAGCTGAAGGACCGCCTGGCCATCCTGCTGGGCGGCCGGACGGCGGAGGAGATCGCGTTCAACCAGATCTCCACCGGCGCCCAGAACGACCTCCAGCGGGCCACCGAGATCGCCAAGGCCATGGTGGTGGAGTTCGGCATGAGCGAACGGGTGGGGCCGCTGTCGTTCGGGGATGGCTCCGACCGGCGGATGGTGTTCCCCGGTCAGGGGCCCGAGTTCTCTCCCGACATGGCCCAGATCGTCGACGAGGAGGTCAAGGCGCTGGTGACCGAGGCGCACGACCGGGCTCGGGAGATCCTCACGAAGGACCGCGACCTGCTCGATCAACTGGCCAAGGTGCTCATGAAGCGCGAGGTGCTGCAGGGCAAGGAGCTCCGGGACTACGTGGACGGGAAGGTCCCCATCCCGGACGCGGCCGAACTCCAGGCCGAGGCCGACGAGAAGCGACTGGCGGAGGCGAACGGCCACAAGGAGACCGCGGCCTCCGGGCCGTCCATCATCCCCTCCGCGCCGTACGGCGGGGACATCCCGAGCCGCCCGGACTAGCTCCCGTGGTCGTGGCGGTGGGCCGGCGGCGAGCCTGAGACGAGCAGGTCGGTTCGGCCTCGCCAACGGTCAAGGAAGCGGTAGAAGTTGCGCTTCGACAGGCGGTCGCGTTCGGCTTCCGACGTGCTCGACCACATCCGGTGTTCGTGCTTGGTGACCGGAACCTCGGTGACGGTGGCACGGAGGCCTCGCGCCTTCACCTGGAAGCTGAGTTCGATGTCGGCGGTTCGGTAGAAGCGGAACTTGGGGTCGAACCGAAGGCCCTGTTCGATGGGCCCCCGGGGGAATGCCATGAGGTAGGCCTCGACCGCGTCCACGTCGGGGCCGGGCGATTGGTCGAAATGGTGAAGGTCGGGAGACACGATCCCGAACGGTCCCGTCACGCCGACCGCGGGGTCGGCCAACGCGCTTTCCACCGGCGTGAGGACGTCGCCGGACGGTTCGATCGAACCGTCCGCCACGATGACCACCGCGCCGTTCGACCGGCGCAGGCCGGCGTTGCGCGCCTCCGCCCATCCGGCCTTCGCGTCCATGCGGACAAGGTCCACGGCGTCCGGCCACTCCGCACCGATGAGGTCCACCACGACATGCTGGAGCGCGCCGGGAGGATGGTGGGCGTCGAACGCCGCGATGCCGCGCCGAACGTCCTGCGGCCACCCCTCCACCACCCACTGCACGCTGGCCCGAAAGGCCGGCGGCGCCTCCAACAGTGAGGGGACCTCATGGCTTCCCCGGTACGCGGGGGTGGACTCCCCCGGCAGCGGAGCCAGGGTCGAACCTTCCGGCCCGTCGATGACCTCGAAGCCCGCATCGCGGATGCGTTCGCGCAGCCCGTCCGCCGCGGCGAAGTCCCGGGCGGCGCGCGCCTTCTCGCGCTCCCGTGCCCACGCAGCCACCTGCGCGGGCACGGTCATTCCGCCGCCCGTTCGCGGGCGTCGACCCCATCCAGGAAGTCCAGGACCGCGCGATCGGCGGCCTCCGGCTGTTCGGAGTGGTACAGGTGGCCGGCCCCCTCCAGCAGGACCAGTTCGGCCTCCGGGATGCGGTCGGCCAGCTGCCGGCCGAGCGCCGACGGGACCAGACGATCCTGTGTGCCGTGCAGGACCAGCGTGGGGACGCGGAGCGCGGGCAACCGGTCCCACGAACGCCACGACCGCATGGCCTCCCACTGCCTTCGGCGGGCGTTCGGCTGCTGGCGGGCGCCGTGGCGGAGGTCGTCGGCGACGTGCGCCGGATGGGCGGCGGCGAACCCTTCGCTGTACAGCGCGAGCCACGGCCGCGACTTGGGGACGTTCATGGAGCCGGCGTCCCGGGGGACCGGCGGACCGCCACCGGCCCGGGTCGCCGCCAGCACCAGCGAACGCACGGCCTCCGGGTGGGTCAGCGCGAGTTCCTGCGCCACCATCCCGCCGAACGACATCCCGTACACGTGGGCCCGCCCGGCCCCGAGGAACACGAACAGTGCCACCGTGTCCTCGACGAACGTCGCAATCGTCACCGGCGCCTCCGGCATGGTCGAACGCCCGTTGCCACGGAAGTCGTAGGCGATGACATGGTGGCGTTCGCCCAGGCGAGGGAGGCTCCGACGCCACCCGGCGATGCTGTCGCCCATGCCCTCCAGCAGGATCAGGGGCGTCGCCCCGCCGGGACCGTGGAGCTCGTAGTGGAGGCGGCAGCCATCGGGGCGGACCAGCTCCGGCATCAGGCCTCCCCGGCCCTCCGCAGCGCGAACGGCTCGGCCGTGGTGGTGTAGGCGCCGCCGTAGAACACGAGCGGCTCGCCGCCGTCGGTCGCTTCCGCCGCCACGACCCGGCCCACCACGATGCCGTGGTCCCCGCCAGGATGCTCGGCCTCCACAGTGCATTCGACGTGTCCGACCGCCGCCTCGACGATCGGCGCGCCTGTCACCCCGAGGCGGAACCGCACCAGGTCGAACTTGTCGTCCCGGCGCTGGGCGAACCGCCCCGACACGTGGTGCTGATCCGCGGCGAGGAAGCTCACGGCGAAGAAGCCGTTCGCGACCAGACATCCGTAGGTGTTGGCCGAACGATCCACACATACCAGGACGAGCGGCGGGTCCAGCGAGACCGAGGAGAAGGCGTTCGCGGTCAGGCCGCACACGCCGCCGCCGAGATGTTCGGTCCCGACGACCGTGACGCCGGTGGCGAACCTCGACAGGGCCCGGCGGAACTCCAGCGCGTCCACGTCGCTCACGCGGCGGGCGCGAACGTCTGGGTGATGGCCCGGTGATTCTCCGCCATCCGCTCCGGCGTCGAACCGACCCACGTGCCGCCCAGGATGACGCGGTCGGCGGCGCCCTCGAACGCGGCGATCCGTTCGCAACACTCCTCGGCCGAGCCAGCCACGGCCAGGATGTCGACCATCGGCATGGCCGTCTCCGACATCGCCGAAAGGTCGCCCCGGCCGAACGCCTCCCGCAGCGGCGCCACCAGATGGTCGAAGCCGTGCAGCGCGAGCAGCGGCGCGTACGTTCGAGTGGTGGCGTAGAAGCCGAGCTGCGTGGCGGCCTCGCGCCTGGCCAGGTCGCGGTCCTCCGAGATCTGCAGGATGACCCCGGTCGAGATGTTGACCTCCGAGGGATCGCGGCCCGCGGCCCGCGCGCCGCGTTCGACGGCCGGACGGATGACCTCGCGGAGCCATCGCGGCGAGTTCATGGGGTGGCCGAGCAGTCCGTCGGCGACGCGCCCTGCCGTCTCGGCCATCAGCGCGTTCACCGCCGCCAGGTAGACGGGGACCGGGCCGACGGGACCGGCGCCGGGGAACGGGGTCATGGTGATCTCGTAGAACCGTCCGCGATGGTCGATCGGTTTGCCATCGAACGTGGCCAACACCTCCCGGATGACCTCCACCGCCTCAGCGATCCGGGGCGCGGGGTGTTCGAACGGGATGCCGAAGCGCTGTTCGTTCACCCGCTTGACCTGCGTGCCGAGACCCAGCACGAACCTGCCGCCGGTCAGCTCGGCCAGGTCGCGGGCGGCCATCGCGGTGATGGTGGGGCTTCGGGGGAAGGCCAGCGCGATGTTCGTGCCGACCTTCACATGCTGCGTGTTCGCCCCGGCCACCGCGGCCTGGACGAACGCCGAACGCGCCGTCTCGGCCACCCACACGCTTTCGAACCCGGCCTCCTCCGCCGCACGGGCCTGCGCGCCGAGACCCGCCAGGTCGCCTCCCAGGGACAGACCGAACTCCACGACGGGCAAGGCTACACCTGCCCCGGGCGAAGACCCCGCTCAGTGCGAGGGCTGGGGGCGCGACGAGCCGGCTCGGAGCCGGTCGGCCATCGTTCGAAGCATCTTGCGGGCGATGGCCGGGTTCTTTTCGACCAGCTGGCGGAAGACCCACGCGGTCAGACCGAGCAGACGCATGTCGCTCTCCGCGGTGACCGTGGCCGAACGCGGCCCCTCGTCGATGAGCGAGATCTCGCCGAAAAAGTCGCCGGGACCCATGCGGTTCCTGGCGCGCCCGTTGATGCTGACCTTGGCGGTCCCGTCGAGGATGAGGAAGAAGCCGATGCCCTTGTCGCCCTCCTTGGCCAGGACGGCGCCCTCCTTGCGGGCGACCTCCTTGGAGGCGGCGATGATGGCCTTCAGCTCCTTCTTCGAACACTCGGAGAACAGCGGCACCGCCGCGAGCAACCTGACCGCTTCTTTGTCCGCCACGTGCAACTCCTCTCGCCGTCCCTTCGGACCGCCGCGTGTGTGCAGCAGGCGTGATTGTAGCCGAGGCGGCCGCTCCCGGTGCCGGAGCCCGGCTTCGTGCAGGCTCCCACAGAAACGAAAGCCTGGGCTACATTCTCAGGACATGACCGGGCACCCGTCTCCGCGACTGTTCGGCGACCTCGCCGGCTGGTTCCACCTGTTCACCGCGCCGGATGAGTACCGGGAGGAGGCCGATTTCTACGCTCGAGTGCTGCGGGAGTCGTGCGCCCGGGAACCTCGGACCGTCCTCGAACTTGGCTCGGGGGGAGGGAACAATGCCTCCCACATGAAGGAACGGTTCGACATGACGCTCGTCGACCTGTCGCCGGCCATGCTCGATGTCTCGCGGTCGATCAATCCTGAGTGCGAACACCTCGAGGGCGACATGCGAACGATCCGGCTGAGCCGGACCTTCGACGCGGTGTTCGTCCACGACGCCGTCAGCTACCTCCTTACCGCCGAGGAGCTCAGCGCCGCGATCAGCACGGCGTTCGAGCATCTCGCGCCCGGCGGCGTCGCGCTGTTCGTGCCCGACGAGGTGCTCGAGACGTTCGAGCCTCGAACGCACCACGGCGGTCACGATGGCGCGGGGCCGGGCGCTTCGGTACCTGGAGTGGAGCTGGGACCCGGATCCGGGCGACACAGAATACCTCGTCGACTACGCGTACCTCCTCCGCGAGCGCCGATGCCCAGGTCGTTCACGATCGGCACCGCTGCGGCGGTCTTCCCCCGAGACGTGTGGAAGGGCTTGCTATCGGAGACGGGGTTCGAACCCCACACCCGGCCCGCCGAGTACGAGGAAGGCGGCGAGGTGTTCATCGGCCGCAAGTCCGAACGGTGAACGTGGGCGCTGTCACCTCGTCTCTCGGATGCGCATCCAGATGAGTCGCGTGCTCGCCACGCTGCGACCGCGCCGAGCGCGCCCTGGGTTCCGGGCAAGGTCGGAAGCGTCGCGGCGCACCAAGAACTCCGTCCCAATGCAGCGCGAACGGGAGAGATAGCCGGTCGCTCTGCCCGGGGATGGCGATCCCGGTGGTCCACAGGTCGTCGGACGCGACGCCGCCGATCCCGGACGGGTGGTTAGGCGGCGTGGGAAGCTCCGGAGTCGGAACGACACGCCAGGTGGCCCCGTTCCGGTGCGCCGTCCACGCATGGTGCGCTTCGCCGCCTGCGCCCACCACCCAGACGTCCCGAGAACGAACGCGACGACCGCGACGACCACGACGAGGGGCACGCCGACGACAGCGACCCGCCAAGCTCGCTTGCGGCTGACGGGGACGCCAGCTCTGGGGTCGCGGGACATCTCGTTCGGATCGATGCCGGCCCCTGTCCCCAGAAGCCCTCCTCACCGAGTTGTACGTGGCCGCACCGACAGGACTGCCGCCCCGCCGAGAGAGAAGACCGCGCCCCAGGCGAAGCCCCATCCCGCAGACGTCACCGTGAAGAGCAGCCCCACGGCAAGGTTGGCGATGAGATCCCCCAGCCCGTCGATGAGACCGAGCAGTCCATAGGCCCGGCCCTGGATCGCCGCGTCGACCAGCTCGGCGACGTAGGCGCCGCGGGCCGTCTCCACCATGGCGGTTGAGGTTCCCACAACCGCGAACAGCACCGCCAGTACGGTGAACGACCGGGGCTCCCACGGGGCGAAACCGATGCAGGCCAGGCCGAACAGGGCGACCCCCGTGGCTAGCGCGGTTCGGTGTCCGACCCGGTCGGCGGCCGCTCCGGCGGGGTAGGCCGCGAGAGCGTTGGCGGCGTTGTGGACGGTGTACAGCAAGACGGAGAGGGCGGCCGCGGCGGTCAGCGTTCGCCCGGGGCGCAGGAGATCGGTGGCGCGAAGCACCAGCAGGGTCGGCGCGAAGCTCCCGAGTCCGTACAGCCCATACCCAACCGCCAGACGCCGGAACGCCCCTCCCGGCAGCGCTCGGAAACCGAGGCCGGCAGCGCGAGCTGGCACCCGGGGCGTCTCCTTGACGAGGCGCCAGATGGCCGCGGCGGCCAGGAGGCCCGGGATGATCGAGAGCAGGAAGATGCCCCGAAATCCGACGATCCCCAGGAGCAGAGCCGCGAGCAGGGGCCCGATCACCGCGCCCACGGAGTCGCCGGCCCGCTCCAGCCCGAACGCCCTACCCCGCTGCGGAGCGCTGACCGCCCCGGCCAGGAGGCTGTCCCGGGCTGGCGCTCGGAAACCACGCGCCGACCACGCGAACGCTCGGAACATCATCACGACGGGCCACGGCCCGGCGAGAGCGAACCCGCCCGTCCCAAGACCTGTCACCAGGTAGCCCGCGGTGGCGACGCGCCTGCGCTCCGAGGCACGATCGACCACCACCCCGCCCGCCAGCTTGGAGAAGGACTGGGCGGCGTCGGCGGCCGCCTCGATCGCGCCCAGGGCGAGGGCAGGGGCACCAAGCGACCGGAGGAATCCCGGTAGCACCGCGGTCGCCATCTCGTGCCCGGCGTCGGAGAGCAGGCTGGCTGAGGCGATCCCGAGCACCGCGCGGTTGCGGGTCAGCGGGCTCGTTCGATCCGGTGGAGGGTTCATCTCGCCCGCCGGGAAGGCTGGGCTGGGGTTGGTCGTCACGCGTTGCCCGTTCGCTCAACGATCGGCCGACCCATCACCGTCGCTCCTCTCGCCAACCTAGGATCTGGCTATTCGCAGTGGCGATCCGGAGATTGGCGACGATCGCCGTGGGGACGAGCCCCACGCCGTTTCTGGTTGTTGCGGGGGACAGATTTGAACTGTCGACCTCTGGGTTATGAGCCCAGCGAGCTACCGGACTGCTCCACCCCGC
>DAIMKN010000018.1:0-10724 GCA_036721725.1 Actinomycetota bacterium
GCAGGAACTTCAGCGGGATGCCCTGGGCCTGGGCGATGCGTTCGCCCTTCACCAGGACGCCTCGGCCCACTGCGGCCAACTCGGCCGTCGCCCGCAGCGCGTAGTCGGTCTTGGCCGAAATCCGGATGGGCATGTCGTGGGTGTTCATGTCGGCACCACCTCTGTCTCGGGCACGTCCACCGCCGAGTCGTCGCGTTCGAAGATCTTCGCGTTGTGCAGATCGACGTTGACGCGCTGGCCCGCGCCGGCGCCGTTCAACTGTTCGTTCGGCAGCTGCGCCAGCACCCCCTGGCCGTCGGGCAGGCGAAGGTGCAGCTTGGATTCCCACCCCAGGTTCGTTCGGCGTTCGATGACCGCGGGCAGCGACAGCTCGCCGGGCTCCGCCACCAGCCGAACGTCGTGAGGTCGGACGAACGCGTGCGCGGTGATGCCGTCCGCCAAGTGCCGCGCACCGGGCATCGAACGGTCCCCGAAGTGCAGACGGCCGCCGAGGACCTGGCCCTCGATGATGTTCGCGCTCCCCACGAACCCCGCCACGAACGGCGAGCCGGGGTGGTTGTAGACCTCCTCCGGCGAGCCGATCTGTTCGACGCCGCCCGCCCGCATCACCACGACCTCGTTGGCGAGCTCCAGCGCCTCCTCCTGGTCGTGGGTCACCAGCAGGCTCGTCACGCCGAGCTCGCGGTGCAGCTCGTCCAGCCACCTCCGCAGCTCCTGCCGGACCCGCGCGTCCAGTGCGCCGAACGGCTCGTCCAGCAGCAGCACCTGCGGATGCGGGGCCAGGGCCCGGGCCAGCGCCACGCGCTGACGCTGCCCGCCCGACAGCTGGTCCGGATAGCGGTCGGCGAACGCGTCCAGCCCGACCAGCTCCAGCAGCTCCCCCACCCGCTGCCCGGCCGCCTCGCGAGGCTCCTTGCGCACGGTGAGCCCGAACGACACGTTCTGCCGCACCGTCATGTGCCGGAACAGGGCGTAGTGCTGGAAGACGAACCCGAACCGCCGCTCCTGGACGGACTTGCGGGTCTGCTCCTCCCCGGCCACCCAGATCTGGCCGGAGTCGGGCTGTTCGAGCCCCGCGATCATCCGCAGGACCGTGCTCTTGCCCGAACCGCTCGGCCCGAGCAGCGCGGTGATCTTGCCGTCGAGCGCGGCGAAGCTCACGTCGCGAACGGCCTGGAACGTGCCGAACCGCTTGTTCAATCCTCGAACGGCGATGCCCGCGCCGGATGCCGCGGGCGCGAGCGGCGGGGCGAGAGTGGGGGCGCTGGTGGTGGTCATGCGGTCGTCATCTCCTTCGTTCGCTTGCGCTTCAACAGTTCGATCCCGGCCAGGAGCAGGATGGACACGGCGGCCAGGGTGAGGGCCACGAAGTAGGCGGAGGCGTCCTGACGCTCCTCGATGGCCCGCAGGATGTAGAGGGTGGCGGTCTCCGTTCGGCCCTGGATGGCGCCGCTCACCACGAGCACCGCGCCGATCTCACCGAGAGCCCGGGCCGCCGACAGCGCGATCCCGTACAGCAGGCCCCACCGGATGTTCGGCAGCGTCACCCGGAGGAACGTCTGGCGCGACGACGCGCCGAGCGTTCGAGCCGCGTCCTCCTCCTCCGTCCCGAGCTCCTCCAGCACCGGAGCAACTTCCCGGACGACGAACGGGATGCAGATGAAGATCGTGACCAGGACCATCGACGGCAGCGCGAAGATGACCTGGACGCCTCGGGCGGCGAAGAACGATTCGAACCAGCCGCCCCGGCCGAACAGCAGCACGGCCATCAGCCCGACGATGATCGGCGAGATGGCGAGCGGCATGTCCACCAGCGCGGACAGCAGGCGCCGCCCTGGGAACCGGTCGCGGGTCAGCACCACCGCGACGACGGTGCCGAGAACGGTGGTCACCAGAACGGTCAGCACCGCGATCACCCCGCTCAGCAGGTAGGCGTGGCGAACGTCCGGCGCGGACAGCGTGGAGGTGACGACGTGGAAGCCGCCGTTCACCGCCGTCCACAGGATGCCCACCAGGGGCGCCAGCAGCAGCACGGTGACGTAGGCCAGGGCCAGGCCGAGCATCGTCCACCTCGCGCCGCGGGTCACCGGACGTCCTTGCGCCGGTGCATCAGGCGTTCGGTCGCGATCACCAGCACGAACGACAACCCGAACAGCAGCGTCGCCACGGCCGCCGCGTCGGCCGATCGGAACTGGCTGGTGAGCTGGAAGATGAACACGGGCGCGGTGAGCGTTCGGCCCGTCAGGTTGCCGGAAACGACGATGATGGCCCCGAACTCACCGAGCGCGCGGGCGAACGTCAGCAGCATCCCGGCGGCGATGGCCGGACGGAGCGCCGGCAGCACCACCCGGCGGAACGTGGCCCACCCGTTCGCCCCGAGGACGCGCGCGGCCTCCTCTTCGGACACGTCGAGCTCCAGGAGGACCGGTTCGACCGTTCGAACCACCAGCGGCAGCGTGACGAACAGCAGCGCCAACAGGATCCCGGGCTGGGCGAAGATGACGTGGATACCGCGGCGCTCCAGGAACCCGCCCACCGGCGAGTGCGGGCCGTACAGCGCCACCAGCATCACGCCCGTGACCAGCGTGGGGACGGCGAACGGGAGGTCGACCACCGCGGTCAGCGCGCCGCGGCCGGGGAAGCGGAACCGAACCAGCACGTACGCCAGGAGCGTCCCGAAGACGCCGTTCACCACGGCCGTGGCCACGGCCATCTCCACCGTGAGCCGGATCGCCGCGCCCGCGCCGGGCTGGGCGAACGCGTCCCGCAGCGCGACGAGCCCTCCACCGAAGCCCTTCGTCACCACCGCGATGACGGGGAGCGCGATGAACGCCCCCAGGTAGATCAGGGCGGTCGAACGCAGCCCCCATCGCCCCAGACGTCCGAGCGAGGAGCGACCGGGACCCACCCCTCCGGGTCCCGGTCGTTCCAGCTCCGCGGGGAGCGTGGCGACGCTCACCCCTGGGCGGCCTTGAACGCGTTCGTGAACACTCCGTTCGTCCCGAACACCTTGGTGCCGACCGAGCCCCAGCCGCCGAGGTCGTCGGTGGTGAACAGGTCGGTGATGGCCGGGAACTTGTCGCCGTCACCGGCCCTGGCCGCCGCGGCGTCCGTGGGACGGAGGAACCCGACGCTCGTGTACAGGGCCTCGGCGTCCGCGGTGTGGAGGTAGGCGACGAACGCGTTCGCCACGTTCTCCACGCAGTGGCCCTCGGCGTTCTTGTCCACGACCGCCACCGGGTTCTGGATCAGCACCGTCGAGGGCGGGATGACCATCTGGTCGGGGAGGCCCGCCTTCTGCGCGGTGAGGACCTCGTTCTCGTAGGTGATGGCCACGTCGCCGTTGCCCGACTCGAAGTTCTTGATGGAGTCGCGAGCGCTCTTGTCCAAAACGGTGACGTTCTTGAAGATGCCCTGCAGCAGCTTGCCCGCGTCCGCGTCGCTGCCGGCCGCGTAGCCTGAGACCTTGCCGCGGGTCGAGGCGCCGTACGCGCCGACGATGTTCCACCGCGCGCCGCCGCTCGCCGCCGGGTCGGGCGTGAGGATCTGCAGCCCCGACTGGGTCAGGTCGTTCCAGTTCGCGATGTGCTTCGGGTTGCCGGGTCGAACGTCGAACACGACCACCGAGGTCGAGACCATCCCCTTGTCCGGGGCTTTGGTCCAGTCGTGTGTGATGAGGCCGGCGT
The DNA here is from genome assembly GCA_036721725.1 of Actinomycetota bacterium. GTDB lineage: Bacteria > Actinomycetota > UBA4738 > UBA4738 > UBA4738 > DAIMKN01. The sequence goes on from DAIMKN010000018.1 coordinate 3,687, forward strand.
CCTGGATCGACTTGACGTCAGGGGCGAGCGAAAGGGCCACCACGTCGGCGGGGAAGCCGTTCACCACGTTCTGGGCCTGCGTGGTGCTGCCGCCGTAGGACTCCTGGAAGATCACGCTCTGGTTGTGTTCGGTCTTCCACAGCGCCTGGAAGGCCGGGATGATCTTGCCGTACACCTCGCGCGGAGTGCTGTACGCCGCGAACGTGATGACGGGCGTCGTCGCCGGCTTGCAGGGTCCGGCGCTGGTCTGACCGGCTTTGGCGGCCGAACAGGCCACCCCGAGCATGCCGACCGACGCGGCGGCCGCACCGACCAGCATCGAACGCCGTCCAGACCACTTTCGACCGTGCCGTAGTTCCATTCGGGGCGCCTCCTGTCGTTCGTCGTTCCTGCCTGTTCTCCACTAACTCCATGGAGTTGACTATTTCCATCGTGTTCACTTGCTTGGGGCGCAGGATAGAGAACGAACGCGACGGTTGTCAAGCGAACGAACCGAGGAGGCCGGGAAACGACACCACCTCCACACGGGGATCCGTGAGAGGTGGTGTTCGGAAGTTCGGTGTCCGAGATCCTCCCGAAAGGCGGACGCTCGGCGGGTGTGAACCAGGTGTCAGTCGAACGTCATGACCGGGCGAATCTCGATCGAGCCGTAGTGCACGCCGGGGACCCATCTCCGCCGCGGCCTCCGGGCTCTCCGCCTCGACCTTGTAGTAGGCCGTGAGCTGCGGGTCCGACTTCACGGCCGGTCCCTCGTTCGTCTCCGTCCTGCCGTCGCGAACCTGCACGGTCGTGGCGGTGGAGGTCGGCAGGAACGGGTCGCCGTCCAGGAACTGCCCGCTCGCGACGATGGACTGCGTGAACACCTCGTACGCGGCGCCCTCCGCCTGCATCTGCTCCGGCGTGGCGTGCGCCGCCGCCGACTCGTCGCCGTAGATCAGCAACATGAACTTCATCGCCCCTCCTCATCCGTCGCGGTCCATCCACGTCTCACCCCGTACGACGAACGACCTCGGCGGGAATCGACAATCCCCGGCCGGCGACTTCCCGCCGGGTCGGGCGGGGGGCGCTCTGTTGACTCCGCTTCGTGGGTGACGACCCGGCGACGCTTCGCCTCGCGACGCTCGAAGAGGCGGAGCCCATCGACGCCTTGATGAAGGCCTCGACGCGAGACCTGTTCGCGATGTTCTACGACGCCGAACGGACCGCATCGTCGATCCGCTTCATCGCCTCGGTCAACCGGATGCTCATCGAGGACGGGACCTACTTCGTCGTCGAGGCGGAGCGCCAACTGGTGGCGTGCGGGGGATGGAGCCGGCGCGACAAGCTGTACACGGGCTCGGGTGAGGCCGTCGGCGAAGCCACGATCCTCGATCCGGAGACCGAGCCCGCCCGGGTCCGGGCCATGTTCGTTCGCGCCGACTGGACGCGACGCGGACTCGGCACCCGCATCCTCGAGGCCTGCGAGACGGCGGCCCGCGCCGAGGGATACCGAACGCTCGCGCTGATGGCCACGCTGCCGGAGCCGCTCTACGAGCGCTACGGGTTCCGCGAGGTCGAACGGGTTGACATCACAATGCCGGACGGCTGCACGCTCCCCTGCGTCGCCATGACCAAGCCGATCATCGACCCGCGGTGAAGCTCTGCGGCGGCGACCATCCCTAGAATTTGGAGAGTGTGCCGAACCGAGCCCATGGCGAATGTCATCATGGGCTCCGGGCGGCTTGACATCCGTATGGAGGCCGGGGTGAGCGAACGAGATGCGATGCGGGTGTTCGTCGTGGCTCGCAACCCTCAGCTCGACACCAAGCTCCCCTACCTCGTGAAGCTCCCGTTGGAGGACGGTCTGGTGCTGAAGGCCCGGGAGGTCTGGCCGACCACCGCCCGCGTGTACTGCCACCCGTTCGAGGAGGACTGGCCCGGGGAGCCGGACATCCTGGAGCAGGTTCCGGTGCTTCACTGCCGGAGACGTGGGGCGGCCATCGACCTGGTGCTCGACCGTCCTCGCCTGGCGCGCTCCCAGTTCGTGTTCACCGAGGTGAAGGGTCGCCCGGCCATCTTCTGGCAGACCCAGAAGACGGCTCGAACGGCGAACCCCGGTGGCCGTGTCCCACGCCGCCGAGCCCTCGCTTCCGGCTTCACCATCGCCATCGACACGCGGGAGCGTTACGGCTACCGGTTCACCGGACGCGACGTTCGTATCGAACGGGCAGCGCTGGGGGCGGGCGACTACGCGGTGCGGGACGACGATGGCGTCATGCTCGCCGCGGTGGAGCGCAAGAGCCAGGAGAACCTGGCCGCATGCCTGTCGGACGGGACCCTGGCGTTCCAGATGCAGCGCCTGGCCGAGCTTTCCCATGCGGCGGTGGTGGTCGAGGGACGGTACCCGGCACTGCTGTCCCTCCCCCATGTGCCGGGGGGATGGCTCGCCGACGTCCTAGCCCGCCTGCAGGTCCGCTACCCGGAGGTCCAGGTCGTGTTCGCCGATTCCCGCCGGTTCGCCGAGGAATGGACCTACCGCTTCCTGGCGGCGGCGATCGCCGACGCGCTCCCGGACTCTGGCTGAGGAGCCGCCGGCCAAGCGTCAGGACGGGAGGGGGACGGCCCCCTGGATCTTGGTTCCGCGACCCGGAGCGGACTCCACCCGAAGGCTGCCGCCGATGGCGCCCAGCCTGTCGTTCATGTTCGTGAAGCCCACCCCCGCGCCCTTGCGCCGGGCATCGAACCCCACGCCGTCGTCGGCCACCTCGAACAGCAACCCGCCCTGTTCCTCCCACAGCCGGATGGTCACGCGGGCGTCGCTTCCGGCGTGCTTCGCGGCGTTCTGCAGCGCCTCCAGGCAGCAGAAGTACACCGCCGCCTCGACCTCCGGTAGATAGCGCCCGACGTCCGTTCGAGCCACCTCGGCCGGAAGGATCGAACGACGCGCCGCCGAGGCCAGGGCCTCGGGCAGGCCCTTGTCCATGAGCAGCGGCGGGTAGATCCCGTGGGCCAGGTCTCGGAGCTCCTGGAGCGTCTCCTCCACGGTCTGTCCCAGCTCCGCCAGCATGGCGGCGGCCTTGGCCGGGTCGCGTTCGACGAACTGGCGGGCCAGACGGAGGCGAACGGCCAGCGCCACCAGTTGCTGTTGGGCGCCGTCGTGGATGTCGCGTTCGATCCGGCGGCGTTCGGCGTCGGCCGCGGCCACGATCCGGCCTCTGGAAGCTTGCAGGGCCTCGGCCTGCCGCCGCACCTCGTCGAGCGAGGCCTGCAGCGCCGAGTCCAGCCGAACGTTGTGGAGCGTCAGACCGACCTGCCTGGCCAGGTCGCCCAGCAGGCGTTCGTCCTCCGCGGTGAACGTCGCCGCCTGCGGGTCCCGTTCGATGACCAGAAGGCCGAGCAGCTCACCGGAGTGGGTGACGGGAGCCACCCGCATCCCTGCCTCGGCGCGGTCCGCCAGGATGCCGGGCAGCCAGATCTTGGCCCAGGCCGGGCCTGACACGCCGGCTCGTGCCACCGTGGCCTCCTCGGGCCCGGCCAGCGCGACGGCCGTGACCGGGCGGTCAGGGTCGGAGACGGTGCGTTCGAGGCGGCCGCCGGATTCCATCCAGACCTCGGCCGCCGACAGCGCCATCGTGGCCCGGAGGTTCTCCACGAGTTGCAGGAGCAACTCGTCCAGCGGGATCGAACGCGACAGGCGGCTGCCGAAGTTCCGAACGACGTCTTCGGGATCGCGGCGATGCCCGTAGACGATGCGGGTGGCGAACGCCTTCAGCCGCCCGCGGGCGGGAAGATAGACCAGCACCGCCACCACCGCGGCAACCATCGACAGGGCCAGCAGCGTCCGTTCGTCATGACGGGGAGTGCGGCCCAGGCCGAGCACCACCGCCAGATAGACCGCGACCACGATGGCGGTCAGACCCGCCGCGACGATCGTCCGCGCCATCAGCGGATCGATGGCCTTGACCGCGCGTCGGTCGGTCCCCAGGACGATGGAAACGGGAAGGAGCGCGGTCGCCGTGGTGGCCACCACTCCGGTGTGGCGGGGCCACTCCACCAGCACGTGCAGCCCGAACGCCGCCACCGCCACGCCCGCCGCGACGACCGCTCCCCACGCCAACCACTTCATCCGGCGCTGCCCGGTGGGGTCGGTCCGGCCGTATCGGGCGGCGAACCCTCCCGCCGCCACCCCCGCGGCGATCACGGCCATGGCCACGAACGGCCAGGCGGGGAGATGGTTCCGCCGGCCGAACAGGACCGCCCCGGCCGCAAGCCCGGCCACCCCGCCCAGCAGAGCGAACACCCGGCGGGCCTTCGTCTCGAGTGCCCCGTTCGGCATGGCCAGCACGATGGCCATCGCGGCCCACGGGAGAAGGGCCACCGCGAAGGGCCGAACGACGTCAGCGCGAACGCCGGCCGCGGCTAAGGCCGCCGCTCCCGACACGACCACGGCGAGCGTGATCTCCGCGGGACGACGTAGGGCGAGCAGCAAGCCCGTGGCAGCCCAGAACACCAGGAGCCCCGCGACCACCAGCCGCATCGAGCCGGCCCCGTCCGAGACGGTCGCGGCGAACACCCACCCCGTCAGGGCCAGGCCGAGCACGCCGAACGCTCGTAAGGCGAGCGTCCGAGCGACCGGCCGGGTCCCCAGGGCCTCCTCCACCGAAATCGTCACTCTGTTCGAAGCACGATGGCGGGACGCGTCCTGCCGGCCGAACGCGCGGGGAGAGCGGCGATCAGGTTGCTCACGATCAGGACCGCGGGGATCAGCAGGAGGGTCCCGCCCAGCGCAAACACCGGCTCGGGAACCACGCCCATGGAGTCGGCGAACACGGTCCACGCCAACCTGCCGGCGGTGATGCCCACGGGGATGCCGACCAGCAACGCGAGGATGGCCACCGTGGTCGATTGCCAGGCGATGGCGGCGGTCACCTGGCGCCTGACGAACCCCAGCGTCTTGAGGATGGCTAGATCCCGCCGGCGCCGCCGGATGGAGGTGACCAGGGTGTGGGAGAGCGTCGCCGCGCCGGCCACCGCCAGCAACAGCGCCAGGAGCACCGGCAGCCCCTTGACGTGACCGAGGCTGGCCAGGGTCGCTCCCGGGTCGGGCGGGTCGCTGGTGGTCCCCGGCGGCAACCTCGGGGTGAGCGAGGCCAGTTCGCGGCTCACGCTCACGCCCGGCTTGAGCCGTAGAGGGAAGACGTTCGCCGGCGCGCCGGGAAAGATCGTTCGGAGTCCCCGCAGCGTCATGCCGGCCCCCTCGGACAGGCCCGGCGCGAAGCCGGCGTCGGGCACGACGACCTGGCCGACGACGCGCAGCGTCATGGACCCGTGCGGCCCAGCGACCCGAACGGTGCGCCCGATCGCCGTGCCGGCAGCCCGCATCGTCCTGCCCCCCAACACGATCTCGTCCGTCGCCTGCGGCCACCGGCCGGTCAACACCGTGGGGTGGGCCTCCCCCTTGAGCTGATCGAACGCCCACACGCTCACCCGAACGCTGTGCCGCTCGGGCCCGAGCTGAACGAAGGATTGGATGTTTCCCGCGCCGAACGCGGCGATGTTCGGATCCGATCGCAGCACGGGGATGACCTTCGACGCAAGCTCGCCGCCGTTGAACGGGTTGCCCACTCCGGTGTCGAAGTCCCATCCGTACAACCTGGGGGTAGCCAGAAGGTGGCCCAAGCTCGTCGAGAACGTCATGGCGGCGATCAACGCGGCGATGGAGAGGCTGAGGCCGATCAGCGTGCTGCGGACGGGAACGGCCGTTCGGCCCCGCCCCGGCTCGACCGCGAGCCGAACACCGGCCACCGCCGACACCGGAAGCCCGGCCCTGGCGACGGTCGTGGCGAGCGTCGAGGGCCGGAGGGGCTCGTCGAAGCTGGCCAGCCCCAACGCATCCCCCCGCACGTTCGCCGCCCGCCACGCGGGGATGGCCGCCACCAGGATGACGGCCACCACCACTGCGGGCGCGCCGAGCAACAGGATCGTGGCGTTGAACGCGATCCCGGGGTGCGGCTCGGCCAATCGGGCCAGCGACCCGATCGGGGTCAGGGGCGACAGGGCGACCGCGACGGCCACCGCCCCGGCCGCTCCGACCACCCCCGTGATGGCGAACCGCAGGAGCGACACTCCGAACACCTGCCCCCGGGTCATCCCCAGCGCACGCAGGGTGGGCACCTCCACTCCATCGAGGAACGCCTGCCGCGCGAGCACCTGCGCGGCGATGAGAAGCGTCACCAGTGCCCCCAGCGCGGCGAACACCCACAGTGCCAGGGCCAGGACGTGGGTCTGGCGGTGGACGAACGGGGCTTCGTCAAAGGCCCCGAACACGAACGCGTCCGGCGTCCGGGCTACCACCTCCTTGCTGAAGGCGGGGTAGTCGTCGGAGCCGTGGCGGAGCCGGACCAGCAGCGCCGGGATCGTCCCCGCGCCGGACTGCAAGCGGCGGTCCAGCGCGGGGCTGATGTAGACGTCCGCGCTCCCTTGGAACTCGCCCTCCTGTAGGAAGGATCCGACCACCTTCACCCGCACCGGGGGGAGCAGCTGCCGGGGATCGGCGTGCGAGCCGTCGAACGTAAAGGGGTTCACGCCGGCTCGAACGACCCGAAGCTGGATGGTGCTGCCGATGTGGACCGCCGGGTCCTGGGGCGCCCGGTAACCGACGGAGACCTCCGTCGTGCTGTTCGGACCCGGAAGCCTCCCCGAAAGCACCTTCACGTGGTTGAACGCCAGTGTCGCGCGCTGGGTGGGCAGGCCCTGAAGATTGAGCTGCCCGTTCCACAACAGCCTCCCGGTGGTCGTCTGGGCGACGCCGTTCAAAACCTTGCCGATGATGGCGCCGGCAACCTGGGGGAGGCGGGCGTCCGCCCGGAGGTCGGCCATCGTGGTGTGCGTCCCGGGAACGCCGACGGGAACGAAGGCATCGCCGGACGGGTATGCGGCCAGGAAACGGGGATAGGCGGTGTCCGTTCGACGGGCCCCGGCGGCGGATGCCATCACCACCCCGCCAAGCACCGCGATCAGCAGCGCGATGGCCAGGGCTCCCGACCGGCGGGCCCGGAG
>DAIMKN010000018.1:10734-18867 GCA_036721725.1 Actinomycetota bacterium
CTCGAACCCAGACCGCCGTCACGGGGTGTCACCCTTTGGCGCGCCGAGCGACGGGCCGAACAGCGACCCGGCGTCGAGCCCTCCCACCGGCACGCGGCCCTCGGTGCTCACCCTGCCGTCGCGCATCTGGACGATGCGGTCGGCGGCGGCGGCCACCTCGTCGTCGTGGGTGACCAGCAGGATGGCCTGGCCGTCATGGTGGAGGCGCCGGAAGAGCTCCATCACCTCGGCACCGCCGACCGAGTCCAGCGCGCCGGTGGGTTCGTCGGCCAGGAGCAGGGTGGGTTCGTTCGCCAAGGCCCGGGCGATGGCCAACCGCTGCCGCTGGCCGCCCGACAGAACGCCGGGCGCCTTGCCCGCCTTGTCCGAGAGGCCCAGCAGGTCGAGGAGGTCCCGGGCCCGGCTGTCGGCCTGCTTGCGGGAGGCGCCCGCGACGACCGCGGGGAGGGCGACGTTGTCCAGCACGCTCATCCCTTCGAGCAGGTTGAAGAACTGGAACACGATCCCGATGTGGCTGCGCCGCATCCTGGCCAGGTCGTCCTCGTTCTTGCCGCCGAGCGACTCACCCGCCACCGCGATGTCGCCCTCGCTCGGCGTGTCCAGGCCGGCAACCATGTTGAGCAGTGTGGACTTCCCGCAGCCGGAGGGGCCCATGATCGCCACGAACTCGCCCGCCTCGACCGTCATGTCGACGCCCCGGAGCGCGCGAACGGGGGCCACGTCGCCTTCGGTGCTCTCATAGGTCTTGCGGAGCCCCCGAACCTCGAGCACGTCCATCCCATCCTCCTGACCGCTTTCGGATAGGACACATCATCCGTTGCTGCCGCACCTCAGGACAAGAGGGCTAGCCAGCGTTCCGCCGGGGATGCCAGCCTCCCCGTCGAACGCGGGAGGAGGTCAGGGATCGTCGGTGGACCGGCGGGGGCCCGGCAGACCGCTCGCGAATTGCGTACCGGTACGGATGTAAGCGCCCGCTGGCCCTCCTACCGTGGAGGGCACAACTGAGGATAGGAGGACTTCATGGGGGTCACGATGACGCGGCAAACGATCGGGAGAAGCGAGATCGCGTCCCCGCAGCGGGCGAACGACGCGCCGGGCTCGGACCTGGCCGCGATGACATCGATGACGCCGACGAGCCAGATGGGGCAGCGGGGCCCGGTCAGCCGTTGGAAGATGTTGGTGGTTTCGCTGATCGGACTCTATCCGCTGGTCCTCGGGTTCCTCGCGTTCATCGCTCCGCACGTCGCCCGGTGGCCTCTGCCCGCGAAGGCCGCCCTGTACCCGTTCGTGCTGCTCACGCTGATGACCTACGTGATCCTGCCGGTATTGACCCGCCTTCTGCGCCGGTGGCTCTGAGGGGCGGCGCGGTCGGTCCCCACGATTCCAGAAAGCTCGATTCGATGCGATGCGGCCATCTCGCGAGAGGAGGGTGCACGAACCAAGGAGGCAAGAAAGCACCGAGGACCAACCGGGCCATCCGGACCGACGGACAGTACGAGACATGGGAGGAGAGGCACGATGCCGTTCATCAACGTGAAGATCATCGAGGGCGTCTTCAGCGACCCGCAGAAGCGGGAGATCGTCGAGAAGCTGACGGACACCATGGTGTCGATCGAAGGCGAGAACATGCGAGGCGTGACGTGGTGCGTCCTGGAAGAGGTCAAGAGCGGCGACTGGGGTATCGCCGGCAAGCCGCTCTCGACCGAGGACGTCAGGGCACTCGCGGCGGGAGCGCTCGTCGGGTGATCACGCCGGTACGGGGGGCCGCGAGTGTGACGATCGCGGCCCCCTTCGGCGTCTCTCGGAGACGCCCTACAGTAGCGGCGTGGCCCCCGCGACGAGATACGCGAAAAGCGGAGAAGTCAACGTGGCCTACCAGGTCATCGGCGAGGGTCCACCTGATCTCGTGCTCGTTCCGGGGTTCGTCTCCCACGTCGAGGCCGCATGGGAGTGGCCCTACCTGGCTCGATTCCTGCATCGTCTCGCTTCGTTCGCCCGGCTGATCGTGTTCGACAAGCGAGGGACCGGGATGTCCGATCCGATGATGCGCGCACCGACCCTGGATGAGCGCACGGACGACATCCGTGCGGTGATGGACGCCTCGGGAACGGATCGCGCGCCGCTGTTCGGCGTGTCGGAGGGCGGCGCCCTCAGCATCGCGTTCGCATCGGCCCATCCGGACCGGGCCGCGTCGCTGATCCTGTACGGGTCCTACGCGAAGAAGGTCGCGGCGAACGACTACCCGTGGGGCCTGGCTCCCGCCAAGCTCGAGGAGTTCCTGGAGCGCTTCGACGAGGCGTGGGTCACCGGGGCGTGGTGGGACATCGTCAACCCGAACCTCCCTCCCGACCCCGAGAGTCAAGAGCGCTGGGGGCGATACCTGCGAGTCGCCGCGAGTCCACGCATGGCCCGCGATCTGATGCGCATCAACGGGCAGATCGACGTTCGCGACCTCCTGCCGACCATCGGCGTGCCGACGCTCGTCCTTCACCGCACGGACGATCGGTGGGTGGACGTAGGCAACGGCCGCTACCTCGCCGCGAACATCGCGCAGGCCAGGCTCGTCGAGCTGCCGGGCACGGATCACCGGCCCTGGCTCGACGATGCCGACACCGTCCTCGATGAGGTCGAGGCCTTCGTCACGGGAGCCCGCAGCCGCCCCCGCCACGCAAAGGTGCTGATGGGAGCTGGGGCGCTCAGCCGGCGAGAGATGGAGGTGGTGCGGCTCGCCGTTCAGGGCGAGTCGGCCTCAGAGATCGGCCGTCACCTCTTCCTGAGCGAGCGAACGATCGAGACCCATCTCGGCAACGCCTACGCGAAGCTCGGAGTCAGCTCCAAGTTGGAGCTCGTGCGCCGGGCCGCCGACCTCGGCCTCTGACGCCGGAGATCGTGGTTGGCGTTCACCCAACCCGTCGTGGTATGGACACCGGCCATCCGCATGTGCTACAAATAGCACATGGCGAGCGTGGGGATCCGGGAGCTCAGGCAGCGGGCAAGCGAATTGCTTCGGCGTGTCGAGGCCGGCGAGACCATCGAGGTCACCGACCGCGGCCGCCCCGTCGCCGTCCTTGCCCCTCTGCCAGGCCAAGGCCCCATCGAGCACCTCCGGGCGGCGGGTGACCTCGTCGCGAGCTGGCACAGACTCGACGACCTACCCGATCCGTTGCCCTTGGGGCCTGGCGAGGAGCCGCCGTCGAGCGTGCTGGGGCGCCTCCGACGCGATGGGCGCTGAGAGAGCCACCTACCTCGACTCATCAGCTCTCGTGAAGCTCGCAGTGCGCGAACCGGAGTCCGAAAACCTCCGTCGATACATCCGGCGTCGGCGGCCGCTCATCTCCAGCGCCCTCGCCCGGACCGAGGTTGCGCGGGCATTGCTGGCCCTCGGGCCGGAAGCGATCCAGCGCGGTCAAGACGTCCTGGCACGGGTCGACCTCGTCCGGGTCAACGATCGAGTCCTGAACGCTGCCGGCGCGATGATGCCCCTTGACCTGCGCTCGCTCGAAGCCATCCACCTTGCGACTGCGCAACAACTCGGCGCGGACCTCGCCCGGATCATCACGTACGACGAGCGGATGGCTGCGGCAGCCAAGGCGCTGGGGTGGGCGGTTGCCGCACCCGCTTGACGGAACACGCCCTTGAAGTGGACCAAACAGGACGGTACTCGAACCTACCGTTCGGTAGGTTCGACCTCTTGATGACGCTCTCGGAACCCCGCCTCGGCCAAGCCGTTCGCAGTCTCTCCGTCCTCATCAAGCGAAAACGCATACGTGGTTAGGCTCACGGCCCCGGCCCGCGAACTGCGGTCGCCGCGACGGACCTAGGCGGTTCGAGTCCTCCAGGGGGCACTTGTCCCGTTCGTGGCTTTCCCAAGCCAGGATGGGCGGGAGGTCGCGGCGGCTGTTCCGCCAGCCACGCTTGCACCTATCACCACGAACCGCCCTATCATCGACGGTCATCCTTCCTTATCGGTGAGCGGCGGCGGCGGTCAGCGCCAGCTGATCGAGACGATCTCCACCGGCTCGGCGATGCCCTTCAGGGTCACGGTCCTAGACTCAGAAGCCTGGTACCGGGACCCGGCGGCGGTCACCTGGCTCGCCAGGATCTCGCCCCCGCCGGCCAGGGCGGCGATCCTGGCTGCCTCGTGCACGCCCCTGCCCCGGAAGTTCTGGGCCACCTGGGTGGCCACCGAGGCGTGGACTCCGATCCTCACCTGTGGAGCGAACCCTTGGGCTTGGCGCTGCTCGGCCAGCCGCCGCTGGATGGCCACGGCGCACGCCAGGGCGGCCTCCGGAGAGTCGAACCCGACAAAGAACCCGTCGCCCGTATCGCTGATCTCCTCGCCCTGGTGCGCGGCTAACAGCGAGCGAAGGGTGTCGTCGTGCCAGCGCAGCAGGGTTGCCCACGCCTCGTCCCCGAGCGCTTCCACCAGCGCCGTCGAGCCGACCATGTCGGTGAACATGAAGGTCTTCATCACCCGGCGGGGCCGGCCTGCCTCGGCCGTCCGGAGCTGCCACGGCAGGAACTCCTGCACCTCTTCGATCACGATGGCCAGCGTGGGACAGGCCAGGGCTGCCTCCCGCAGGAGCTCGTCCTCCACGCTGGCGGGGTCGACGACGTCCGCTTTGGCGAAGTCGCCATCGTGCCAGTCGAAGGCCGAGGGGGCGATCGTGATGCAATTGCCAGCCCCGATGCACCGATGGCGGTCAACCCTGGCCCGCAGCATCGCTACAGGACCCCCTCGCGCAGGGCGAAGGCCGTGGCCTCTCCGCGCGACGACGCGCCGACCTTGGCGAACATCTGCTGGAGCTTCAGCCGAACAGACTCCACGGGCGCGTCCACCCGTTCCGCGATCTGCTCCGTTGTCAATCCCTCGGTCAGCAGGCCGAGCAGCCGGCGCTCGTCCTCGCCCAGCGCCGACAGCGCGCCGCTGGCAGCCGCTCCGGCCATCGCAGCGTCCCCCACGGGCCCGGCCAGCCTTGTCCACTCCCTGCCGATCGGGCCTCTGAACCATCGGACCCGGACCCCTTCATCCACGGTTCGCTGCGCGGTCATGGCCAGCAGGAGCTGGAGGTACATCCGGATCATCTGCTTGTCGGGCTCCTCACCCGCCGCGAGTACTGCCCGGGCGGTCGGCAGAAGGATCTCCGGATAGACGTCCTCGCGCATGGCCTCCTGGAGCGCACCGGCCACCCTTTGCCCGGCCTGGGCGGCTGCGGGGAGGTCGGCGCGAGCCAGCGCCACCTCGGCCAAGGCCGCGTCGGCCTGGACGCCCCAGGGCTGGTGCGCCACGAACAACGGCACCAGCGCCTTCGCCTCCAAGGCCGAGCGCTCCGCCAAGCCAAGGAGCTCCTCGTCAGCACGTTCGGCTCCCAGACGGGCCGCCTCCAGCGCCAGGCGAGCCAGGATCTCGCACCGTCCCGCCGGGCGTCCCTGCTCCGTTGCCGCCTGCAGCGCCCGGTCGAAGTGCTCGCGCATGCCGGCGGCGTCCCCTGCCGCGGCTCGGGCTAGTGCGCGCCACAGCTCCAGGCGGCGAGCCCGCAGCGGGGTTGGCGCCCCGGTGGCGGCCCTGGCCGCAAGGCCCAGCCAGCGTTCGGCCTCTTGGATCTCACCGAGGTCGAGGAACGCCATTGCCGTTCCGCCCGCGGCCAGGAACTCGAGAGAGCGGTCGCCCAGGGTCTTGGCCGCCCAGTACGCCTCCTCCCCTCGCGAGATGGCCAGGTCCGGGATGACCTTGGCCCGTGCGAACACATGGACCCCGTATGCCATCTGAGCGTCCGCGGCGGCGCGCTCGCTTTCCTTCGAGAGCGACCTCATACGGGTGGCTAGGCGCCGGATCTCCTCGATCCGCTGTGCGGGGTTGGCCCCGATGTGGATGTCGGGACCGAAGTTCAGATAGGCCATGGCGATGATCGTCGACATCACTCCGCGCCGATCCCCGATCTTCTCGAACAGCGCGAGAGCATGCTGGAAATGCCCCCCGGCGGCGAGGGCGTTCGGCGCGACCGGCAGCGTGGGCAAGATGTCGTCGAGGGACTCACCTCCTGCCGCTCTGGCCATGATGGGGATGTGCTCGCCCGCCTTGACCCGATCGACGAACCAGGCCCGAACCCGACCGACCTGGAGGCAGCCGAGCTCTCGGCTAGCCGCGGCCAGCGAGGCCTCGTCGCCGAGCTCCTCCGCCAGCGCCGCGGCTCGGGCGAAAGCCGCCTCGGCAGCGTCCAAGTCCACCTCGGCGGCAGAAGGGACGAACCCCTCGCCCAGCTCGGCTCGAACCAGCGACTGCCCGAGCTCGAGCGACGCGGCCAGCTCTGCCTTCGTGTCGCCTCGCTCCCCGGCCAGCTCCGCCACCCGCCGAGCCATCACGGCGGCCCGGTCCTCTTCTCCCGCCAATCGGAGCGCGGCAGCCCGCCGCAGCATCACGTCCAGCTCCAGGTGGGGATCGCCCAGGGCGTCCGCCAGGGCCGCCAGTTCGGCCAGGGCCTCCAGCCGGTCCTGCGGCCGCCGGAGCATGTCCATGGCGTCGTCGCGGAGGGACAGCAGGTCGACCCGGTCCTTCGGATCCGTGGCCAGGGGCAGGGCCACCTCGACCGCTCGGAGGACCTCTTCCGGGGCGTGCGAAGCCAGGGCCGCGTGGGCCGCGCCGACCGAGAAGCGCGCGCACCGTTCGGTGTCGCTGGCGGCCGCGGCGTGATGGGCCAGCATGGACAGGCTCTCCACCGGCGGCTCGCCGTCCTCGGTGAGCATCCGGATGACGGCGGCGTGGATGGCCCGCCGCCGCGGAGGGGAAAGCGAAGCCAAGGAGAACTGCCGCACCTGCTCATGGGTGAAGCTGTAGTCGGCCGGCGAGCCCGCCTGGTGCTGGGCCAACAAGCCCGCGGCCACGGCTGGGGCCATCGACTCGGCCAGGCCGGCTTCGGTCTCCGCGACGGGGTCCCCCAGCGTGGCCTTCACCGCGAGGAGGTCCCGCAAGCTGAAGCTCCGCCCCAGGACCGCCGCTTCGGACAGTGACGCCTTCGTCTCCTCCGGCAACCGACCCGAGCGGCGCTGGATGAGCGTCTGGACGGCGGAAGGAGCGAGCCGATCCGCGTTCTTCGCCACCGACCACACACCGTCGATCTGCTGGATCATCCCGGCGTCGCGGTACGCGTGGGCCAGCTCCTCCAGGATGAACGGGACGCCTTCGGCTTGGGCGTGGATCGTCGCCGCGCTGTTCACGTCGACCGGTCCCCCCAGGTGTTGGCGGAGGAACGCGGCGGTGTCGATCTGCGTGAAGCGGCCCAGCTTCACCCGGCGGATGAGGCCCATGCGCTCCATGTCGGCGATGAGCGTCACGGCCTCGGTGACCTGCGCGGTCTCCTCCGGGCGCATGGCAAGCAGGAGGAAGATCGGGCTGGCCGCGTCCGTCCTGACCACGTAACGGAGCGCCCGCAGGCTGTCCTCGTCCGCCCACTGGATGTCGTCGGCGAACAGGGCCAGCGGCTTCACGGCGGCCAGCGCCCGCATGGCCAGAGTGGCCAGATCGAACTGCCGAAGCAGCTTCTGGTCCGCGGGGAGGCTCTCCAGGCTGGCATCGTCGTGCCCGGACAGGGCTCGGAGCGCTCGCTTCAGGATGTCCTGGGCCGCCGTGCCATCGCCCGCCTCCGTCGCCGGAATCGAGGAGAGGATCGAACGCATCAGGAGGAACGGCCCGCGGAGCTCCTCGTCGGCGGCCACGGCCACGGGCGTGAACCCTCGCTCCACGGCGAGCTGGGTGGCCGCGAGCAGCAGGCGCGTCTTCCCGATCCCGGGCTCGCCCTCCAGGGTGACCGCAGATAGTCCCTCTCGAGCCGCCGCCAGCTCGGATTCGATGGCGGCCAGTTCGGCCGTCCGTCCCACCACGGAGGCGACGCCCCGACGCATCTGAAAGGCCAGTGGACCGAGCGCCTGCAGGACTGGATCGGATGCCAGCGTGGGTACTTCGCTCATCGCTTGTCGGTTCGGCCGGCCGTGCGCTTCACGCGGAGAGTATCTCAGTCCCCCGTTGCCGGCACGGGCTCGTCGCATCGGCGCCCTCGACGTAGCCGAGCGGTCATGGGTCCTACCTTCGGCGAGTCACGACGGTCCCGTGGGCGCAGATCCTCCCCCGCGGCCGAT
>DAIMKN010000018.1:18967-23448 GCA_036721725.1 Actinomycetota bacterium
GACGGTTCGTATTCGAACCTCGGGCCGACCACGGCCGGCTTCCCGTGAGGTGTCGGAAGCGAGCAATCGCGATGTCCACAGGCCCCGAACCTACGCACTGGTAGGTGCATCGCCCAGGAGGTTCCGGACCCGGTCGGCGTCAGGTCTGGCGCCCAGCTCGTCGTAGTGTTGCAGGGCTTCAGCAAGAAGGTCGCGTGCCTCCTCGCCAGGCCATACGCCTGCCAGGACCTCCCTCGTCCTGGCGGACTCGTACCGTTCGCCGAGACGCTCGAATGCGTCCAGGGACCGGCGGAGCGAGACTGCCGCAGCCTCCAGATCGCCGGCGCCTGCCCGAACCAGCCCTTCGGCTCGGTCGCATGCTGGGGTCAGCAACGCAAGGGCACCGGCGAACCGACGCACAGACGCGACCTGCTCGGCCAGCGCTTCGAGGTCCCCGAGCGCGGCAAGGGCCTCGAGCATCGCCAGCGCGGACTCCGGCGCTCGCCACGACGCATCACTTCTCGCAAGGAGATCAGCTGCCAGCGTTCGGGCTTCTTCATGGAGCCCTGCCGCCGAGGCAAGCCAGGCGCGCACCCCCTCCGCTCGTAGGGCCCGGCCGATAGCCGGGACCATCGCTGCGACTTCGATGGCACGCTCAACCTGACCCATCCGGGCGAGCGTGATCGCGCCGAACATCACGCCTCCTCGAACGCCGAAGCAGGACACATCGGCCTCCGACCCGAAGTACTCGAGGTGCTCGTCGAGAAGCGGCAGAACCTCCTCCCATCGCCCCAGGTGATAGAGGGCGTGGATCTGTCCATAGAGCCCGTGCATGCGCTCGTGCGGGCTCAGGCTCGTGGCCAGCGTGTAGGACTCCCGGGCGAGATCGATGGCGGTCTGGTACTCGCCGACGAGATCGGACAGCACATTCGAGACTTCGAACACGGTCATCGCGCGCTCCGCGGGGGACTCGACGCGATCCACCAACGCGAGCTGCCGCCGGGCCGTCTCCACGGCCATCCCGTAGGACCCCTCCATGTCGTACAGGTCGCTCAGGAACCTGAGGGCGAGCAACTGGACCGCCGGTAGGTCGAGCGACGCGGAGAGCGCCAATGCCTCCTGGATCGCCTGGATGCGCTGTTCCATCGGGATAGGATCGTCGCGCGTCATCGACCGCCAGTACACGGCGACCTCTCCGGTCAGGGCCAGGAGCCAGGCCCGCGACTCGTCGTCCTCCGTCGCTGCCAGCCCCTCTTGGATCAGTTCGTCGAGGAGCGAGGGGTCGGGCTGCACCCGGAACGTCCCCGACTTCTGCGTCGACATCAGCACGGTCTTCGAGCAGAGCCTTGCCCGAGCCGAGGACGCGGTCCCGTCGGCCCGTAGCAGGGCGAGGGCCTCCAAGTAGGAGGCGACCGCCTCGTCGCCGTGGAACGTGGCCGCGTGGTCGCCGCCGATCTCCTCCAGAGCCCGGGCTCGTTCAAGATCGGAGCCGGCGAGCGTCCGCGCCTGCTCGTGTAGCTCGATGGCCTTCTCGATGGCGAACCGCCGGCGCGCCACGTCGCCGGCCAGCAGCAGCGACTCGATCGCTTTCGCTCGAACCGATTCCTGCGAGTCCGGATCGCCGCTCCACGCCAGGTCCGCGTCTTCTCCGGAAGCGGCCGTGCCGTAGTGGTAGGCGAGGAGTTCGGCGAACTCCTCGATCCGGTCGCCAGCGAGCTGCTCGATCCAGGCCCCGTGCTCCGCGTGGGCTCGGGCCCGGCGTGCCTTCGGCAGGCTCGCGTAGGCCACGTCCCGGACGAGGGCGTGTTTGAACGTGAACTCCACCTGGCCGGCGATGCTCGATGTGGGCCGGGCGAACACCAGCCCCTTGCGCTCCAGCTCCAACAGGGCGCCCCCGACCTCACCGTTCCCCAGGGACCGGGCCACCGGCTCTTCCCAGAAGACTCGCCCTACAACGGCCGCCTCCTGCAGGACCCGCTTCTCCTCGGGGGCCAAGCCGTCGATCCGCGCGGCGAGCAGCCCGTGGATCGTGTCGGGCAAGACGGTGGTACGGGCGAGCGGCGTGGCCCTCCACCGGTCGCCATCACGGGCCAGGCCTCCCTCGTCGATCAGGCGGCGGATGATCTCCTCCACGAAGAACGGGTTGCCCTCCGCCCTGGCCAGGATGTCCTTGCGCAACTCGGACGGTAGGTCCGAGGTGGTGAGAAGACCTTCCACCAATTCGGCGCCCTGGTCCTGGGTGAGCGGCCGCAGCGAGATCGAGGAGGTGTCTTCCCGGCCTGCCGCGAAAGCCGGATGGGCGTGCGCGAACTCGGGGCGAGCGGTGGCCACCAGGACGAGCGGCCCGGAGGACCTGGCAAGGATCCGCTCGAGCATGTCGAGCAGGCGGTCCTCGGCCCAATGGAGATCCTCCACCACCAACACTGCGGGACCCCGCGAGGTGTAGGCGCTGGCGAACCTGGGCCAGGCGCGGCCCAGCTCGTCGGCAACGCCATGGGGCTCCATGCGCTCCAGCGGGTTGTCGTGGAGGGGGATGCCGGCCGTCGTGGCCAGGGCGAAGACCGTGTGCTCCAGTTCCTCTTCCCTCAGATCCAAGACCGAGAGGATCTGACCCAGGCCCGACCGGAGCTTGTCTCCGGCCACGTCGACGGGGTCGTCAAGGCCGACTCTGCAGGCCGCGCGCAGGATCTCGCCCAGCGCCCAGTACGTGATGCCACGCCCGGCAGCCAGGCAGCGTCCTCGGAGGACCGTCCCCTCCGGGTATCGGCCGGTGGCGAGGCTCACGAACTCCTGTACCAGGCGGCTCTTGCCTATCCCAGCCGGTCCGTACAGCGTCACCAGCCGCGGCCGGTCCGTCTCGATCGTCTCCTCCAGAAGGCCGACGAGGGCTCCCAGCTCGCGGTCCCGCCCGACCATGGGAGAGGAGAGGCCGGGGACTCCCCGCCTCGCCTCGGGGAGCGCCTCCACCAGGGAATAGGCGGTGATGGAATCGGACTTCCCCTTGAGCTCGAGGGCGCGGCCCGGCCCGAACCGGAAAGCGTTGCGGGTGGCCATGTACGTGCGTTCGCCGACCAGCACCGTTCCCGGCTCGGCCGCTTGCTCCAGTCGCGCCGCGACGTTGACCGCGTCGCCGGTCACGATGAGTTGCTCGAGCGCCGTGCCCACCGGAGCGATCACCTCGCCGCTGTTGACCCCGATCCGGATCCGGAGCGTGACCCCGTGACGTTCGAGGAACTCGTGGTTCAGAGCGTCCAGCCTGGCGAGCATCTCGAGGGCGGCCTGGAGCGCTCGCGCCGCGTCATCCTCCCGAACCACGGGGACCCCGAACACGGCCATGACGGCGTCGCCGATGAACTTCTCCACGGTGCCGCCCCAGGAGGTGATGGCTGCGGCCATCGCGGAGAAGTAGGCGTCGAGGAGGGCGCGAAGGCGCTCAGGGTCTAGGCGCTCGCCGAGCTCAGTCGAGCCGGTGACGTCCGCGAACAGGACGGTGACCAGCTTGCGCTCCTCGACGGCCGAGTCGGCCGGCTTGAGCGACGCTCCACAGGAGGGGCAGAACTCGAAGTCCTCGGGATTCTCCTTGCGACAATTCGCGCAGGTCAGCACGGTCGAAGTTTACGGCCGTTCGATGTGGGGGGTTGGTTGCTCGGGGCGTCGGCCTTGCGGTCAGAAGATCATGTTCCCGCGAAAGGCCCTGCAAAGGACCAGCTGCCGGCGGTCGCCGGCAGTGATTCACGCTGGCGATCGTGGGCTGCCGTTCGGTCCGTCCTATCCGACGCCGGAGAATCCAAGTCACCGAGCGCGCGTACCTCCGTCTTGCATCCGGGTTCGAGTTCGAAGAGCGCGATGTCATCGAGTCAGGGGTATCGGTGCCGGCCGAACCGGGGTTCAACTGACGACTCTTCTGGTGGAGCGATGCGAACGTCACCCGAGCGCGTGACGTGCGGAACTGGCTTGGGAAAGCAAATAGATCGAGTGGACCAAACAGGACAGCAATCGAACCTACCAAGCAGTAGGTTAGGACCCCTGGTAGTCCTCGACATCAAGCTCAAGGAGCTGATCGCCAAGCTCCACGACCACGCTCTTGGCCAGCGGAAGAAGATCAAGTAGGCCGACCCCAACCCGACGACGGTGCGCCCCCCGGGGCGAGTCAGGCGTCAGCACACTCGCATGCGCGGCCATCGTCTCGCTCGCGCAACCGTCGCCGAGATTCTTCGCGCTGGCGCTCGCGGGGTGTGCCAGCGGCCCCCCGCGGCGCGTGCGACTGCCGGCACCGCCCGCGCTCGCCTTCGCTGGGCATGAGGGCGTATCATCCCGCGTACCTGGCCCGGCGGTACCGCTGGGCACACGACGGAGAGGAGACAGCATGCCTACCGTGATCGCTCATCACGACGTGAAGGACACCAAGCATTGGCTTGCCTCGCCGAAGCGCGAAGAGGTCATCGGGCCCCTCGGCGTCACCAACATCCGGACGTTCGTCGACCCGGAGAACCCGACCCGAG
>DAIMKN010000019.1:0-23443 GCA_036721725.1 Actinomycetota bacterium
CAGCCGGAAGGGTCCGGAGAACACCGGCGTCTCCACGAGGAATAGGGAGGTTTCGGTTGTTTCGGTCATGGCTGGCGCCTCGCCGGGGCGGTAGGAGATCGGTTCTGCGGCAATCCTACCGGCCGCCGGGCGCGCTTCAATCACCCGACAACGCCGCCCGGACCCCGGCGGTGGTCAGAACCTGAGGCAGTGGGAGCCCGGGATCAGGCTGAGGAGTCCGTTCGCGATGGTGTCGACGAACTGCACCAGGCCGGACCGCGGGAGGATGAACAGCACGAGCAGGATGAACAGCGCGCCGAACTGTTCGAGGTTCCCCATGACCTCCCGCGCTCGGACCGGCAAGAATTGCGAGATGGCCCGGGCTCCGTCCAGCGGCGGCATGGGCACAAGGTTGAACGCCGCCAGGATGACATTGACGAAGACCGCGTCGCGCAGGATGTCGGTGAGCACCGCCGTCCCGCACGTCACCCGGCCCACCACGCCGAACACCACGGCCAGCAGGAACGAGGCCACCGGACCGGCCATCGCGATGAGGACGGGATCGCGCGACTTGTTCCGGAGGTTCCACGCGTTGACCGGCATCGGCTTGGCGTAGGCGAACACGAACCCGGACCCCGAGAACAGGACCACCAGCAGCAGGATGGCCGGAAGGGCCACGGTGCCGAACGGGTCGGCGTGGACCTTGGGATTCAGGCTCAGGCGGCCCATGGATCGGGGCGTGAGGTCGCCCAACCGGACGGCCGCCCAGGCGTGAGCGTACTCGTGCACCACCAGGCCGACGGCCAGCGCGGCGGCGAAGTACAGGACGCTCAGCGGATGCAGGCTGACCGCCCCCAGCAGGCCGCTCGAAGCAGGCACCATGTGGCCCATCATCCCCGGTCCGGGCCCGCTTCCGTGGAGCGCCACCCGTAGACCAGTGCGGGCGGCTCCACGGGTTCGGCTGCCACGCCGACCGCCGCCAGGATCCGCTCCCCCGCCACCTCTGCGGCCTCCTCCGTCCTGGCGTGCACCCGGGCCACCGGCTGGTCGCGTTCGAGCCGGTCGCCCAGGCGAACGAGGAATTCGATCCCGACGGCAGGGTCGACCGGGTCCCCTTTGCGCACCCGCCCCGCCCCCAACGCCACGCCGGCTCGGCCCAGCGCTTCCGCGTCGATCGTTCGAACCCACCCCGCCTCGGACGGGAACGCCAACTCCGTCACGACGGGCGCCCGCGGCAGGATCGCCCACGGGTCTTCCGCCACTCGAGGATCGCCGCCCTGCGCCTCCACCATCCGGCCGAACGCCACGGCGGCGGAACCATCGCCGAGAGCGCGTTCCGCTCGGGCCGCTCCATCGGAAACGTTCGGCAGGAGCGCCTCGACCGCCGCCGCCGCGAACGCCACCGACAGTTCGCGCAGCGCTCCCCGGTCACGTCCCTGCAACACCGAAACCGCCTCCGCCACGTCCAGCGCGTTGCCGATGGCCGAGCCCAGCGGCTGCGACATGTCGGTCACCGCGACCCGCGCGGCCCGTCCATGCGCCGAGGCCAGCCGAACGCAGGCCGCGGCCAGTTCGTCCGCCGCAGCCGGCGTCTTCATGAACGCCCCGCTCCCCGCCTTCACGTCCAGCAGGATGAGATCGGTGCCCACCGCGAGCTTCTTCGACATCACGCTGGCCGCGATCAGCGGGATGCTCTCGATGGTGGCGGTGGCCTCTCGCAACGCGTACATCGCGCCGTCCGCCGGCACCAGGTCCGCCGACGGTCCGGCCACCACGCATCCCACCCGTTCGACCTGGCGTTCGACCTCCTCGGGCGTGAGCGAGGTCCGAACGCCGGGGATCGACTCGAGCTTGTCGAGCGTCCCGCCGGTGTGTCCGAGGCCGCGACCAGAGAGCTTGGCCACGGCCAGTCCGAGCGACGCGGCCAGGGGAGCGAACACCAGCGTCACCCCGTCGCTGACCCCTCCGGTGGAGTGCTTGTCCACCTTCGGCCGGGTGACGCCGGACAGGGGAAGCGTCGAACCGGACGCGATCATCGCCGACGTCATCACGGCGGTCTCCGTCGGCGAAAGCCCACGGAGGTAGACGGCCATGAGGAACGCCGCGACCACGTGATCGGCGATCTCGCCTCGCCCGTACGCCAGGACGAACGCCCGCAACTCTTCGGGACGGAGTTCGAGGCCGTCTCGCTTGCGCGTCACCACGTCGCGCGGATCGAACGCCCCGGAGGAGCCGGTCACCCCAAGCTCCCGCCGAAGCTGGTCCCGGCTAGCCCGTCGAACGGCACCCCCAGCACCTCCGCCACCGTGGCTCCGAGGTCGCCGAACCCGTCACGGACCCCCAGATCGACCGTCTCGTCGCGACGCGTTCCCGCCACCAGCACCGGCGTGAATTCTCGCGTATGGTCGGTCCCCGGCGCCATCGGGTCGCACCCGTGATCACCCGTGATGAACAGCAGCCCGCCCCCCACCGCGTCCCGCAGCTCCGGGATGCGCGCATCGAACGCCTCCACGCAGGCGCCGTAGCCCGAAGGGTCGTTGCGGTGGCCGTACTTCGAGTCGAAGTCGACCAGGTTCGTCATGACGAGCAGCGGGCGTCGGGTGCGTTCGAGGTAGGACAGCGTGATGTCGATGCCGTCGTCGTTCGAACGGGAGTACTCGTACTCGCTCAGGCCGTGTCCCGAGTAGATGTCGCCGATCTTGCCCACGCCGAACACACCGACCCCGGCCCGCAGGCAGCGGTCGAGCACCGTGTCGCCGGGTGGTGCCACCGAGAAGTCGCGGCGGTCCGGGGTCCTGGCGAACGCGCCCGCCGGCCCCGCGAACGGCCGGGCGATGACGCGGCCCATTCGGTGTTCGCCGGTCAGGATCTCCCGCGCGCCGCGGCACCACTCGTAGAGCTGTTCGAGCGGTACCACGTCGACGTGCGTGGCGATCTGGAACACGGAATCGGCGCTCGTGTAGACGATGGGCCGCCCGGTTCGAACGTGCTCCTCCCCGAGCTCGGCGATGATCTCGGTCCCCGACGCGGCCCGGTTCCCCAGGACCTCGCGTCCGATGGCGCGGGAGAACGGCTCGATGATCTCCGGCGGGAAGCCGTTCGGATAGGTCGGGAACGCACCGTCCAGGACGATGCCGCCGATCTCCCAGTGGCCCGTCGTGGTGTCCTTGCCCGCCGAACGCTCCGCCGCCTTCCCGTGGGCCGTTCCCGCCGTCCCGCCCGGGGCCACGCCCTGGATCTCCGCGAGCGACCCCATGCCGAGAGCCGCGAGGTTCGGTGCGTGCAGCCCCCCGACGGAAGCGGCGACGTGACCAAGGGTGTTCGAGCCGGCATCGCCGTAGGCCTCGGCGTCGGGCGCCGCTCCCACTCCGAACGAGTCGCACACGATCAACAGCACTCGGTCCACGCGAAGCACCGGCATCGCCGTCACCCAGCCCTCGGCCCCGGTTCCGAGCCGTCCTCGGCCGATGCGCCCTCCGCCGGAGGCTCCGGAGCGAACCGGGCTCGAGGATGGGCCGTGAAGTACTCCTCCCGCAGCCGGTCCCCGGTGACCAGCGTGTAGATCTGCGTGGTGGCGAGCGAGGCGTGTCCCAAGAGCTCCTGCACCACCCGAACGTCCGCCCCGCCCTCCAGCAGGTGCGTGGCGAACGAGTGCCGGAGCATGTGCGGGGTGACCCGCGTTCGAACGCCCGCCCGCGTCGCGGCGATCTTGAGGATCTGTCCCGCCCCCTGTCGGGTCAGGCGGCCACCACGCTGGTTGAGGAACAGTGCGGCGCCGGTTCGAACGCCCGCGAGCGCGGGGCGGGAGCGGGTCAGGTAGGACTGTATCGCCGCCACGGCGAACCGGCCGAGCGGCACCAGCCGTTGCCGGTCTCCTTTTCCGGTGACTCGAACGCTCCCCTCCTCCAGATCCGCGTCGTCGACGTCGAGGCCCACGAGCTCGGAGATCCGGACCCCTGCCCCGTACAGGGTCTCCAGGATCGCGCGATCCCGCAGGCCCACGGTGTTCCCCTCGGCTGGCGCGGCCAGGATGGCCTCCACGTCCGCGACGGACAGCGGCCGCGGCAACAGGCGCGGCACCTTGGGCCGGACGACGCCGCTGGCGGGGTCGTTCGACGTTTCGCCCTCTCGGAGCAGGAAGCGATGCAAGCCTCGCACCGCGGCCAGGGCCCGGGCCACGGAGGACGAACGATACGCCTTGCCGTCGCCGTGCCCCTGAGCGGAGAGCCAACCCACGAACCCGGAGACCATCGGTTCTTCGGCCCCGGTGGCGTCCGAAACCCCTTGCGCCGCAAGGTAATCCACATAGCGCCGGAGATCGCGGCGGTACGCCTCCAGGGTGTTGCGGGCCAGGCCGCGTTCGACCGAACAATAGTCGAGGAACCTGACGATCTGACCGGTCAGCGGCTGCGGCGCTGGGGTGGGAAGGGGGGTTCGTTCGGCGCTCATGCCCCGGTTCGGACCCGGGGGCCGCCCGGCAGGACGTCTGCGAGCGGAGAGGAGGGCAGTCCGTGAGCCTCGGCGACCGCATGGTTCGTGAGCGCCCCGCCGAACGCATTCACGCCGAGCGCCAGGGCAGGGTCTCGACGAACCGCTTCTTGCAGGCCGAGTTCGGCCATGGCCAGGATGTAGGGCAGGGTCACGTTCGCCAGGGCGTAGGTGGAGGTGTTCGGCACGGCGCCGGGCATGTTGCCCACGCAGTAGAGGACCACGCCCTCTTCGAGGTAGGTGGGATCGGAATGGGTGGTCATGCGGCGTTCGACCCGGCCATGCCGGCGCCGAGCACCAGGACCTTGGCGGGCCGAACGCCCGACACCCCGCCCATCAGGATGCCCCGGCCCGCCGTACTCCTTCTCCAGCAGGCGCGCCCCGACGTGCGGCGCCATGCGGCCGGCCACCTCGCTCATCGGCGCCAGCAGGGGGAGCCGACCGGCCGTGTCCTGCACGGTCTCGTAGGCGACGGCGGCGACCTTGCGTTCGATCAGCTTCTCGGTGAGCGGGCGAACGGCGGCGAGATGGAGGTAGGTGAACAGAAGCTGGCCCTCCTGCATCAGGTCGTACTCCTGTTCGACGGGCTCCTTGACCTTGAGGATCATCTCCGCCCCGCCCCACACCTCTTCCGCGGTCCCCACGATCCCGGCGCCGGCCTTCACATAGCGCTCCTGCAGCAGCGACGAACCCTCCCGGCGCCGTCCTGAACCAGGACACGGCGGCCGGCGTGGGTCAGTTCGAGGACGCCCTCCGGCGTCGCGGCGACCCGGAACTCGTTGTCCTTGACCTCTTTCGGCACCCCGACGATCACCGCGAACTCCTCCCCTTTCCCGGTCCGGACCAGCATACCCGCGACCGGCGGGCCACTTTTGGCGGGCGTTCGAACCGGAGGCGTGGGAGGGCCCTCAGCGGAGCCGTTCGCGAGCGAGGAGCAACGCGACGACCGTCTTGGCGTCTTCCAGCGAGCCGTCCAGGGCGGCGGCGAGGGCGTCGTCGAGGTGCAGCGTCACCGTCTCGATGCCCTCCTCCGCGGTGAGCGAGGGGTCGGGTTCGGCGCGAACGAGGAACAAGTCGATGGCCTCGTCGGAGAAGCCGGGGGTGGTGAGGATGCGGCCCAAGGGCTCCACGGAGGTGGCGAGGTAGGCGGTTTCCTCGTTGATCTCGCGGCGGATGGCGGTCTCGGGGTCCTCGTTCGGCACGTCGTACACGCCGGCGGGGATCTCGACCAGGACGCGGCCGACGGCCTCGCGGAGCTGGCGGACCAGCAGGATATGCTCGTTCCCGGGCTCGCCGATCAGGACGACCGCGCCACACGCTCCCACGTGATGGACGATGTCGCGGCGGCGCCCGCCCGGCCACGTCTCGACGTCCACGCGGAACAGGTGGCCCTCGAAGACGGTTTCGGAGAACTCGGGCTCCCCCACGGCCGAACGGGTGCTCAGCCGACGACGACGGCCGGCTCGCCGTGACGCGTCCGGCTCCGGGCCAGCGCCGCCCCCACGAACTCCCGGAACATGGGGTGGGGCCGGGTGGGCCGGGATTTCAGCTCGGGGTGGAACTGGCCGGCCATGAAGAACGGATGGTCGCGGAGTTCGATGATCTCGACCAGCCGCCCGTCCGGCGACAGGCCGGAGAACACCAGCCCGTGGTCCGTGAGGATCCGGTGGTAGGCCGGGTTGACCTCGTAGCGGTGACGGTGGCGTTCGTAGATGACGTCCGCGTCGTAGGCCTCGGCGGCGTGGCTGCCGGGCGCGAGGTGGCAGGGATAGGCGCCCAGTCGCATCGAACCGCCCAGGTCGACCACGTCCTTCTGTTCGGGAAGCAGGTCGATGACCGGATGCGGCGTGGCGCCATCCCATTCCGAGGAGTTGGCCGCGTCCAGCCCGCAGACGTTGCGGGCGAACTCGACCACCGCGGTCTGCAGGCCGAGGCACAGGCCGAGGTAGGGGATCTCCTGTTCGCGGGCGAACCGGATGGCCTCCACCTTGCCCTCGACCCCCCGCAGGCCGAACCCGCCGGGGACCAGCACGCCGTCGGCGTCGCCCAGCGCGGCCTCGACGTCGCCACCGACCAGCTCGTCCGAGGCCACCCAGCGCAGCTGGATCTTCGCGCCGTGGAAGAACCCGCCGTGGTTCAGGGCCTCCATCACCGACAGGTAGGCGTCGTGGAGGTTGACGTACTTGCCGACGATGGCGATCTTCACCGGCTCCGTGGCCTGTTCGACCCGGTCCACCAGCGAACGCCACTCGGCGAGGTCGGGGACGATGTCGGGGAGGCCGAGGAGCTCGGCCAGCAGGGTGTCCAGTCCCTCGTCGTGCATGATCAGCGGCACCTCGTAGATGGAGTCCGCGTCCACCGCCGAGATCACGCCGCGGACCTCGACGTCGCACAGCAGCGAGATCTTCTCCTTGAGGTTGCGATTGATGGGGCGGTCGCTCCGGCACACGATGACGTCGGGCTGGATGCCGAGCGAACGCAATTCTCGAACGGAGTGCTGCGTGGGCTTGGTCTTCAGCTCGCCGGTCGGGCCGATGTAGGGGGTCAGCGAGAGGTGGACGAACGCCACGTTGTCCCGGCCCACCTCGTTGCGGAGCTGGCGGATGGCCTCCAGGAAGGGCAGGCTCTCGATGTCGCCGACCGTCCCCCCGACCTCGACCACGGTCACGTCCGCACCCTCGTTCGCCGAGAGCTTGCGGATGCGGTCCTTGATCTCGTTCGTGATGTGCGGGATGACCTGGACGGTCTTGCCCAGGAACTCACCGCGGCGCTCCTTCCCGATGACCGCCGAGTAGATGGCGCCCGTGGTGACGTTCGAGCCGCGGTGCAGGGACTCGTCGGTGAAGCGCTCGTAGTGGCCCAGGTCGAGGTCGGTCTCGGCCCCGTCGTCCAGCACGAACACCTCGCCGTGTTCGAACGGGTTCATCGTCCCGGGGTCGACGTTGATGTAGGGATCGAGCTTGAGGAGGGTGACCCGGAGGCCGCGGGACTTGAGGAGGCGGGCCACGGAGGCGGTGGTGATGCCCTTGCCGAGTCCCGAGGCGACCCCGCCGGTGACGAAGATGAACTTCCGCTGGTCAGTCACTACGGGATTTCATGCTATCAGAGCCGGGGGCACCGGTCGCCACTTTCGTCTCCGGCTTCGCAGGGATGCGGCCGAGCTCGTCATACCAGCGCAGCGGCCGCGCTCGCCGGATGAGCTTCGACAGGGTCAGCGTCTCGGCGAGGATGTGCAGCACGACGACCACGGCCAGGGCGATCCACAGGCCGTACGTGGGGAGGTCCGCGTACAGGCCGAGCCCGACGGCGAGCCCGAGCACGCTCGCGCCGGCGTCGCCCAGCATGGCCCGTTCGCGCAGGTCGAACGGGAACAACGCCGCCGCCGCTCCCGCCACCGAGGCGACGAGGAGCGTGGTCCCGGTCCTCGGATGCAGGGCCAGGAGCACAACCGCCACGGACAGGAAGGTCTTGGTGGCGCGGCCCGGCGCCACGTCCAGGAGGTTCCACAGGTTCGAACATCCCGCCATCAGCGGGATGCCCGCCACCACGCGCCAGTCGAGGCCGTGCGGGACGAACGCCACCACCGACGCGGCAAGTACCGCCACGACCAGCTTGACGATGCCGGGGGTGACCTCGCGTCGCCGGAGGGCTCCCAGGTGACCCCGCCAGCCCCGGGCCGGACCGCCCCGGATGTCGTCGTACAGCCCCGCGACGAACACCAGGACGAGCGCGGCCAGCATCGCGGCCGCTCGCTCTGTGGTGAGCGCGGAGGGACGGTGGCCGATGACAGCGATGGTCGCCCCCACCGCTCCCACTGCCAGGAGCGATCCGGCCAGGACGGCCCAGCCCAGCACGACGGGGAGGGTCCGGCCTCGAGCGTTCGTGGCGTTCGGCACCCGCGGGCCCGGCCGTTCGCTCTCCCATCGCCGAACCAACCCGAACCCTACGGCTCCCGCCACGGCTGCCGCGAGCGGCACGAGCACCACCATCCGGGGAACCATCGCCAAGGCTGGGCCGGCGAGCGGCGAGGTCATCGCCATCCCACCAGCCGGGGCAGAGCGGCCCGGAGGATGTCCAGGCCCTGGCCGGCTCGGTGGGCGAACCCGGCGGCGCCCCGCCCCGTGGCCCGGTGCGACATGGCCACCGGGACCTCCTCGATCCGCAGGCCGAGGCGCGCTGCGTCCAGGGTCATCGCGGTCTCGACGCCGAACCCGCCCGCCAGGGGCCGGCACGCCTGCAACGCCTCGCGGGTCACCGCGCGCTGGCCCGACAGCGGTTCGGCCGCGACGAACCCACCCCCCGTGGCGATGAGCGCTCGGGACGTTCGTTTGACCAGGCCGAACCCCCCTCCGGCCAGGGCGGGCAACCGGCCGATGGTGAGGTCGGCCCGGTCTGCCAGGACCGGCTCGAGGAGCGCGACGGCCGCACCCCCGGTCCCTTCGACATCGCCGTCGATCAGGAGATAGACGTCGGCGGTCGCGATGCGGTCCAGGAGCGCCTCCAGTGCGCCACCCTTCCCGTGGCAAGCCGCGGAGGTGATGACCCGGGCTCCGGCCTCTGCGGCCAGACGGGGCGTGCCGTCGTTCGAGCCGTCGGCGGCGACCCACACCTCACCCACGGCGGGGATCCGAACGAGGCTTCGAACGACCTCGCCGATGGTGGCGGCCTCGTTCCGCGCCGCGACCAGGGCCACCACCCGCGGACGGGCGTTCGTCACGTCCCCGGGAGCAGCGACGACGCGCCCGACTTCACGCCGAAGTCACCGCCTCGCTTGTTGATGACCAGCTCGTGCAGCCCGATGGCGAGTGCGACCTGGCCGGGAAGCGTGTCGGCGTCGTCCACCGAGACGATGCTCCCGTCGATCCGCCGGTCGCGACGAGCGAGCGTGACGAACGGATAGGTCGATTGCAAGGTCTCCCCCGCGGCGGTGGGATGGTTCGACGCGGCGAGCGTCTCCAGCATGGGGATGAACAGCTGCTGGGGCGGGACCACCGCGTTCGCGGTCGAGCCCGACAACACGACGACCGCCTGCGTCCCCCCCCCGACCTCGGCGATCCGCTTGGCGTCCTCCAGCCGAACGGACAGGAAGCCGCCGCCGGTCAAGTTGAGCAGGAAATCGTCATCGGCTTGCGGGCCGGTGATGAGCCGGTTCGCTATGGCCCGGCCGGCGTCCATCATGAGCTGGCCGGGGGCCGTCCCGGCCGGATCCGAAAGGAGCTGGGCGAGCCGGGCCGTGGTCGGGGCGTCGTTCGCCGCGATGGCGGAGGTGGCGGAGACGATGGCGCTGACGGACCCGCCGGCGTCCCGCAGGACACCGACCACCCCGTCGACATAGGCCAGCGAGACGCCCTGCGCGGTGACGATGACGAACGACTGCGAGGCGAGTTCGTTCCCCACCAGGAGGTGCCGGCTCTGCGTGCCGAACTTCTGCCAGAGAGCGAGTTCGGAGCGGAGCTCGTTGGAGAGCTTGACCGCGTCGCCGGCTCGAGTGGTGAGGTTGTCGATGACGCTTTGCTTGACCACGGTGGCGCCGACGAGGATGCCGAGCGCGACAGCCAGGAACACCGCCACGATCGACACGAGGTGGTAACGGAACGAGATCAGGCCGCGCCCTCCTTCATTGCGTCCTCCGGAACACGAACTGCCGGAACGAGTCGTACAGCAGCTTGACCAGCAGACGGAGCGGCGGCGAGACCGCCACCACGACACCCATTGCCAGCAACGCCGCCACCACCAGGATGATGGTGTCGCGGCCCCGGACCTGGCTCCGGTACATCCGTGAGACCCCCTTCGCGTCCACCAGGATCTCGCCGACGCGCAGGCGGACCAGGAAGGTGCTGGCCATCCCCATCCGGCCCTTGTCCAGGAACTCCCGGAGGTTCCCGTGCGACCCGACCGCCACGATGAGGTCCGCGCCCTTGCCGTGGGCGAGGATGAACGCCACGTCCTCGCTGGTCCCCGAGGCCTTCAGCTCGGTGAACGGGACGCCGAGCGCGACCAGCCGGTCGCGGCCCGGGGCGAATCCGTTCGGGTAGGCGTGCAGGACGATCTCCGCGCCGCAGGTCAGGGCGCGTTCGGAAACCGAATCCATGTCGCCGATGATGATGTCCGGCTTGTATCCCTCCTCGAGCAGGGCGTCGGCCCCGCCGTCGACGCCCATCAGCAGGGGCCGCACCTCGCGGATGTAGGGCCGGCGGAGCGCCGCCAGATCCTCTTTGTAGTGGTAGCCCCGGACGACCACCAGGACGTGACGGCCGGTGAAGTCATGGCGGAGTTCGGGCAGGCCGAACCCGCCGAACAGCAGGTCGCGTTCGCGGGCCATGAACTCGACGGTGTTCGCGGCGAAGCTCTCGAACTGGTCGGCCAGACGCTGCCGGGCCACCTCCATGTCCGCGGTGATCGAGGCGTGGGACTGGAGGACTCCGACCGCGATGAGCTCGGCTCCCGAGTAGATGCGGTCGCCCTCCACGCGGAGCGTGTCGCCCTCCTTGACCTTGGTCAGCAGCAGCCGGCCCACGTTGTCGATCAGTGGGATGCCGTGCTCCGCGAGGATGAGCGGGCCCATGTTCGGATAGCGCCCGGTGATCGAACGCCCCGCGTTGACCACTGCGGAGGCGCCGCGTTCGACCAGGCCCTCGGCGGAGACGCGGTCGAGGTCCTCGTGGTCGATGACGGCGATCTCGCCGGGCTGCAGTCGCTGCAGGAGGTTCTTTGTCCGCCGGTCCACCCGGGCCCGGTGCAGCATCGAACGCGAACGCCGTCGAGGGGCCCTAAGCGCCACGTCGTCCCGCCTTGGCCGGTTGCCTCGAGCCCACTTCCGGCGGTTGCTTGGGGCGCGCCTCCGGCGCGACGGCCGCAGGTGCGCCGGATGCCTGGGCCAGGAGGTCGCGGGCGTGGGCCAGCGAGGCGTCGCGCGAGGAGCCCGAGAGCATCCTGGCGATCTCCGCAACCCGTTCGTCGCCCTCCAGTGATCGAACGCCCGCCAAGCCGTTCTCCTTGGTGACCAGGAAGTGACGTTCGGCGTGCGCGGCGATCTGGGCGAGATGGGTCACCACCAGCACCTGTCGGCGCCGGGCGAGCTCGGCAAGCCGTTTGGCCACGGCCACGGCCGTTCGGCCTCCGATCCCCGCGTCCACCTCGTCGAACACCAGTGTCGGGACGTCGTCCAGCGCCGCCAAGACACTTCGGCACGCCAGCATGGTCCGGGACAGCTCGCCGCCGGAGGCCGAACGGGCCAGCGGCGACTCGGCCTGACCAGGACCGCCGGCGAACCGGAACTCCGCGCGTTCGGCTCCGCCGGGCCCGGACTCGGGCAGTGGGTCCAGGGCGACGGTGAGCGTGGCTCCCGGCATCCCCAGTTCCTGAAGCTCCGCGGTGATGCGCTCCGCCAGGCGAGGGGCGGCGGCGGACCGCCCGGCGGTGAGGGCCGCCGCGAGCTCGTCCCGGGCGAGCCGGAGCTTCGCCACCTGCTGTCCGAGCTCGTCGCGTTCGCCCTCCGCGCTCTCCACGGAGGCGAGCCGGGCGGACGCCTTCGCCAGGTAGGACAGGATGCCTTCCTCGCCCTCGCCGTACTTGCGTTCCAGCGAACGCAATGCCTGGATGCGCTCCCGAACCTCCTCCAGCCGCGCCGGATCCATCTCCACCGTGGCGGAGTAGGTTCTGAGCTCGGCCAGGAGGTCGTTCGTCTCGGCGACGAGGGAGGCCAGGCGGTCGCGCAGGCCGGACGCCCCGGGGTCCAGCGACGCCACCGTGGACAGGCCTCCGGCCGCGTGCCGAACGCCGTCCGCGGCACCGTCCTCCCTGGCAAGGGCGTCCTCGGCCCCCGCCAGCTGTTCCCTGATGCGTTCGGCATGGGTGAGCCGCGCCGCCTCCTCCGCCAACGCCGCCTGCTCACCAGGGGTGACGCGCGCTGCCTCGATCTCCCGGATCTGGTAGCCCAGCAGATCCTTCTCCCGTTCGCGTTCCCGGTCCTCGCGGTCCAGCACCTCCAGCCGCGCGGTGGCCCGCCGCAGCGCGGCATGGGCGGCGCAGTAGCGCTGCAGCGTCTCGAGATGCTCCGGCCCGGCGTAGCGGTCCACGAAGTCCGTCTGGGCGGCGGTGGCGAGGAGACGTTCGGCGTGGTGCTGGCCATGGATCTCGACAAGCCGCTCCCCGATCCCGGCCAGCGCGGTCAGGGCGGCAAGGCCTCCGCCGATGCGGGCCGAACTCTTCCCGTCCGCCCGGACCGTTCGGGACAGGACGATCTCGCCCCCGTCCGCCCACTCCTGCAGCTCGGGATCGCCGGATCCGCCCACGTCGAACCGCGCCTCCACCGAGGCCGACGCCGCCGAGGGATAGGATCCCGAAGGACGAACCAGTCCCGACGACGCCCGCGCGCCCAGGCTGAGGGCGAGCCCCACCGTGACGAGCGTCTTGCCGGCGCCGGTCTCGCCGGTGAGGACGTTCAGACCGGGGGCGAACTCCAGCCAGGCGTCGCCGATGACGCCGAGGCCGGCCACGTGCAGTTCCTCCAGCACGGTCCCATCCTAGTCCGGGGGTCTGACACTGCCCGGACCGCCTGAGGACTGCGGCGCCTCCCACGGCAGCGAGAACTTCTCCCGGAGCAGGACGAAGAAGCTGGGCGAGCCCTCCCGCCGAACCAGCCGGGCGGGTCGTTCGGCCCGCCGGATCCTCACGCGCGCCCCCACCGCGAGCGGGATGCCGCGGCGGCCGTCGGCGGAGAGCCAGCTGGACTCCTCCGGGAGCACCTCCAGGAGCACCTCCTCGTCGGGAGGAAGGACGATGGACCGGTCGAACACCATGTGCGGGGACACGGGCGTGACCAGGATGCAGGCCAAGTTCGGCGAGACGATCGGCCCCCGGGCGGAGAACGAGTACGCGGTGGAGCCGGTGGGTGTGGCCACGATGACGCCGTCCGCCGAGAACGTGGTGACGTACTGGCCGCCGACGGTCGTGGCCAGACGAACGAGCCGGTGGCGGGTGTGCTTCTCCACGATGACCTCGTTCAGGGCCCACTGCGGCGGCGCGTCCTCCGCGCCGACCACGCTTGCCTCGAGCGCCAGACGCTCCTCGATCCGAACCTTGCCTTCCAGGACCTGGGCCAGCAGCTCGGGTGCCTCGGCGGGCTCGACCTCGGTGAGGAACCCCACCCGGCCCACCTTCACCCCGAGCAGGGGGACGTCGGCGTCGTTCGCCAGCTGCGCCGCCCGGAGCAGCGTCCCGTCACCCCCCACGGACACGACCAGGTCGAGGTCCTCACAGAACCCGGGGGCCGGCAGACATTCCTCCTCCCCAACGCCCTCGCCGGCCAGCGTTCGAACGCGCACGTCGTGGTCCCGGCACCACTCGATGAGGCCGGCGGCCGCGTCGCGGGCTCCCGCCCGGCCCACGTGCAGGACGAGGCCGATGCGTTCGATGGTCATGGCTGGCCCCGGAGGATGCGGCCCTCGTCCACGGCGGCTCGCAGTGCGCTCTCGTCGAGACCGGGGCCGCCCGCGGCGCCCGCCAAGCCGTGGAGCAGAAACTCCACGTTCCCGGCCGGTCCCTTCAGCGGCGATGCCATCACCTGGAGCGGCCGGATGTCGTTCGAACGAGAGGCTTCGGCCGCCCCGCCCAGCACGTCCAGCCACACCTCGGGGTCGGACACCACGCCTCCGCCCCCCACCCGGTCCCGCCCCGCCTCGAACTGCGGCTTGACCAGCAGCATGAACGTGGCGCCGGGAGTGGTGCACCGTCGGAGCGCGGGAAGCGCCAACCGGAGCGAGATGAACGACAGGTCCGCGGTGACCAGACCGGGAACGAACGGCAGCTGTCCCGGTTCGAGGTCGCGGACGTTCGTTCGCTCCATCACGGTGACCCGCGGGTCCTCCCGGAGCCGCCAGTCGAGCTGCCCGTACCCCACATCCACGGCCGCCACCCGGGCCGCGCCGCGCCGGAGGAGGCAGTCGGTGAACCCCCCAGTCGAGGCCCCCGCGTCCAGCGCCAGGGCGTTCGTCACGTCCACCTCGAACCGGACCAGGGCGGCCTCGAGCTTCTCACCGCCCCGGGAGACGAATCGGCGGGGCGGGCCGGTCAGCACGATCGGATCCTCCGGCGCCACCAGGGTGCCGGCCTTCATGGCCGGTCGCCCCGCGACCAGGACGGTCCCCGACCGGACCGCGACCCCGGCCTCCGACCGCGTCGAGGCGAGCCCTCGCCGAACCAGCTCCGCATCCAGACGGCGCCGCACCCTACGTGCACAAGGCCGCGTCCATGCGCCGAGGATAGTCCATCGATCCGCTCGGCTCCGTGGAGTGCCACCGGCCGGCTGGGGTAGAATCCGCGCCGCCCGTCCGAACGACGCCGTCCCCGGAAAGGGTTCGCCGAGCGAACGCGGGCGGCGTCCGGTTCGGGGAACGAGAACGGGGAGCGGCGTGGCGACGAGAGCCGAGGTCGGGGACAAACTGCGCGAACTGATCGGCCGGCTCGACGATGCCGACGAGGAGGTTCGGGACAAGCTGGCCGACTCGCTGCCCGAGAGCCGGAGCATCGAGATCCGCCTGACCGACCTGGAGACGTCGTTCTGGACCGAGCTCGCCGGCGGCCGGATGGGGAAGCTCCGCAGCGGCGAGAAGGAGGACGCCGACATACGGATCGAGGTCCGCAGCGACGACCTGGTCGCGCTGGTCGACGGGAAGCGTTCGCTCTTCTCCTCCTACCTCTCCGGTCAGGTTCGGATCCGGGCCAGCGTGAGCGACCTGATGCGACTCCGGAAGCTGGCCTAGAGGCCCGTGGCCACGGTCGAACGCCCCCCAGGTGCGAGGATCGCCACGCCGCGGACCGGCCGGGGCCACCGCTTCATGCTGGCCTCCGCCGGTGCCGTGGTCGGGCTGTCCGTGGTGGGCCGGATGGCCAGGAGGCTCCCGGGGAGGCCGTTCGAACCGGACGACGAACTGCTGGGGTCCGTTCGAGGCGTGCCGGGAACGGTGAGGGGGCCCAAGGCCGCCCGGATCGCCACCGAGGCCATCGAGGGCCGGGGTGGGACCCTGGTGTTCACCCACGGGTGGTGCCTGACAGAGGCAGTATGGCACCACCAGCAGAAGGATGCCCTGGGAGGCCACCCCTGGTCGGTGGTGACGTGGGACCTGCCGGGTCATGGCCGGCCCACCGGCGTCGGTCCCGGGCAGCTCAGCCTGGACCTCGCGGTGGAGTCGCTGGCCAGGGTGGTGGACCGCGCGACTACAGGCCCGGTGATCCTGGTCGGGCACAGCCTGGGCGGGGTGCTGACCCTCCGCTACCTGGGGACGCATCCCGAGACGGCCCGGCAGCGGGTTCGCGGGGCGATCGTGGCCTCGACACCCCGGATGCACTTCGCGGGCTCGGTGGCGGGCCGATGGCCCGGCGCGACGCTCGAGTCGCGAGCCCTGGGTTCGCTGATGGAGCTCATGGTCTCCTCGAGCCGCGTGGACCGGATGTTCGCCGCGGAGGCCGGGACGGCCGAGACCACAACGCTGTCGTACCGCGTGGTTCGAACGGGCTTCGGCCGGGACGCCTCGCCGGCCCAGGTCCGGTTCGTCCGGGACCTCATCGCCTCCGTCCCGCCGTCCGTCCGCTTGGACACGTACCGGGCCATGACCGGCTACGACCTGTCGGCGGGGCTGGGCTCGATCACCGTCCCCGTGACGGTCATGCTGGGCACGCGGGACCGGCTGGTGGACCCCGCGGAGACGCGGACCATCGCCCGCCTGCTGCCGCGGTCCACGCTGGTGGAGTTCCAGGGCGCCGGGCACGCCACGATGCTGGAGCGGTCGGACGCTTTCAGCGCGGAGGTTGCGGCGTTCGCCAAGCGGCGGCTGCGGGCGCGGCCGTCGCGAACGGCCCGGAAGGGGGGCGAACGCTAGTTGCTCCCCCTGCGCGACGAGAACCCCGTTCTCCGCAAACCGTTCGTCAACATCGCCATCATCCTGGCGAACTTCCTGGTGTTCCTGGCCTGGGAGCCGGGGTCGATCCCGGGTCAGCACGTCTCCGACGTCGTGCAGGAGCGGTTCTTCTTCTGTCACGCGTTCATCCCGTACGAACTGCTGCACCGAACGAACCTGGTGCACGCCGGGAAGGCCGCGGGGCCGTTCGCGGTGAAGATCGTCTCGCAGCTCGGCCTGGCGAGCGCGTGTCCGAACAAGTCGTGGCTGGCGTCGGTGTTCGTGGCGATGTTCCTGCACGGCGGCTGGCTGCACATCCTCGGCAACATGCTGTTCCTGTGGGTATTCGGCAACAACGTCGAGGACAAGCTGGGGCGGGTCAAGTACCTGCTGTTCTATCTGGCCGCCGGCGTGGTGGCGACGCTGGCCCAGACGGCGGTGTCGGCCAGTGGCCAGAACGCCATCATCCCGAACCTGGGCGCGTCGGGAGCCATCGCCGGTGTGCTCGGGGCCTACGCCTTGATGTTCCCGCGGCGGCGCGTGCTGACGCTGGTGCTCTTCTTCGTCATCACGGCCGTGTATCTGCCGGCGTTCGTGGTGCTCGGACTGTGGTTCGTCCTCCAGCTGTTTAGCGGGGTGGGGGCGCTGTCGAAGCACGTGAACTCCGGAGGCGGCGTGGCGTTCTTCGCCCACATCGGAGGGTTCTCGTTCGGCGCCGTGCTCGCGCTGCTGTTCTTCCCCAAGGAACGGTTCCGGGTGGCCCCACCTCCCCGGCGGCCCGACCGGCGCGGACGGCGAGGGCTCTTCCGGCGACGCCGCCGCCCCGACGATCCTTACGGCTGAGCCGGCAGGGCGAGCCGCATCGCGGTGGCGCTCTCGCACCCGGCGGCGTGCGGAGACGCCGCCACCGTCGGGGGAAGTTCGTCCTGGCCGACCGTAGAGAATCCGAGGTTGGCGAAGAACTCGGGCGCCGTCTCCGAGAGGAGCCAGATGGTTCGAACGCCGTCCGAGGCCGCGTTCCGGGTGGCCGCGGCGACCGCCAGCGAGCCGAGTCCGCTCGTGCGAAGGTCCGGCCGGACGGCGACGGAGCGGAGCAGGGCTGAGTCGCCGAACACGTCCAGCGTCGCGGTCGCCAGTACCGAGCCATCCTCATCGAACACCCCCGCAGCGCCGGCCTGCCCGGCTCCGTCGTAGCTGAGACCCGAGGTTCGCAGGAGCTCGCGCACGGCCGGCCCGTCCTGGGCGGTGACCGGTCGGAACCGGGCGGCCGGCGACGGACGCAGGAGCGTTCGGAGGTCCGCCCCGAGATAGGTCGGGAGGACGGGCGAGCCGATCAGATCGCGGTACCGGCTCGCGCCCGTCAGCACGAGCAGCGAGTCCCATCCCATGGCGACGGCTCCCCCGATGTCGGTGTCCAGCCGGTCCCCGACGACCAGGGGGTGGGTGGCGCCGCAGGACTCCTGCGCCGAACGGAACATCGGCCGGGCGGGCTTGCCGACGACGGTGGGCGTGGCCCCGGTGGCGGTGGTGACGGCCGCCAGCAGCGCGCCCGCCCCTGGCCAGAGCCCGTCGGCCGCGGGATATGTGGCGTCACCGTTCGTGGCGACCAGCCTCGCACCGGCTCTCACCAGGAGCGTGGCCCGACGGAGCTTGTCGTAGTCGGCCGAACGATCCCATCCGATGACCACGAGGTCGACCCGGGGCGGCTGGCCGTCCACGACCCGGATCCCTGCATGATCGAGGGCCTCGCGGACGCCCTGCTCGCCGATGACGAACGCCGACGCGCCGGCGAAACCCTCGGTCCGAAGCATCGCCGCGGTGGCCACCGCCGAGGTCACGATCTCCTCGGGCGTCGCGGGCACGCCGAGCCCGGCGAGCTTGCCGGCGACCTGCTGGGGCGTCTTGCTGGAGTTGTTCGTCAGGTACCGCACCACGCAGCCCCGGCGGCGGAGCTCCTCCAGCACGGCTGGAGCGTTCGACACCGCGTCCTCGCCCCGGTAGACCACGCCGTCCAGGTCGAACAGGAACCCGTCGTAGCGCTCCAGGAGTGGCTGGTCGTTCGCGGTCACGGCTGGATCCGGGCAAGCGCCTTCTGGTACTCGTCGGCTTGAGGGCGCATGGCGATGGCGAGCTTGAGGTGAGCGATGGCGCGCGAACGTTGACCCGTTCGATGACAAGCCAGGGCGAGGCCGAAGTGAGCGTAGTCGTTGACCGGATCGATGGCGACGGCCTTGGCGAACTCCCGCCGGGCCCGGGCCGTCCGCCCGCACAGGTAGTAGGCACGGCCGAGCGCCTCGCGGATCGACCCCTTGTCCGGCTCGAGGAGCTTGGCCTGGGCCAGCAGCATGGCCGCCTGGGCGGGATGGCCCTGGCTCAGGAAACCTCGGGCTCGCTCGAGGAGGTCGTAGACATGGCTGTCATCATGTTCGTTCGCCCGCATCCTCAGGTCCGATCTCGAAAGGACCCATGCCAGAGATACGCCCGTTCGTGGGCCTGCTGTACCAGCCCAAGGTCGTCGGGGGCATGGATCTCGTGACCGCCCCGCCGTATGACACCATCTCGGTTCCCGACCAGGATCGCTATCACCGCCTGAGTCCCCACAACGTCATCCGGCTGATCCTGGGCAAGCAGGAACCGGGCGACGACGGCTCGTCCAACCAGTATATCCGGGCCGCTGCCCACCTCCGGACGTGGCGAGCGGAGGGCGCGCTGGCGCCGACCGCGCGTCCGGCGATCTTCCCGTACGAGATGCGGTTCCACTACGGCGGCCGCAGTCGAACGATCCGCGGGATCATCGGCGAGGTCACCCTGGAGCCGTGGGGCGGCTCGATCCTGGCCCACGAACGCACCATGCCGGGCCCGGTCGAGGACCGGCTCCGCCTCCTCCGAGAGGTCCGGGCGAACCTGTCCCCCATCTACGGCGTGTTCCGCGGACCGTCCGAACCCGTGACCGGCTTCCTCGACCAGGTCACGGCGACCGACCCGACCAGAGAGGTGACCGACGAGGCGGGCACCCGACACCGTCTGTGGGCGGTCGACGAACGCGCGGACGGATCGGCTCCCGTGTTCGACGCGGACGACCTGATGATCGCGGACGGACATCACCGCTACACCGTGGCGCTCGAGTACCGGGAGGAGATGCGGGCCCGGTACGGGCCCGGCCCATGGGACGCCGTGATGATGCTCGTCGTCGACGGGGCGTCGGAGGCGCCGCCGGTGCTGCCGATCCACCGCCTGGTGCTGGACGCCCCCGCCCCGCCCCTGCCGTTGCCGGAGCGCGTTCGAGACATGGCCGAGGTGCTGGCGTCCCTGTCGGACGACGCGGCCGTCATCGGCAGCGTCCGCCTGGAGGACGGCGAGGCCGTTCACGAGGTCGGCCAGGTCCTCGGCGGCTCGCCGGCGGTCTGTGCGCTGCACCGTCAGTTGCTGGACGCCGTCGACCCGTCGAGCCTCCGGTTCGTGGCGGACGCCGTCGCTGCGGAGGAGGCAGTGCTGGCCGGGCAGGCGGCAGCCGCCTACCTCCTGCCGCCCACCGAGGTGGACAGGGTGCGTTCGGTCATCGCTGGCGGCGAGCGCCTGCCCCAGAAGTCCACCTACTTCTGGCCCAAGCCGAGAACCGGCATGATGATCCGGCCGCTGGACCCGCCGGTCGACGCCGTGAGCTGAGCGACGCTCGGAGCCCTATTCGGTTTCGGTCTCTGGTTCGAGCTTCTTCACCTCCGTCGCCACGACCTCGGTCACGGACCGACCGCCTCCGCCGTCCCGGAAGAACCGCCTGACCAGATGGCCTCGGACCAGCACCGCATCGCCTTTCACCAGCTGATCGCAGGCCTTCCGGGCCGACTTGTCCCAGGCGGAAACCGGGAGAGGGAGGACTCGTCTGCCGGTTTCCGGGACGTAGAGGCGGAACCGGGTGACGTGATCTCCTGATGGCATCTCCTTGACCTCCGGCTCGTCCGAGAGCCGGCCGGCCAGAACCACCACGTTGACCAAGACCATGGTCCCCCCTTTCCACGTGCCGAAAGGATAGAGAGGGGGTCTGACAGAGTTACACTCCCCGGCCATGCCTACCGCTCCGCGCCGAACGTTCGAGGCCGCGCCCGGGATCGCCGCGGTGGACACGCGCATGGCCGGATCCTCCCGGGTCACCTCCGCGTATCTCGTTCGAGCCGACCAGCCGGCGTTGGTGGAGACCGGCCCCACCACGTCGTTCGAGGCGGTGGTCCAGGGTCTGGACGACCTGGGGATCGGTCCCGGCGATCTCGCGCACATCGTGCTCACCCACATCCACCTCGACCACGCGGGGGGCGTGGGACGGATCGCCGAACGATTCCCCCGCGCCACCGTGTGGGTGCACGAACGCGGGGCGCCGCACCTGGCGGACCCGGCGAAGCTCGTGTCGAGCGTGGCTCGGGTCTACGGCGAGGACCGGATGCGGCAGCTGTTCGGCCCGGTCGATCCCGTGCCCACCGAACGCATCCGTTCGCTGTCGGGCGGCGAGCGCATCTCGCTCGGCAACCGCCACCTGGACGTCCTGGCCACCCCCGGCCACGCCTCGCATCACCTCGCCCTGGCGGACGGCGAGACCGACGCGGTGTTCGTCGGGGACGCCCTCGGCATCCATCTGCCGGATGCGAACGTTCTCCGGCCCGCCACTCCCCCGCCCGACATCGACATCGAGTCGGGCGCGGACAGCATCGAACGCATCCGCGACCGCGTAGGGTCCCTGCTGTTGTTCAGTCACTTCGGTCCGGTCGCGGAGACCGACGCGCTATGCGAGCTCGCCGTGGCGCGGCTCCGCAAGTGGGGCGACATCGTTCGAGGCGCGATGGGCGTCACCGACGACCTCAACGAGATCACCACCATCCTCCGCGACGCGACCGACGGCGAGTTCGCCGACGCCGGCGAGGAGGAGCGTTCGCGCTACGAGGTCTTGAGCACCATGCGGATGAACGCGTCCGGGCTCGTTCGGTACTGGAGGAAGCGGGCCGAACAGGACGCCTAAGGGCCTGCCTTCAGCTCTCCAACTCCGCCAGCCGCTCCGCCGCATCGAACGCGTCCGGCTCGTGGCGCATGATCTTGCGGAACTCCTCGGCGGCCTCCGTTCGACGACCCGCCCGAGCCAGGATGTCGCCCGTGGCGTACCACACCCGCAGGTCGAACGGCCGCGCCCCCTGCTTTCGGGTCCGGAACGACCGGATCATGGCGACCGCCTCCGGGAAGCGTTCCATGTCCGCGAGCGCGGCGGCGCCGACCACGGTGGCCTCGGCCCGAACCTCCTCGGGCAGCCCCGGCCGAAGCGCTTCCCTGGCGGCATCGACGGCCTTCCCGGGCTGTCCCAGGGCCCGGTGACAGTCGCCGATGAGATGGCTCTGATCGACGCGCCCGGTGATCCGGCGGTACGCTTGCAGCTCGCCCAGCGCCTCCCGGTAGCGTTCGGCCTGGTACAGCGCCATCCCCAGGACCTCCCGGACCGATCCCGAACGGGGCGCCGCCCGCTTGGCCTCCTCGGCAGCCGTCACGGCGGGAACGGCACGTCCCCGTTCGAGCAGCCCCACCGCCTCCTCGAACGCCCGAGCGGCTCGGTCCGCCTGGCCCGGCCGCGACGTCGAGTGCAGCTCCGCCAGCAATCCTCGCGAACGGGACGCCTGCCCGCTCTCCCGATCGGACCTGCTGCGGTCCGGAGCGGCCGCGGAAGCCGAAGGTAGCCCCTTCCGGTCCGCCAGGCCGGCGTCCTGCCCGGCCTTCCGGCGATCGGATCCGGACGCCCCGCCGGCGCCCCGCACGGGTCTCCCCGAGGCGCTCCCCGACCGTTCCGTTCGTGCCGATCTTGGCTGGGCAGCTCGTCCTGACGAACCCGAGATCCTCGAGGTAGATGCGTCGGCGGCCCTGCCCACGGAGCGGCCACCGCCACCGGCCTTCGCCGCACCGGTCCAGCGACCGCTCGCGGCGGATCTCCCCGCACCCTTCGCGCCGCCGCCGCCGGCCGTCGAGCTCCGAGCGCCGCTCGCGCGGCCGCTTTTCGCCGCCGACCTCCCGCCGGTTCGGCTCGAGGTTCGTGGGGTGCGTTCGTTCGTCATCTCATCATCACCTTACGGCCCCGGCGCCCGGACGCGAGAGCGGAGAACGAAGAAAGGCCCCCTCGAGGGAGGCCTTTCGTTCGAAGATGTCTCGGCGGCGACCTACTCTCCCACCCCCTCTCAAGGGCAGTACCATCGGCGCTGGAGGGCTTAACTGCCGGGTTCGGAATGGAGCCGGGTGTTTCCCCTCCGCTATGGCCACCGAAACGGTTGCTCCCGACGCCCCAAGGCGTGGGATGTTGTCTGAAGCTGCGAGCCCTCGGATCACCGGACGCACCGGGACCCCGGAACTGGATAGCGAGCGCGAGCAAGAACCAAGTCCTCGGCCTATTAGTACCGGTCGGCTGAACACGTTGCCGTGCGTACACCTCCGGCCTATCTACCTCGTAGTCTTCGAGGGGCCTTACTCCATTTCGGATGGGAGACCTCATCTTGGGGCGAGCTTCGCGCTTAGATGCTTTCAGCGCTTATCCCTTCCGCACGTGGCCAACCAGCCGTGCCGCTGGCGCGACAACTGGCACACCAGAGGTGCGTCCGCCCCGGTCCTCTCGTACTGGGGGCAGCTCCCCGCAAGTCTCCTACGCCCACGACGGATAGGGACCGAACTGTCTCACGACGTTCTAAACCCAGCTCGCGTGCCTCTTTAACGGGCGAACAGCCCGACCCTTGGGACCTGCTCCAGCCCCAGGATGAGACGAGCCGACATCGAGGTGCCAAACCTTGCCGTCGATATGGACTCTTGGGCAAGATCAGCCTGTTATCCCCGGGGTACCTTTTAGCCGTTGAGCGACGACCCTACCACTAGGAGTCGTCGGATCACTAGGCCCTGCTTTCGCACCTGCTCGACGCGTCCGTCTCGCAGTCAAGCTCCCTTGTGCCCTTGCACTCGACAGCCGATTGCCAACCGGCTTGAGGGAACCTTTGGGCGCCTCCGTTACATTTTGGGAGGCGACCGCCCCAGTCAAACTGCCCACCAGGCGCTGTCCCTGGCCCGGATCA